>NZ_JBIVUV010000003.1:0-460709 GCF_044768525.1 Streptomyces sp. NPDC091287
GCGGGGGCGGCGGCGCGCCCCCCCCCCCGCCCGCCCCGCCCCCCCCCCCCCCCCGCGCGGCGGGGGGGGGGGGGGGGGGGCGCCCGCCCCCGCCCCCCCCCCCCCCCCCCCCCCCCCCGCCAGGTGGGCGTTTTGTCACCAATGCCGATGCCGTACTCCGTGATCAGCGCCACATCGTCCCACCCTTCGAGACCCAGCCGTCCACATAGCGGATAGTGGTGGACTGCCCCGAGATGCGCGTGACACGCTTCCGTCATGTCTGGAACTGGAATTGCCTTGGTGAGTCGACGCCACGTCGACCTCTGCCGCATGTCCAGCGCCATCTGTCCGGCGAGCTGAGAGTCCCAGCACCGCCGCACCCCTCTTCCCTCTGAACAGCCCTGCGCACCGCCGCGCCTCAGCGCGAGTGTGCCGCTCAGAGCCGCCCTCCCGCAGTCCCGAAGGACGTATTGTCATGGCCGCTACCCCGGAACAGCCTGCGACCACCACGCCCCGCCGCAAGGCCGGACGCCACCGTGGCGAGGGTCAGTGGGCCGTGGGCCACCACACCCCTCTGAACGGGAACGAGCAGTTCAAGAAGGACGACGACGGTCTCAACGTACGGACACGTATTGAGACGATCTACTCCAAGCGCGGCTTCGACTCCATCGACCCGAACGACCTGCGCGGACGCATGCGCTGGTGGGGGCTGTACACCCAGCGCAAGCCCGGCATCGACGGCGGCAAGACGGCCGTGCTGGAGCCGGAGGAGCTGGACGACGAGTACTTCATGCTGCGCGTCCGCATCGACGGCGGCCGGCTGACCACGCAGCAGCTGCGGGTGATCGGGGAGATCTCCCAGGAGTTCGCGCGCGGCACCGCCGACCTCACCGACCGGCAGAACGTGCAGTACCACTGGATCCGCATCGAGGACGTGCCGGAGATCTGGCGGCGGCTCGAAGAGGTGGGCCTGTCCACCACCGAGGCCTGCGGTGACACGCCCCGCACGATCCTCGGCTCGCCCGTCGCGGGCGTCGCGGAGAACGAGATCATCGACGGCACACCCGCCATCGACGAGATCCAGCGGCGGTTCATCGGCAACCCCGACTTCTCCAACCTGCCCCGCAAGTTCAAGACGGCGATCTCCGGCTCCCCGCACCTGGACGTGGCGCACGAGATCAACGACATCGCCTTCGTCGGCGTGAACCACCCGGAGCACGGCCCCGGTTTCGACCTCTGGGTCGGCGGCGGCCTCTCCACCAACCCCAAGCTCGGGGTGCGGCTCGGCGCCTGGGTGCCGCTGGACGAGGTCCCCGACGTGTACGGCGGCGTCATCTCGATCTTCCGCGACTACGGCTACCGGCGGCTGCGCACCCGCGCCCGTCTGAAGTTCCTGGTCGCGGACTGGGGCCCGGAGAAGTTCCGCCAGATCCTTCAGGACGAGTACCTGAAGCGCGAGCTGACCGACGGCCCCGCGCCCGAGGAGCCCGCCCAGACCTGGCGCGACCACCTCGGCGTGCACCGGCAGAAGGACGGCCGTTTCTACGTCGGCTTCGCCGCGCGGGTCGGCCGGGTCGACGGCTCCACGCTCACCAAGATCGCCGAGCTGGCCGACGCGCACGGCTCCGGCCGGGTGCGGACCACCGCCGAGCAGAAGATGATCGTGCTCGACGTGGCCGAGGAGCAGGTGGAGTCCCTGGTCTCCGGACTGGAGGCGCTCGACCTCAAGGTCACCCCGTCCCCGTTCCGGCGCGGCACGATGGCCTGCACCGGCATCGAGTTCTGCAAGCTGGCGATCGTCGAGACGAAGGCGCGCGGCGCCGCTCTCATCGACGAACTGGAGCGCCGCATCCCGGAGTTCGACCACCCGATCACCATCAACATCAACGGCTGCCCGAACGCCTGCGCCCGTATCCAGGTCGCGGACATCGGCCTCAAGGGCCAGTTGATGCTGGACGAGAGCGGCAATCAGGTCGAGGGCTACCAGGTGCACCTCGGCGGGGCGCTCGGCCTGGAGGCCGGGTTCGGCCGCAAGGTGCGCGGCCTGAAGGTCACTTCGGCCGAACTGCCCGACTACGTCGAGCGGGTGCTCGGCCGCTTCCAGGAGGAGCGCGAGGACGGCGAGCGCTTCGCGACCTGGGCGGCCCGGGCCAGTGCGGAGTCGCTGTCATGAGCGAGCGAGCCGCCCCGTTCTACTGCCCTTACTGCGGCGACGAGGACCTGCGCCCCAACGAGACCGGTCACGGCGCCTGGGAATGTGCTTCCTGCAACCGTGCGTTCCAGCTGAAGTTCCTGGGTCTGCTGACCCGGGGCGTTCAGCGCAACGACGGTGAAAGGGAAGCGATATGACGGACACTCTGCTGAGCGGCGAGCTGACGGACAGCGAGCTTCGGGAGCTGGCCGAGCGGGCCGGACGGGAGCTGGAGGACGCCTCCGCGCCTACGATCCTGAAGTGGGCGACCGACACCTTCGGGCCGCGCTTCTGCGTCACCTCCTCGATGGAGGACGCCGTGGTCGCGCATCTGGCGTCGCGGGTGATGCCGGGCGTGGACGTGGTCTTCCTCGACACCGGCTACCACTTCCCGGAGACCATCGGGACCCGGGACGCGGTGGACGCGGTGATGGACGTCAACGTCATCACGATCACCCCGCGCCAGACCGTGGCCGAACAGGACGCGGAGCACGGCGAGAAGCTGCACGACCGTGACCCCGACCTGTGCTGCGCGCTGCGCAAGGTGAAGCCGTTGGAGGACGGCCTGACCGCGTACGCCGCGTGGGCGACGGGCCTGCGCCGCGACGAGTCCCCGACCCGGGCGAACACCCCGGTCGTCGGCTGGGACGCCAAGCGCCGCAAGGTGAAGGTCTCCCCCATCGCCCGCTGGACCCAGGACGACGTGGACGCCTACGTCGCCGAGCACGGGGTGCTCACCAACCCGCTGCTGATGGACGGTTACGCCTCCGTCGGCTGCGCGCCCTGCACCCGCCGGGTGCTGGAGGGCGAGGACGCACGGGCCGGCCGCTGGGCCGGGCGGGGCAAGACCGAATGCGGGCTGCACGGCTGATGACGACTGATCAGGAGACTTCGATGAGCGTGACGGAGACGGGAGCCACGATCTGGCTGACCGGTCTGCCGAGCGCGGGCAAGACCACCATCGCGTACGAGCTGGCGGGCCGGCTGCGGACCGAGGGACACCGGGTGGAGGTGCTCGACGGCGACGAGATCCGCGAGTTCCTCTCCGCGGGCCTCGGCTTCTCCCGCGAGGACCGGCACACCAACGTGGCCCGGATCGGCTTCGTCGCCGAACTGCTCGCCGCCAACGGCGTGAAGGCGCTGGTCCCCGTCATCGCCCCGTTCGCCGACAGCCGCGAGGCCGTCCGCAAGCGGCACGCCACCGAGTCCACCACCTATCTGGAGGTGCACGTCGCGACCCCCGTCGAGGTGTGCTCCGTACGCGATGTGAAGGGGCTGTACGCCAAGCAGGCGGCCGGCGAGATCAGCGGGCTCACCGGGGTCGACGACCCCTACGAGGCGCCCGAATCGCCCGACCTGCGGATCGAGTCGCACCAGCAGACCGTGCAGGAGTCCGCAGCGGCGCTCCACGCGCTGCTCACCGAGAGGGGCCTGGCGTGAGCACCGTCGCCACCGTGCCGGAAGGCACCGTCAACCCGTACGCGCTCAGCCACCTGGACTCCCTGGAGTCGGAGGCCGTCCACATCTTCCGTGAGGTGGCGGGCGAGTTCGAGCGGCCGGTGATCCTCTTCTCCGGCGGCAAGGACTCCATCGTGATGCTGCACCTGGCGCTCAAGGCGTTCGCGCCCGCGCCGGTGCCGTTCACCCTGCTGCACGTGGACACCGGACACAACTTCCCCGAGGTCCTGGAGTACCGCGACCGTACGGTGAAGAAGCACGGGCTGCGGCTGCACGTCGCCTCCGTGCAGGAGTACATCGACGCCGGAAAACTCCGCGAGCGCCCCGATGGCACCCGCAACCCGCTCCAGACGGTCCCGCTGACCGAGGCGATCCAGCAGCATCGCTTCGACGCGGTGTTCGGCGGCGGGCGGCGCGACGAGGAGAAGGCGCGCGCCAAGGAGCGGGTCTTCTCGCTGCGCGACGAGTTCTCGCAGTGGGACCCGCGCCGCCAGCGGCCCGAACTGTGGCAGCTCTACAACGGCAGGCACGCCCCCGGCGAGCACGTACGGGTCTTCCCGATCTCCAACTGGACCGAGCTGGACGTCTGGCAGTACATCGAGCGGGAGGGGATCGAGCTCCCGGAGATCTACTTCGCCCATGAGCGCGAGGTCTTCAACCGCAACGGCATGTGGCTGACCGCCGGGCACTGGGGCGGTCCCAAGGAGCACGAGTCCACCGAGACCCGACTGGTCCGCTACCGCACGGTCGGCGACATGTCCTGCACCGGTGCCGTCGACTCCGACGCCACCACGCTGGAGGGCGTGATCACCGAGATCGCCGCCTCCCGGCTCACCGAGCGGGGCGCGACCCGCGCCGACGACAAGATGTCCGAGGCCGCGATGGAAGACCGCAAGCGCGAGGGGTACTTCTAACCATGACCACGACCACCGACCAGTTCGCCGACGTGTCGGCCACCACCCTGCTGCGGTTCGCCACGGCCGGGTCGGTCGACGACGGCAAGTCCACCCTCGTGGGACGCCTGCTGCACGACTCCAAGTCGATCCTCACGGACCAGCTGGAGGCCGTCGAGCAGGCCTCGCTCAACCGCGGCCAGGAAGCGCCGGACCTGGCGCTGCTGACCGACGGGCTGCGGGCCGAGCGCGAGCAGGGCATCACCATCGACGTGGCCTACCGCTACTTCGCCACCGCCCGGCGGCGGTTCATCCTCGCGGACACCCCGGGCCATGTGCAGTACACCCGCAACATGGTGACCGGCGCCTCCACGGCGGAGCTGGCCGTGGTCCTGGTCGACGCCCGCAACGGGGTCGTCGAGCAGACCCGCCGGCACGCCGCGGTCGCCGCGCTGCTGCGCGTCCCGCACGTGGTGCTGGCCGTCAACAAGATGGACCTGGTCGACTACGCGGAGCCCGTGTTCGCCGCGATAGCCGAGGAGTTCACCGCGTACGCCGCGTCGCTCGGCGTCCCGGAGATCACCGCGATCCCGATCTCGGCGCTGGCCGGGGACAACGTGGTGGAGCCGTCCGCGCACATGGACTGGTACGGCGGGCCGACCGTCCTGGAGCACCTGGAGACGGTGCCGGTCAGCCACGACCTCACCGCCTGCCACGCGCGCTTCCCCGTGCAGTACGTGATCCGCCCGCAGAGCGCCGAGCACCCCGACTACCGCGGTTACGCCGGTCAGATCGCCGCCGGGGTGTTCCGGGTCGGCGAGACCGTCTCCGTACTCCCCTCGGGGCGCACCACCACGATCACGGGCATCGACGCGCTCGGGGAGAGCGTCGACATCGCCTGGGCCCCGCAGTCGGTGACGCTCCGGCTGGCCGACGACATCGACATCTCGCGCGGTGACCTGATCGCCCCTGCCGACGACTCCCCCGCCGTCACGAGGGACGTCGAGGCGACCGTCTGCCACGTCGCCGACCAGCCGCTCTCGGTGGGCCAGCGAGTGCTGATCAAGCACACCACCCGCACGGTCAAGGCGATCGTCAAGGACATCCCCTCCCGGCTCACCCTGGACGACCTCTCCCAGCACCCGGCACCCGGGCAGCTGGTCGCCAACGACATCGGCCGGGTCGTCGTGCGCACCGCCGAGCCGCTCGCGCTCGACGCGTACGAGGACTCCCGGCGCACCGGCTCGTTCCTGCTGATCGACCCGGCGGACGGGACGACGCTGAGCGCCGGCATGGCGGGCGCCGCGTTCGCCGCGGTCGCCGAAGCCGTCGCGCAGGCCGCCGACGACGACGCCGAGTGGGACTTCTGATGGCCACAGACTTCTTCTCCACCTTCGCGAAGGAGGGCGGGCGGGTCGGCAGCGGCGCCCTCGGCAGCGGCCAGGGCGGGGTCGGGCGATGTGCGTGATGACGTACGCGCACTGCTCGCGCGCCCTCCCGCACCGTACGTACCGCCCAAGACCTGCCGACCTCCCGGCCACGCCCCCCTGACCAGACAGCGGGACGTGAGCGCCGGGCCAACGAGAGGAAAGCCTCCCGTGCCTGCCCCCCGTTCCACCGTTCGCCGCTCCATCGCCGCCGTCGCGGCGCTGCCGCTGCTCGCCCTGGCGGCCACCGCCTGCGGCTACGGCTCCGAGGCCAAGGACGACGACACGAAGAAGGCGAACGTCTCCGCCAAGGGGAAGAAGCTCTCCTCGGACACCGTGAAGATCGGCTACTTCCCGAACCTCACGCACGCCACCGCCCTGGTCGGCATCCAGGAAGGCACCATCCAGAAGGAACTGGGCGGCACCAAGGTCGAGTCCACGACCTTCAACGCGGGCCCCTCCGAGATCGAGGCGCTGAACGCCGGGTCCATCGACATCGGCTTCATCGGCCCCTCCCCCTCCATCAACGGCTTCAGCAAGTCCCAGGGCAAGGGGCTGCGGATCATCTCCGGCTCGGCCTCCGGCGGGGTGAAGCTGGTCGTCAACCCGGACAGGATCAAGACCCCGGACGACCTCAAGGGCAAGAAGATCGCCACCCCGCAGCTCGGCAACACCCAGGACGTGGCCTTCCTCAACTGGATCTCCGAGAAGGGCTGGAAGGTCGACGCCCAGAGCGGCAAGGGCGACGTCTCGGTGGTCCGCTCGGACAACAAGGTGACACCCGACGCCTACAAGTCCGGTGATCTGGACGGCGCCTGGGTGCCCGAGCCGACCGCGTCCAAGCTGGTGTCCGAGGGCGCGAAGGTGCTCCTCGACGAGAAGGACCTGTGGCCGGACAAGAAGTTCGTGATCACGAACATCATCGTGTCGCAGAAGTTCCTCGACGAGCACCCTGATGTGGTCGAGGCGGTGCTGAAGGGTTCGGTCGCCACCAACAAGTGGATCAACGCCAACCCCGACGAGGCGAAGGCGTCCGCCAACAAGGCCCTGGAGAACCTGAGCGGCAAGCCGCTGCCCCAGGAGATCCTCGACCCGGCGTGGGAGTCCATCGAGATCACCGACGACCCGCTGGCCGCCACGCTCAAGACGCAGGCCGGGTACTCGGTGAAGTCCGGTCTGCTCAAGGAGCCGAACCTCCAGGGCATCTACGACCTGGGCCCGCTGAACAAGATCCTCAAGGCCGAGGGCAGGCCCGAGGTCGCCGACGCCGGTCTCGGCGTCAAGTAATCCCGCCCATCCGTACCAGGACGTAAGGATCCCCAGGAGGTGACGACCATGGCGACCACCACCCTCACCAAGGCCGAGGACCGTACGACGGTCGAGCACGCCGCCCGTCTCGCGCACGTCTCGAAGTCCTTCGCCGGACCCACCGGTCAGCAGCTCGTCCTGGACGACATCACGCTCGATGTCGCTCCCGGCGAGTTCGTCACCCTCCTGGGAGCCTCCGGGTGCGGAAAGTCGACGCTGCTCAATCTGGTGGCCGGACTCGACCGCCCGTCCAAGGGGTCCATCGAGACCCCCGGCGGGCGGCCGGCCCTGATGTTCCAGGAGCACGCCCTCTTCCCGTGGCTGACCGCGGGCAAGAACATCGAACTGGCCCTGCGGCTGCGCGGGGTGCCCAAGGCCGCGCGCCGCACCGAGGCGGAACGGCTGCTCGAACTCGTCCGTCTCGGCGGCGCGTACGGCAAGCGGGTGCACGAACTGTCCGGTGGTATGCGGCAGCGCGTCGCGATGGCCCGTGCCCTCGCCCAGGACAGTCAACTGCTGCTGATGGACGAGCCGTTCGCGGCGCTCGACGCCATCACCCGCGATGTGCTGCACGACGAGCTGACCCGGATCTGGCGGGAGACGAACGCCTCGGTCCTCTTCGTCACGCACAACGTGCGCGAGGCCGTACGGCTCGCCCAGCGCGTCGTGCTGCTCTCCTCCCGGCCGGGCCGGATCGCCCGGGAGTGGACGGTCGACATCGAGCAGCCCCGCCGTATCGAGGACACCGCCGTGGCGGAGCTGTCCGTCGAGATCACCGAAGAACTGCGTGGGGAGATCCGCCGACATGGCCAGCACTGACATCACGTCGAGTCGGAAGCGGCCGGACGGGGCGGCCGGACCGGTCGGCGCGAAGCCCGACGATCTGGCGGGCCTGGAGGCCGGGCTCGACGCCCTGGACGCCGTGCAGATCAACCGCACCCCGGTGCGCGAGGTCCTGCTGCGCAAGGTGCTGCCGCCGGTCCTGGCGGTGGCGCTCGTCCTGGTGATCTGGGAACTGCTGGTCCGCGCCCAGGTCACGGAGGTCTACAAGCTGCCGCCGCCGTCCGCGGTGTGGGACAGCGCGCGGGAGATGTGGCTCGCGGGCACGCTGCTGGAGGTCGTCTGGACCAGCGTCTCGCGCGGTCTGCTCGGCTTCCTCCTCGCGGTCGCCATCGGTACGCCGCTGGGGCTGGTGGTCGCCCGGGTGAAGCTGGTCCGGGCCGCGATCGGCCCGATCCTGTCCGGGCTCCAGTCACTGCCGTCGGTGGCGTGGGTGGCCCCGGCGGTGATCTGGCTCGGGCTGAACGACCAGATGATGTTCGCGGTGATCCTGCTGGGCGCGGTGCCCTCGATCGCCAACGGGCTGGTCTCCGGCGTCGACCAGGTGCCGCCGCTGTTCCTCCGGGCCGGCCGCACGCTGGGCGCGACCGGGCTGCGCGGGACCTGGCACATCGTGCTCCCGGCGGCGCTGCCCGGATATCTGGCGGGCCTCAAGCAGGGCTGGGCGTTCTCCTGGCGCTCGCTGATGGCCGCCGAGATCATCGCCTCCTCGCCCGAACTGGGTCTGGGGCTGGGGCAGTTGCTGGAGAACGGCCGTAGCAACTTCGACATGCCCGGGATCTTCCTCTCGATCCTGCTCATCCTGTTCGTCGGCATCGCGATCGACCTGCTCATCTTCAGTCCGCTGGAGCGGTGGGTCCTGCGCAGCCGCGGTCTCCTCGTCAAGAACTGAGCTCTCCCATGACGCACCCCACGCTCCTCGTCATCGCCCACGGCAGCCGCGACCCGCGGCACGCCGCGACCGTGCACGCGCTCACCGAGCGGGTCCGGGCCGAGCGGCCGGGGCTGCGTGTGGAGACCGCGTATCTGGAGTTCAACGCCCCTTCCGTGCCCCGGGTGCTGGAGCGCCTGGCCGCGGAGGGGGCGGACGAGGTCGTCGCCCTTCCGCTGCTGCTCACCCGGGCGTTCCACGCCAAGACCGACATCCCCTCGGTGCTGCGCGAGGCCCGCGCCCGGCTGCCCCGGCTGAGCATCCGGCAGGCCGGCGTGCTCGGCCCGTCCCCGCTGCTGAACGCCACGCTGGGGCGGCGGCTGCGGGAGGCCGGGATCCGTCCCGGCGACATCCCCCGGACCGGGCTCGTCCTGGCCTCGGCGGGATCCACAGACCCGGAGGCGATCGCAGTGATCGCTGAAATCGCGCGGGAGCTGCGGCACACCGGTTGGTGCGCCGTGCGGCCTGCGTTCGCCTCCGCATCCCTTCCCAGCACCGAGGAAGCCGTACGGGCGCTGCGCGCCGACGGCGTGCGCCGGGTGGCGGTCGCCCCGTACGTCATCGCGCCCGGCCGACTCCCCGACCGCATCGCGGCGGGCGCCGAGGCGGCCGGGGCCGACATGCTCGCCGATGTACTGGGGCCCGCCCCGGAATTGGCTCAGCTGCTACTGGACCGGTACGACGAGGCACGGGTGACGGTGGGGGTGTCGCTGTCGGCGTGAGCGCCGGAACCGGAGGCGTGCCGGCCGCGCATCTCATACCATCGGCCCGCAGTGACCTGTCGAGTATCACCTAGGATTTTATGCATCGCTCCGATCTCCTCGCCAAGGCTCCCTCGCTCGCGGCCGGCATGGCCGGCGCCGATCACAGCCAGGGTGACCAGCTCGTCCAGACACGCCACCGCGCCGCGCTCGTGGCGAGCTGGGACATCGTGCCCGGCTCAACCGTCCTGGAACTGGGCTGCGGTCAGGGTGACATGACCGCCGTCCTCGCAGAGGCGGTCGGGCCCGAGGGCCACGTGGTGGCCATCGACGTGGCCGACCCCTCCTACGGGTCACCGGCCACGCTCGGGGAGTCGGCGGACCGGCTCGCGGCGGGCCCTCTCGGGCCCCGCATCGACTTCCGTTTCGGCACCGACGTCCTCGACCCTTCGGTCGACTTCGCCGACAATACTTTCGACCATGTCGTGCTCGCGCACTGTTCCTGGTACTTCGCCTCGCTCGGGCAACTGCGGGACACGCTGACCCGGGTACGGCAGTGGGCGCGGCAGCTGTGGTTCACCGAGTGGGACTTGACGCCCTCGTCCGGCGACCAGCTGGCGCACCTCCTCTCCGTGCTGATCCAGGGGCAGATCGAGGCCGCCGGATCGCATGGCCAGGGCAACGTTCGCACACCCTTCTCCCGTGAGGAGCTGTTGCGGCTCCTGCCCGAGACCGGCTGGGCAGCCGAAGGCAGCAGGCCGGTCGATACCGAGGGTCTTCAGGACGGCGACTGGGAAGTCGCCGCCTGTCTCGACCTGGCCGGATCGGAGGAGCATCTTGCGTCGCTGCCCGAGCCGGTGCGTCGGCTCGTCCTCAGCCAGGCAGACGTCCTGCGGGCCGTTGCCGTGCCGGGCGGTAATCGCCCGCTCGCCGCGTATGCGGTCACCGCGCGCTGAACTGCGTCTCAGCGGTGGCGACCGAGCGGTCTCCCACCCGACGGCCTCGACCGACGTCAGCTCGCGGGCGGCCCCGGCCGGTCAGTCGTAGGAGAGGCCGCCGGACCGGGCGCGCTTGAGTTCGAAGAAGCTCGGGTGGTTCGCGAGGGCGCGGAAGCTGTCGAAGAGTGCGGCCCCCTCCGCGCCGCGCGGGATCGCGTTGAGGACCGGGCCGAACCAGACCGTGCCGTCGACGTGGATCGTCGGCGTGCCCACGTACGCGTCCTGCTCCGGGTCCTTGCCCGCGTCGTGGCCGCGGGCGACCTCGTCGTCGTACGCCGTGCAGTGCGCGGCCTCCGCCAGCTCGGGCGGCAGGCCCAGTTCGGCGAGGGAGGCGGCGACCACCGCGTCGAAGTCCTGCTCCTTGTGCTGGTGGATACGGGTGCCGAGCGCGGTGTAGAGGTCACGGAGGATTCCGTCTCCGTGGGCGGCGGCCGCGGAGACGGCCACGCGGACCGGGCCGATCGACTTGTCGACGAGCTCTTGCCCGGCTCCTCCGGCGCCGGGGTGTTGTGGCGTGCGCGGCCTGTTCCTGTTCGGCTTCGCTGCGGTGCTCCAGGGGCCGGGCCAGGAAGTGGCCGAGCGCCATCAGGGCGGGCGCCGATCAGGACGAGGAGCCCGAGGGGCGGGGAGGCGCGGAGCGGCTCAGCTCTCGGCGAGGGGTCCGGCGAAGGGGTCGCCGAGGGGATCGTCGTCGAACGGGGTCCCCTGGTGGAAGTAGAGCCGCCAGCCCTCCGGGGTCAGCCGCCACAGGGAGCTGCGGTGCGAGCGGATTCCCTTGGACTCGGTGTCGAAGGTGAGGTGCACCAGATCGGCGCAGAGCTGCGACCCCCGCATCCGGGAAGCGGTGAGCGGGCCGGGGCGCGGGGCGTCGTCCGCGGTGAGCGAGGCGATGATCGCCTCCCGGGTCCAGAGCCGGCCGCTGGTGCCGATCTCCCGGAACTCGGGGTGCAGGAGCGAGGCGAGGAGCTCGGCGGAGGCCCGTACCACCGGGTCCAGCAGGCGCAGCTCGCCCTCGATCGCCGCGGCCACGGCGGGCGTCGGCTCAGCCACGGGTCAGCTCCACGAGTTTCGCCACGGTGTTCCAGTTGCGGCTGGTGGCGGTGAGGCCCTTGACATGGCGGGGGCGTCCCAGCGCGACCGCCAGCTTGGAGCGGCCGAGCCCGTCGGGGGCGTACAGGTACAGGCAGCGGTCGCCGAGCCGGAACTCCTCCGGCAGGAAGTCCCCGGCTTCCAGGCCCGCGAAACGGTCCGCGTCCACGGGCCGGTCGAAGAAGGTGACGTGGAGCTGCTTGCCCTCCAGCTCGGTGGCGGGGAAGGGGCAGGCTTCGGCGACGGCGGCGAGATAGCCGGCGTCGCGGACGAGGCAGTCGACGGCGAAGCCGAACCGCTGGTGCAGGGCCTGCTCCAGGGCGGCGGCCAGCGCGTCCTCGTCGTCGCTCTCGCTCCGGAAGACGGCGTTGCCGCTCTGTAGATGGGTGGCGATGCCGGTGTGCCCCAGTTCGGTGAGCACGGTGCGCAGTTCGGGCATGGGGACCCTCTTGCTGCCGCTCACGTTGATCCCCCGCAGCAGCGCCGCGTACGTCGTCGTCATGGCCACTCACCCTAGGCCCTCGCACGGGGATCCGGCCGGATTGGCCGGATCGGGGGGCGGGGCCCGGCCGATCGTCGGGCCGGCCGGGAACGGCGCAGCCGCCGCGCCCCGTGGGGGAGAGCGCGGCGGCTGCTGTGCGGCGGGGGTGTGACCACCGCCGCCCGGCGTCCGGTCGGAACCGGGTTACTACTCGACGACCTTGAGGAGCTTGTTGGCCGTGCCCTCGGTGGCGTTGCTGATGGCGTCCGGGGTGGCTCCCTCGGTGAGCGCCGTGGCGACGGCCTCCGGGGTCGCGTCCGGGTTGCCCGCCAGGTAGACGGCGGCCGCGCCGACGACGTGCGGGGTGGCCATGGACGTACCGGAGATGGTGTTGGTGCCGGTGTCGCTGTCGTTCCAGGTGGACGTGATGTCCGAGCCCGGGGCGTAGATGTCGACGACCGGGCCGTAGTTGGAGAAGTCCGACTGCTCGTCGGCCTCCGTGGACGAGGCGACGGTGATCGCCTCGGGGACGCGGGAGGGCGAGCCCTGCCCGGCGTCGCTCGACTCGTTGCCGGCGGCCACACCGAAGGTGATGCCCGCGGCGATGGCCTTCTGGACGGCCTCGTCGAGGGCGGGGTCGGCGCCGCCGCCGAGGCTCATGTTGGCGACGGACGGGCCCTTGGCGTTGGCGGCGACCCAGTCGATCCCGGCGATGACCTGCTCGGTGGTACCCGAGCCGTTGTCGTCCAGGACGCGGACGCCCACGATGTTCGCCTTCTTGGCGACGCCGTGCGCGGCCCCGGCTATGGTGCCCGCCACGTGGGTGCCGTGCCCGTTGCCGTCGTCGGCGTCGTCGTCGTTGTCGACGGCGTCGAAGCCGGAGGTGGCGCGGCCCTCGAAGTCCTCGTGGGTGACGCGGACACCGGTGTCGATGACGTACGCGGTGACGCCCTCGCCGCCGGCGTCCGGGTAGGTGTAGGCGTTGTCGCCCGCGGTCTCGGTCTGGTCGATCCGATCCAGACCCCACGACGGCGGGTTGTCCTGGGTGGCGTCGATGCTGAACTTCTTGTTCTGCACCACCTTGGCGACGGCCGGGTCGGCGGCGAGGCGCTTGGCCTCGGTCTCCGAAAGGCCGCTGGCGGAGAAGCCGTTGATGCTGGAGGAGTAGTTGCGCTTGAGCTTGCCGCCGTACTCCTTCGCGAGCTCGGACTTGTCGGCCTTCTTCTCGTCCAGCATCACGATGTAGCTGCCGGACACCGCGGTCGCGGCGTCCGCGCCGTAGACCGTGCCCATGGGAGCCGGTGCGGCTCCGGCGAACGAGGTACCGAGAAGGGTGACTCCTGCGGCGGCCGCCACGGCGGTGATCGCGGCGGTCAGCTTGGTGCGACGGGTGCGCTGGTGCTTGGCCATGAAGAGGGGTCTCCTCGTCAAACTCTGTGGGGGGATTCGCCCTCGGCCGGAAGATCTCCGGGGGCTGGCTCGAAACCCTGACCGATTGACGAGCACAGATCAAGGCCTTCATGAGGGTGTGACTTGCTCAACAAGGTTTCGTAATAGGAAATCGGCCATGGCTGGTCACAACGGCCGCAGAGCGCCGACCGATGTCCGGCCCGACCGGATCGACCGGTCGGGGGCTACCCAGCGCAAGCGCGCTGCCTCGCATATCGCCTGCTCAGAGGCGTACTTGAAGCGTCGGTCACCGATCGCCCGGCCGCCGCCGGCGCGCCGCCGGGGCCTGTGGGGCGGGAGTGACCGGACGTGAAGACCCGTGAAGGTCCGTGAAGGTGTGCGCGAGAGGGGTGAACACCCGGCCCCTGGTGTGAAATCGCGAGGGCGTGCGTGCAGATGCGCCGACCGGACCCGGCGCGACAAGGGCTTCACAGAGCCGAAACACGGGCGTCCCGCCCTGGAGAACCGCTGGTCGCGGCAGTCGGGGCGGGACGGAGAACGTCCGGATAGCGCTCAGGTGGTTCCGCTCAGCGCGACAGCTCGGCCTCGATGAGGTCGGCGGCCCGCGGGGTGCCGCCCTCCCGCGCCATCTGCTCGCTCAGCCGCCTGCATCGGGCGGCCACTTCGGGGTCGTCCACCAGAGCGAGCACGGCCTCGCGAAGGCTCGCGGCGTCGGCCTCCTCCATCGGGAGGTGCCGGGCCACGCCCAGCGACTGGAGCATGTCCGCGTTGCCGAACTGGTCGACGGCCTGGGGGACGGCGACCATCGGGGTGGCGGTGGCGAGCCCCTCCTGGCTCCCGCCCGCGCCGGCGTGGGTGATGAAGGCGTCGGCCTGCTTGAGGACGGCCAGCTGCGGCACCCAGCTGCACACCTCCACGTTGCCCGGTACGTCTCCGAGTTCGGCGGGGTCGACGTGCGCGCCGATCTGGAGCACCACGTGCCAGCCGGGCAGGCTGCGAGACGCCTCGACGCACTCCCGGTAGAACGCGGGCTGCTTGGTGAAGGAGGAGCCCAGCGACACCAGCAGCACCTTCTCCGCCCCGGCCGGCCGGACCCACTCCCCCTGGTCCGCGCGGTCACCCTGACAGGCCCCGACGAAGGTGTACATCTCGCGGTTCACCCGGTCCGCGTTCGGCTGGAGAGCCTCGGGGATCAGCACGATGCCGAAGCGCGGGCGGGCCACGAAGTCGTCGCTGGGGACATGGCCGAGGCCGTTCTCGGCGAGCCAGCCGTCGAAGCGCGCGTAGTACGCCTTGCCGCGCTCGGTCTGCTTCAGCTCGGCGGTCATCGGCTCGCCGACCTCCTGCTCGTACCCGTCCCAGGGAACCAGGTTGGGCCAGAGGGAGACGGCGGGGACGCCCCAGCGGTGGGCGAGGACCCGGGCGGGGTAGGAGGTGATGTCGTGCAGGACGAGGTCGGGCTCGTCACCCGCGAAGGCCTCGGCGAGCTGCGGGAGCGCCTGGAGCGCGTCGTCGAGGAAGGGTTCGATGTTGTCGATCAGCGTGGTGCCCCAGGCTTCGGGGTCGTCGTCGGTCGGCAGGGTCGACGTGTAGATCACCGGCCGGGCACCAACGGCGGCGACCTTCTCGGCGAAGGAGGCCGGGATGGCGTAGCTGACGCGGTGTCCACGGTCGACGAGTTCGCGGATGACGTCGAGGCTCGGGTTCACATGTCCGTGGGCGGCGATGGAGAACATGGCGATGTGGGCACGCGGGGATTCCGTCATGCCGCCCACCGTAGACGAGACGAGACGTCTCGTGCAACCTGTTTCCCTGGCCGGGGTCAGCGCTGGTAGCGGGCCAGCACCCGGTTTCCGTCGTCCACCAGCCGTTTTCTCAGCTCGTCGGTGTCGATCGCGCCGCTGTAGTACTCCTGGAGGGCGGGGGTCGCCACCTTGTCCTTCCACTCGGGGTAGCCGCGCACCGACTGGGCGGGCGCCGGGCGGAGCCCCTGCGCGAGCGCGGTGCCGACGGCCCAGCCGTGCTCGCTCCCACGCAGCGACGGGTCGGCCAGGGCCTCCGTACCGGTGGGCAGCATCCAGTCGCCCCGGGCGAGGCGCACCATGTTCGGGGGGCGCAGCAGGAAGTCGATGAACGCGACGGCCTCTTTCTTGTGCGGGCTCTCCTCGGCGACCGACAGCGTCTGCGGGCTCACGCCCTGGACCGCGCCGCCCGCGCCCGCGGGCATCGGCAGAACCGTCCAGTCGAACCCCTCGGGTGCCTGCTGGATGATCTGCTGGCGGTAGGAGAAGCCGAGCGGGAGCATCGCGTACTTGCCGCCGAAGAACCCGGGGAGCGCGTCCGACCCGCCCATGCCCAGCGCGCCGCGGGCGGCGCTGCCATCGGTGTTGACCTGGTCGCGGATGGTGCCGGTCACCACACCGTCGCCCTGCTCGAAGCGCAGGACCGCCTTGCCGTCGTCGTCGCGGTGGAAGAGCTGTCCGCCGCCGGACAGTCCCAGGTTGAGGGTGACGGAGACCGGCTCCTTCAGCGGCCAGGCGACCCCGTACCGCCCCTTGCCCGTCAGCTCGTCGGTGACCTCGCGGAACTCCTCCCAGCTCCAGGGGTGCTCCGGGGTCGGAATCCGCGCACCGGACGCCTTCAGCAGCTTCGTGTTGGCGATCAGGACCCGGGGCTCCTGGAGGAAGGGCACCCCGTGGACGCCCTCGCCGAACGTGGTGGTGCGCCAGGACTGTTCGGGGATGTCGGCCTTGAGCCGGTCGGGCAGGAACGGGCGCAGGTCGGCGAGGTAGCCCCCGTACGCGAAGTCGGCCAGGTCGTCGGAGGCGTCGTGGATGACGTCGGGGGCCTCGCCGCCCTCGAAGGAGGTGAGCAGCTGGTCGTGGACGCTGTCCCAGCTGCCCTGGACGTAGTCGACCTGGACGTCGGGGTGGGCCGCGTTCCACTCCTTCACCAGTTGTCTGTTGGCGTCGACGGACTCCTTCTGCCAGGCCAGCGACTGGAACCGGAGCCGGATCGTGCCGTCCGCGTCCCGCCCGTCGTCGCCGTCGCCCGAGCAGCCGGTGAGCAGCAGGGCCAGCACGGCGACGGCGGACGCCGCCCGCCGGGCCGCGGCGCGCATCAGTTCTTCACCGCCCCGGCCGTCATCCCGCCGGTGATCCGCCGCTGGATGAGGGCGAAGAGGACGAGGGAGGGGAGCGTGGCGAGGAAGGCGGCCGCGGCGAGCGGGCCGAGGTCGGCCACTCCCTCCGCGCCGAGGAAGTGAGTGAGGACGACCGGCAAGGTCTGCTTCTCCGGGGTCTTGAGCAGGACGAGCGCGAAGAAGAACTCGTTCCATGCGGTGATGAACGCGAACAGCGCGGTGGCGACGATCCCGGGGGCGAGCAGCGGGGCCACGACCGAGACGAGCGTCCGTACCCGGCCCGCCCCGTCGACGGCGGCGGCCTCCTCCAGCTCGGTCGGCACGGCCCGTACGTATCCGGCGAGCATCCACAGCGCGAAGGGCAGCGACCACACGACGTAGACCATGATCAGCCCCCACAGGGTGTTGATCAGGTGCAGGTTCTTCAGGATCAGGAAGAGCGGGATGATCACCAGGACGAACGGGAACGCCTGGCTGACGACCACCCAGCCGGTCGCGGCGGTGGCGAGCCGGCCCCGGTGGCGGGCCATCACATAGGCCATCGGGGTGGCGATCACGACGGCGATCACGGCCGCGCCGACGGCGGCGATCAGGGAGTTGGCCGCGGCCTGGAGCAGCGGCTGCTCGTCGAAGGCCTGCCGGAAGTTGTCCAGGGTGGGCTGCTCGGGGATCCAGGTGGGGTGGAGCGAGCCCAGTTCGCGGGCGGGCTTGAAGGCGGTCGAGATCAGCCACACGAACGGGAACGCGAGGAAGACCAGGTACGCCAGGAGCGCCAGGTACTGAGCGGCCCGCGCGGACCTGCTGGTGCGCAGCCCGGTCGACTCCCGCCCCGCCGGTCCACGCCTCGCGGGCCCGGCCCCCGCCGGCTTCCGCCCCATCGGTACGGGCCTCATCGGTCCTCGCCTCCCCTGAGCCGGCCGACGAGGTGGACGGCGAGGAGCACGGAGATCACCGCGACCATCACGAAGCCCATCGCCGCGGCGTACCCGAACTGCCCGTACCGGAAGGCCTCCTCGTAGGCGAACAGCATCGGCAGCCGGGTCCGGCCGCCGGGTCCGCCGCTGGTCAGGACGTAGACCAGGGCGAAGGAGTTGAAGTTCCAGATCAGGTTGAGCGCGGAGATCGCGAGCGCGATCGGTTTCAGTGCGGGCCAGGTGACGGTACGGAAACGGCGCCACGCGCCCGCTCCGTCCAGGGCGGCCGCCTCGTGGAGTTCGCGCGGGGTGTTCTGGAGTCCGGCGAGCAGGGCAACGGTGGTCTGGGGCATGCCCGCCCAGATGCCGACGAGGATCACGGCGGGCAGCGCGGTGGCGAGGCCGGTCAGCCAGTCCCGGCCGTCGCCGAGTCCGAGGTCGCGGATGGTCTCGTTGAGGATGCCGGCGTCCGGGTTGTAGACGAGCCGCCACATGATGCCGACGACGACCTCGGGCATCGCCCAGGGGATGATCGCCAGTGCCCGGGCCAGCCAGCGCATCCGCAGGTTCTGGTTGAGCAGCAGGGCGAGGCCGAGCGCCAGGAGGAACTGCGGGACGGTGACGCCGACCGCCCAGAGCAGGCCGATCCGGAACGAGTCCCAGAACAGGGTGTCGTGCAGCAGGTCCTGGAAGTTCAGGGTGCCGATCCACTGGGTGGAGCGGGTCCGGCCGGACTGGGCGTCGGTGAAGGCGAGAGCGATGCCGTAGAGGAGCGGCCCGACGCTGAGGATCAGGATCGGGATGAGCGCGGGCAGCACCAGGAACCAGGCGGCCCGGTCCCCGAACGCCTTGCGTTCCGGACGGCCCGGCCGTCCCGGGCGGCCGGAGCCCCCGGCACGTCCGCCGCGCCCGCCCTGCCCGTCCGGTCCGTTGCGCCCGCTGTGCGGGTCGTCCGGTCCGGGCCGCTTCGTCGCGGTCACCGATGTCACGAAGTAGACCCCTTTGCCCCGTATCTCCCTGATGTACTTGAGACGGACTTCATCCCGTCCCTGCTGCCAGGGAGGCCTCCGTCATCGTGCTGACGGGTCATCGGTTCGTCAAGGTGGCCTGCGGGGATGCAAAATCGCACCCATGGACGAGATGCGAGCGCGCGAGGTGCTGACGGCCGCCGGCTTCCCCGGCGCGGCGGAGCTGCTCGCGCTGGGCGAGAACGCGGTCTTCGCCGCCGGCGACCTGGTGATCAAGGTCGGCCGGGACGCCACCGGCCACCCCGAGCTGCGCGAGCGGGCCGAGCGGGAGGTGGCCCTCGCCGACTGGCTCGCCGCGTCCGGCGTCCCGGCCGTCCGCGCGGCCGAGCGCGGGCCCCGCCTGGTCGAGGGCCACCCCGTGACGCTGTGGCACCGGCTTCCCGACCCCGTACGCCCCGCCGAGCCGCGCGACCTCGCACCGCTGCTCTCCCTGGTGCACGCGCTGCCCGCCCCGGCCGACTTCACCCTGCCGCTCCGCGAGCTGCTGGGCGGCGTGGAGCGCTGGCTGAGCCTGGCGGGAGAGGCGATCGACCCGGCGGACGCCGACTACCTCCGCGAGCGCCGCGACGGCTTCGCGGCCGCGTCCGCCGCGCTCGTTCCGCATCTGCCGCCGGGACCGATCCACGGCGACGCGCTCCCGCGCAACGTCCACGTCGGGCCCGACGGCCCGGTCCTGGTCGATCTGGAGACGTTCTCCGCCGATCTGCGCGAGCACGACCTGGTCGTTCTCGCCCTCTCCCGCGACCGCTACGGCCTCGACCCGGCCGCCTACGACGCCTTCACGTCCGCGTACGGCTGGGACGTCCGGGAGTGGGAGGGGTGCGCGGTGCTGCGCGGCGCCCGGGAGACGGCCAGCTGTGCCTGGGTCTCCCAGCACGCCCCGGCCAACCCGAAGGCGCTCGCCGAATTCCACCGCCGGGTGGCATCCCTGCGCGACGGGGACCCCGAGGTCCGCTGGTACCCCTTCTGAGCGGCCTCGGCGTAGGTTGACCTCATGGGATTCCTCGACATGCTGACCGGTACCAAGCGCCCCGAGGCCGGAGTGGCGCCGCGACCGGCTGAGGAGTTGCGGACGGCCCTGCTCGGTCTCAATGGGCCGGACGTCCCCTACATCATCGGCGACGGCGCGGCGCACGGAGCCGACCTGGTGGCGGAGTGGCGGATCGCCGAGCCCGCCTGGCAGAACTTCTTCGTCCAGTCCCAGTTGACGCACGCCATCCGGATCCGGATGCGTCTGGCCGAAGACGTCCCCGAGGTGCGTGCCGTCGAGGAGAGCTGGGAAGTCACCCGGGTCGGGAATCCTCCGCGTTTCCAGACCTCGGCGGAGTACACCCGAGGCGGGGGCAGGACCGTCTCGCGCCGGTACACGCTCCAGCGCGGGGAGAGCGGCCGCCTCAAAACGACCGAGTCGTTCAGCTTCGACAGCGCGCAACTGACGGACCCCCTGCGGAATACCACCCTGAAGTCGGGCTGGACCTGGCGCGGAGTAATCTTCGGCAAGCTCTGAGCGGCCCGCGATGCGAGAGAGAACACCCATGCCCACCATTCGTTCGACCACGGTGACGTGGAGCCTTTCGGCCATGGCCGTCGGCGCGCTGCTCGTCGGCTGCTCGGCCTCGGCCGGCGTGGGAAGTTCCGAGTCCAAGCTGTCCAAGGACAAGCTGTCGGCCACGGTCGCCGAGAAGCTCGCCGAGACGACGGGTCAGCCGGAACCGGACATCACATGCCCGGAGGACCTCGCCGGGAAGGTCGGCACCACCACCCGGTGCATTCTCACGGCGGGCGACGGCAGCACCCTGGGCGTGACGGCCACCGTCACCTCGGTCGACGGCGATCAGGTCAACTTCGACATCAAGGCGGACGACGAAGCCTCCCCCGCCGCGAACTGACGCGGAGGGGGCTCAAAGCCCCGCCCGCCCCGGCTCAGCGGCTGCGCGGAATCACCGGCCAGGACGCCTCCACCACGGCCGCCGGGTCCGAGCGGCGCAGGTAGGCCTGGAGCGAGGCCGACTGCTCGGCGGCCGCCCGGATCTGAAGGGCGTGCAGTTCGCCGGGCGGCAGGGTGCCGACGGGGCGGTGCCGCTCTCCCATCCGGCGCACCACGCGCACGGCGGCCACCGCGTCGGCGCTCGCGTCGTGGGCTCCGTCGAGGGTGACCCCGTAGTGGTCGCAGAGTGCTTGGAGGGCCCGCTTGCCCCTGCGGTACTTGTCGACGTGCTTGTCGATCACCAGCGGGTCGATGACGGGCGAGGGCGCTCCGCCGACCCGCTCGTCGACCGACGGCAGCCCGTACCTGCGGCACTCGCGGTCCAGCAGCGAGAGGTCGTAGCGGGCGTTCATCACCACCAGCGGGACGCCCGAGCGCAGCACCTCGGCGACCGCGTGGGCGATCTCCTCGACCGCCGGGGCGGCCCGCGACCCGTGCTTGCGGGCGTGGTCGGTGCCGATGCCGTGGATCGCGGAGGCCTGTTCGGGTATCGCCACCCCCGGGTCGAGCAGCCAGGTCCGCTGCTCGGCGATCGTCCCGTCCGCGTCCAGCCGGACCAGCGCGGCGGTGACAATCCGGTCGTTCTCGACGTCGGTCCCCGTCGTCTCCAGGTCGAAGCCGACCAGTGTTCCCCGGTGCCAGCTCATCCCGATACCTCCTTCGTGGTGCGCTCCCCCATGTGCTGACCACCTTCGCACGGGCCACTGACAGAGCCCCCGGGAGGTCTGCGGCACCACGGCCCGTCAGAAGACCGGGCGGGCCCGTGAGGAGAACCGGGCGGACCCGTCAGAAGACCGGGCAGGTCGGTCAGAAGACCGGGTAGGCCCGTCAGGAGACCGGACAGGTCGGTCAGGAGACCGGCCGGGAGTCCGTCCAGACCGATTCGAACTCCTCGCGGTACGTCTCGAAGAGGCCGTGCTCGCTGTCCTGCCCCGCCCGCACCACCGTCCGCCTGCCCCCGCCGCGCAGCACCAGCACGGGCGCCTCCATGCCCCGGGCCCGCCGCAGATAGGGCTGGACGACGCCCACGGCGTCCGGGCCGTCGCCGTCCACCAGGTAGGCGGTGAAGCGCGGGGTCTCGTCGAAGACCTGGATCTCGAACGCGCCCGGGTCGTGGAGCTTGGAGCGCACCCGGCGCATGTGCAGGATGTTCATCTCCACCGAACGGCTCAGCTCGCCCTTCTTGAGGCCGAGTTCCCGCTCCCGGCGGCGCACCGCGCTGCTGGCCGGGTTGATGAACAGCAGCCGGACCCGGCAGCCCGATTCGGCGAGCCGGACGAGCCGGCGGCCGGAGAAGTTCTGCACGAGCAGGTTGAGCCCTATGCCGATGGCGTCCAGCCGCCGCGCCCCGCCGAAGAGGTCCTCGGCGGGCAGCTGGCGCTGGAGCCGGACCCGGTCGGGGTGGACGGAGACCACGTCCGCGTACCGGTCGCCGACCAGCTCCTCCACCGCGTCCACCGGCAGCCGGTCCGCGGAGGGCACCCCCGCCCCGCTGCCGAGGATGTCCAGGAGCCGGGCGGAGGCGCGCTCCGCCTGGGCGAGGACCGCCTCGTTCAGCGCGCGGTTGCGGGAGACGACGTTGCGCGCGACCTCCAGCTCGTCCAGGGCCAGCTCGACGTCGCGCCGGTCGTCGAAGTACGGCTCGAAACAGGGCCAGTGCTGGACCATCAGCTCACGCAGCTGCGGCAGTGTCAGGAAGCTGAGGACGTTGTCGTCGGCCGGGTCCAGCAGATAGCCCTTGCGGCGCGAGACCTCGCGTACGGCGACGGCGCGCTGCACCCACTCCTGCCCGGCCGGTCCGGCCGCGGCCACCACCCACTCCTCGCCGTGCACCGGCTCGTAGATCGGCCGGAGCACCGCGGCGACGACGGCCCGCAGACGTTGTTCGACCAGATTCAGCCAAATATAGGCGCGTCCGGCCCGCTGGGCCCGGGTGCGCACCTCGTTCCAGGCCTCCGAGCCCCAGTCCAGCTCGGCGCCGATCTCCATGGGCTGCGCGAGGGACACCGCCCCGGGCGGGGCATCGGTCGACTCCCCCTCGTGACCTGCGTCACCTGGGGGCAGCTCGAACCCTCCCGAGCTCACCCGCGTACCGCCTTCCACTCCCCCACCCAACGATCAAGGAAGGGTACTCCGGGAGCACGATCCGACGCAGCCCGATGCGCAGGCGACTTTCTCAACTCCCCTGCATGCAAGGCTTGTTCCTTGCGGCGAGATCGGGTGGAGTGAGCGGATTCATAGTGATTAGGCCCCCTGCCCCGGGGCGGGAACCGGACGCCCACCGGGTGACGGGGTCCGGAAGCACGTCCGGGGCGGCACGGGAGTGTCCGAAGTTGACCGGTGGGGCCCGGGTCCGGCGACGGGACCCGGCCGCACCGGGCGACGTCCTAGGTGAGCACCGTGTTTTCGGGGAGTATTCGGGAAGTATCGGGCCGAGGAAAGCCACCGCACCCGGATCAGAAGTGGAAGAGTCTTCATCATGCAGGTCTGGCCGGGACACGCTTACCCCCTCGGCGCCACGTACGACGGCGCCGGCACCAACTTCGCGGTCTTCTCCGAGGCCGCCCACCGGATCGAACTGTGCCTGTTGCACGACGACGGTTCGGAGACGGCGGTGGAGCTCCGCGAGACGGACGCCTTCGTGCGCCACGCCTATCTGCCCGGGGTGATGCCGGGTCAGCGGTACGGCTTCCGGGTGCACGGCCCCTACGAACCCCAGCGCGGGCAGCGGTGCAACTCCGCGAAGCTGCTGCTGGACCCGTACGCCCGTGCGGTGGCCGGAAAGATCCAGTGGGGCGAGGAGGTGTACGGCTATCCGTTCGGCAGGCCGGACGCCCGCAACGACCTCGACTCGGCCCCGCACACCATGAGCTCGGTGGTGGTCAACCCGTACTTCGACTGGGGCGACGACCGCCGCCCCCGGACGGACTACCACCGCACGGTGATCTACGAGGCCCATGTGAAGGGCCTGACGATGCTGCACCCGGGGCTCCCGCCCGAGCTGCGCGGCACGTACGCGGGCCTCGCGCACCCGGAGGTGATCGCCCATCTGACCGAACTGGGCGTCACCGCCATCGAGCTGATGCCCGTTCACCAGTTCGTGCAGGATCACCGGCTTTCGGACATGGGGCTCGCCAACTACTGGGGCTACAACACCATCGGCTTCTTCGCCCCTCACAACACGTACGCGTCCTGGGGCGACCGCGGCGAACAGGTGCTGGAGTTCAAACAGGCGGTGAAGGCGCTGCACCAGGCGGGCATCGAGGTCATCCTCGACGTGGTCTACAACCACACGGCCGAGGGCAACCACCTCGGGCCGACGCTCTCCTTCCGCGGCCTCGACAACGCCTCCTACTACCGGCTCACCGACGACCAGCGCTACTACATGGACACCACGGGCACCGGGAACTCCCTGCTCATGCGGTCCCCGCACGTCCTCCAGATGATCATGGACTCGCTGCGGTACTGGGTGACCGAGATGCATGTGGACGGCTTCCGCTTCGACCTCGCGGCGACGCTCGCCCGTCAGTTCCACGAGGTGGACCGGCTCTCCTCGTTCTTCGACCTGGTGCAGCAGGACCCCGTGGTCAGCCAGGTGAAGCTGATCGCCGAGCCGTGGGACGTCGGCGAGGGCGGCTACCAGGTGGGCAACTTCCCGCCGCTGTGGACCGAGTGGAACGGCAAGTACCGCGACACGGTCCGCGATCTGTGGCGGGGCGAGCCGCGCACCCTGGCTGAGTTCGCCGGGCGGCTCACCGGCTCCTCCGACCTCTACCAGGACGACGGCCGCCGCCCGCTCGCCTCGATCAACTTCACCACCTGCCACGACGGCTTCACCCTGCACGACCTCGTCTCGTACAACGACAAGCGCAACGACGCCAACGGGGAGGACAACCGGGACGGCGAGAGCCACAACCGGTCCTGGAACTGCGGCGCGGAGGGCGAGAGTGACGACCCGGAGGTCCTGGAGCTGCGGGCCCGTCAGATGCGGAACTTCATCGCCACGCTGATGCTCTCGCAGGGTGTGCCGATGCTGAGCCACGGCGACGAGTTCGCCCGCACGCAGAACGGCAACAACAACGCCTACTGCCAGGACAACGAGCTGGCCTGGGTGCACTGGCCCGATCCGGACGAGAAGGCCGGCGCCCCCGCCTCGACGCTGCTGGAGTTCACCCGGGCCATGGTGTGGCTGCGCCGCGACCACCCCGTCTTCCGGCGCCGCCGCTTCTTCCACGGACGGCCGATGGAGGGCACCCACGACGAGCTCTCCGACATCGCCTGGTTCACCCCCGAGGGCGAGGAGATGACGCAGCAGGACTGGCAGGCGGCCCACGCCAAGGCGATGACCGTGTTCCTGAACGGGCACGCGATCTCGGAGCCGGGGCCGCGCGGCGAGCGGATCTCCGACGACTCGTTCCTGCTGATGTTCAACGCGAGCGCCGAGACGCTGGAGTTCGCCGTCCCGGTCGGCCACGGGGAGCAGTGGCAGGTCGTCGTCGACACCGCGCGGCCGGACGGGGTGGAGCCGGGGGCTGGACCGAAGGTCGCCGAGGGCGAACGGGTCACGCTGATCGGGCGCAGCCTGACCGTGCTGAAGCGGCCCGCCTGAGGCCCGGTGGGCCGGGAGCGGGAGTGAGTGTTCCGCCCGGGGTGACACGGATCGCCCCGGGCGGGGTACGTAGGAGTCCATGACGCCCACCGCCACGTACCGGCTTCAGCTCCAGCCCGACTTCCCGTTCGCCGCCGCCGAGAAGGCCGTGCCGTACCTCGCCGCGCTCGGCGTCTCGCACCTCCATCTGTCGCCCGTCCTGGAGGCGGTCCCCGGCTCCGCGCACGGCTACGACGTGGTCGACCACAGCCGGGTCCGGGCGGAGCTGGGAGGTGAGGAGGGGCTGCGCTCGCTCGCCTCGGCCGCCCGGGAGCACGGGCTCGGCCTGGTCCTGGACATCGTGCCCAACCACATGGCGGCCTCGCCCCGGCACAACCGGCGGCTGTGGGACGTGCTGCGCGAGGGCCCGTCCTCCCCGTCCGCCCGCTGGTTCGACATCGACTGGGCGGCGGGCGGGGGCCGGGTGCTGCTGCCGGTGCTCGCCGGGCCGCTCGGCGGAGAGCTGGAGCGCCTCTCGGTGGACGGAGAGGTGCTGCGCTACGGCGAGCTGGAGTTCCCGTTGCGCGCCGGCACGGCGGACCTCCCGCTGCCGGAGCTGCTGGACGCCCAGCACTACCGGCTCGGCTGGTGGCGCCTCGCCCGCACCGAGCTGAACTACCGGCGGTTCTTCACCGTCTCGGAGCTGATCGCCGTCCGCGTCGAACACCCGGAGGTCTTCGACGCCACGCACGCCAAGGTCCTCGAACTGCTCCGCGACGGGGTGCTCGACGGGCTGCGCGTCGACCATCCCGACGGTCTCGCCGCGCCCGGCGCCTATCTGGAGCGGCTGAACGAGGCCACCGGCGGCCGCTGGACGGTGGTGGAGAAGATCCTCACCGGCGACGAGCGGCTCCCGGCGGACTGGGCGGTCGCGGGCACCACCGGGTACGACGCGCTGCACCGGATCGACGGGCTGTTCACCGACCCGTCCGGCGCGGCGGAGCTGCTCGGCCGCTACCGGGAGTTCGCGGACCCGCCCGGCGACCGGGGCGGCGACTGGACGGCGACGGTGCGCCGGGCCGCGTACCGGGTGGCGACGCATGAGCTGGCCGCCGAGACCGCGTGGCTGACCCGGCTCGCGGCCGGGATCTGCGACCGGGACCCCGCGCTGCGCGACCACGCGCCCTGGGCGTTGCGGACGGCGGTCCGGGAGCTGCTGGTGCGGATCCCGGTCTACCGCCCGTACGTCACGGCGGGCGAACCGCCGACGCGGATCGCCGAGGAGACGCTGACCGACGAGGCGGTACGGGACGCGAAGGCGGTGTTCTCCGTCCCGGAGGAGGCGTCGGCCGTGGACGTCGTACGGGATCTGGCGCTCGGGCGGCTCGGCGACGGGGAGGAACAGGCGGCCTTCTGTGCCCGGTTCGCCCAGACCGCGTCCGCGCTGCACGCCAAGTCCGCGGAGGACACGGCGTTCTACCGGTACGTCCCGCTGGTCTCGGCCACCGAGGTGGGCGGGAACCCGGGACGGCCCGAGGTGTCGCCGGAGGAGTTCCACGCCTTCGCGGCGCGGATCGCGCGCGACTGGCCCGCCACCGGCACGGTTCTGACCACGCACGACACCAAGCGCAGCGCGGACGTGCGGGCCCGGATCGCGGTGCTGTCCCAGTGCCCGGAGCGGTGGGCGGCGCTGGTGGCGGAGCTGTCGGCGGCGACCAGCGTGTCGGCCCCGGACCCCCAACTGGCGTGGTCTGCGTGGCAGTCGGCGTACGGCTGCGCGGAGCTGCCGGCCGATGAGCTGTCCGAGCGGCTGGAGCCGGCGCTGCTGAAGGCGGTGCGGGAGGCGGGCCTGTTCACCAGCTGGACGGAGCCGGATCCGGTGTACGAGCGGGCGGTGTCGGACTTCGTCGCCGCCGGTCCGGGCAACGGGGCGGGCGTGGCCCGGACGCTGGTCGCCGAGTTCGCGGACGCGCTCGCCCCGCATGTGCGGGCCCAGGTGCTGGGGGCGGCGCTGGTGCAGCTGACGATGCCGGGGGTGCCGGATCTCTATCAGGGCACGGAGTGCGACTACCTGGCCCTGGTCGACCCGGACAACCGGCGGCCGTTCCGGCGGCCGGAGTTCCCGGACGAGAAGCAGGCGCTGACGGGGGCCGCGCTGGGGCTGCGGCGGGAACGGCCGGAGGTGTTCGGGGAGCCGGGGACGTACGCGCCGCTGACGGCCCGGGGCCCGGCCGCCCCGCACCTGCTGTCCTTCTGCCGGTCGGACGAGGTGGTCACGGCGGTGACCCGGTTGTCGCTGCGGCTGGCCGAGGGCGGGGGCTGGCGGGACACGGTGCTGGAGCTGCCGGGCGGGGGCCCCTGGCGGGACCTGCTGTCGGCCTCGCCGGGCCGGGAGTTCGCGGGCGGCGCGGTGGCGGCGGCCGAGCTGTTCGCCGAGCGGCCGGTGGCGCTGCTGCGGCGGGTGCGGGACTGACGGGGGGCATGACCGTCAGGACGGGCGTACGAGAAGGGCGCGCGGGCCTCGGGTGAGCAGGCCGCCCGCCGACGGGCGGAAGCCCTCGGCCCAGCGGATGCCGGGCATCGCCGTCAGCAGGGCGCGCAGGCCGTGTTCGGCCTCCAGTCCGCCGAGGAGCGCCGCGGGGCAGCCGGCCGGGCCGATGATCAGCGGATCGGCGTCGGCGCGCAGCGGGTCGAAGCGGTCGGGCGCGCCGAACCGGGCCGGGTCGCGGCCCGCCGCGCCGATGAGGCAGGCGACGGGCGCGTCGGCGGGCAGCGTGCCGCCGCTGACGGCCACCTCGGTCCGGGTGCGGCGCAGCACGATCTGGACGGGCGGGTCGCGGCGCAGCGTCTCCGCCCAGGCCCGCCCGAGCAGCGTGGCGGCCCCGGCGCCGGCCGTCGCGGCGGCCAGCAGGTCGGGGTCGTCGAGCATGTTGGCGAGGAACGAGGCGAGGGCGTGCTCGCGGAGCGCGGTGGGCCCGGCGCAGTCACCGGCTGCCCCGCCGGTCCGCCGGTGGAGGGCGCCCCGGGGCAGGGTGCTCAGGTCCGGGTAGGAGAGCCCGGCCGCAGCGGCGGCGGCGCCGGCGGGCAGCCAGCGGCAGAAATCGGCGACCAGGTCCGCCCGGTCGCGCCCGGCGATCCGGCGGGCCAGGACGTACGCGGTCCGCTCGACGGCGGGTTCGGCGGTGCGGTACGGCACGGCCGACGGGACGCAGACCAGACTGCCCCGGCAGAGGCCGAGCGGGACGGGCGCCCGGCCGCGCGGGGCCCCGTCGTGCGGGTAGCCGGTGAACCGGGGGTCATTGAGGGCCAGGGCCACATCCGCGTACCGGCTCAGCAGCCAGGCGCCGAGGCCCGGGTCGTAGCCGAGGGGATAGTCGGTGCGCAGCAGGCGGTAGAGACGCAGCCGGTACGGATCCGTGGTGGCCCCCGGCGCCAGCAGGCCCGGCTGCCCGCCCGCGAGCCGGTGCGGGCGGCGGGCGGCGGGCAGGGCGTCGGGGCGGTCGGCCGGCATCCCGCGCCCCCTGGAGTCGGTGCGCCGGCTGTCGGCGCGCGCCCTCTCAGCGGACCACCGCCGGGGGCGCACCGCAGTCGGCGTACGGCCGTTCGGGTGAGAGCGCGGCGGGGCCGGGGCTCGCGGCGGCGGGGCTGACCACGGACGGGCGGGGCCATGTGGTGCCGGCCGACTGGGCGCGGCTGGAGACGGCGGTGCCGGGCATCCACGTGGTGGGCGACCTGTTGCCGCCGCCGTCACCGGGACTGGCCCACGCTTCGTTCGCCGAAGGGCTGTTGGTCGCGGAGACGCTGGCCGGGCTGCGTACTTCCCCGATCGACTACGCCACCGTTCCCCGGGTCACGTACTCCTCGCCGCAGACGGCCGCGGTGGGGCTGACCGAGGCGCAGGCCCGGGACGCGGGGCACGACGTGGTGGTGAACGCCCTGCCGCTGACCGCCGTCGCCAAGGGCATGGTGCACGGCAGGGGCGGGCTGGTGAAGGTGGTGGCGGAGCGGGCGGGCCGGGTGCTGGGCGTGCATCTGGTCGGCCCGCACGTCTCGGAGATGATCGCGGAGAGCCCGCTCGTGGTCGGCTGGGACGCCGAGCCCGCCGATGTCGCCCGCCACATCCATCCGCATCCGACGCTCTCGGAGGCGGTCGGCGAGGCGTTCCTCACGCTGGCCGGGCGCGGGCCGCACCAGCAGCACTGACCCGGTGGGCTCAGGCGGGCGGGTGGCCGGACCCGGGCGGCGGCAGCTCGGGCGGGTGAGCGGGCGGCCGGGGCGCGGCCGACGGCAGCTCGGGCGGTTGGGCGGACGGTCCGGGCGCACGCGGCGGCAGATCGGGCGGGCGGAGTGCCGGGGCCGTGAGACGGAAGCTCATCCGGCCGAAGCTCACCTGGTCCCCGTCCCGCACCGGGATGGAGCCGACGAGCCGCTGGCCGTTGACGCAGGTGCCGTTGGTGGAGCCGAGGTCGCGCAGCACCCAACGGCCGTTCTGCGCGGAGAGTTCGGCGTGCAGCCGGGAGACGGTCTCGTGGTTGAGGCGCAGTCCGTTGGCCGGGTCGCGGCCGATGAGCAGCGGGTACGGGCCGGGGGCGGGGAGCAGCAGTTTGGGGAGCCGCTCGGTCTGCCAGGCGCGACGCAGCCGCCCGGGGAAGGCGGATATCCCGCCCACCGCGCGGACCAGTCCCTGGGACCAGTTGCCGCCGGCCCCCAGGTCGGAGGTGAGGGCGGCCAGCTCCTCCGGGCGCCGGGCGACGAGGGCGAGTTCCATGCGCCGCATGAAGGTGTCGTGCGACAGCTTGCCCTGTGCCGCGCCGTCTCTGAGCACGCCGAGGACACGGTCGCGCTGGGCGTCCGACAGCCGCGCGGGACTCGTGTGGAACTCGAAGGAGGACGTCACGTTGACGATTGTCGGGCCGAGGGGCCCGGGGTGTCCAGATGAGACCGAGTTTCCGCCCGCGCTGACCTGCGCCGCTCCCCGGCAAGGCCCCTTGCTAGGGTCTGCCGCTCATCCACCACGAGGAGACTCTGTGATCTCTGTTCCACCCCGGTTGACGGTCCGTCCGCTCTCCGGGACCGGTGAACTCGACCTGTTCTGCGGCCTTTCGTATGTTCTCGACCATGAGCTGGCCGACGACCTCGCCACCGGGCGCCGCGCCCCGGAGTGGATGTGGGTCGCCCTGGACGGGGAGCGGGTCGTCGCGAGGGCGGCCTGGTGGACCGACGCGGCGGGCAACAGGCCGCTGGCGCTGGACTTCTTCGATCTGGACGACACGCTGCCGGTCGCGGAGCGTGTCGCGATCGGCGTCCGGCTGCTGGAGACGGCGACGGCGGCCGTGCTGCCCTCCGGTGCGGAGCGGCCCGAGTACGGGCGGTTCGTGCCGCCGGACTGGCGCGAGGACCCGGTCGCCCGGGACGTCGTCGAGGCGCGGATCCGGGTGATGGAGGAGACCGGGGCCCGGATGCTGGTCGAGCGGCTGCGACTGGAGTGGCGGTCCGGTACGCCGGTGCCCGAGGACTCCGGCCGGCTGGTGTTCCGTCCGGTCGCCGGCCGGGAGGACCTGGTCGCGCTGATGGCGCCGGTGATGGAGGGCACGCTCGACGCCCACGGGCAGGCGGACCTGGCGTCCGGGCTCGGTGCCCGCGAGGCGGCCGAGAAGCAGTACGACGAGGAACTGGCGGGATACTCCACCCCGATGGACTGGTGGCGGATCGCCGAACTGCCCACGGGTGAGCCGGTCGGCTTCGTCATCCCGGCCCGTAACAACTACAACCCGATCATCGCGTACATCGGAGTGCTGCCCGACCTGCGCGGCCACGGGTACATCGACGACCTCCTCGCCGAGGGCACCCGGGTGCTGGCGGCCGAGGGCGTGGACCGGATCCGGGCGGCGACCGACCTCGGCAACGTACCGATGGCGAAGTCCTTCGAGCGTCTTGGGTACGTCAACTTCGAGCGGGCGTTCAACATGGTCTGGGATACACCCCGTTGAGCCCGGTTCATTGATCCGCCCGTTATCCGTTGGACGGCGGGCGCGGCTGCGGCTACGGTCGACACCGACATCGGCACCGGTTGCGGAAGGAGGCGAGAAACGTGCGCAGGAACAGCCGCACCACCATCCGCAGTACGTCACTTTCGCGCTCCCGCCCCGTCCGCCGGGCGGTGTCGGACCTCGTCTGACCGGGAGCGCGGCATTCCGTCCCTGGAGGACATTTCCATGACCGATCTGGTCATCCGCGCGCTCACGCCGAGCGACGCCGCACTCTTCACCACGTTCCCGGACAGCCCCCACGTCGGCCGGGCCGCCTTCGGTCACGCGTACACCTCGACGGCCGACGGCGGCGAGTACCGCCCCGACTGGTCCTGGGTCGCGCTGCGCGACAACACCGTGATCGCCAGGGCCGCCTGGTGGGGCGGGCCCGACGACATTGAGCCCGTCGTGCTCAACTGGTTCGACTTCGCGGACGGGGAGGCGGAGGCGGGCGCCGAACTCCTGCGCCGGGCCCCGTTCGACAAGGAGTACGAGGTGATCGCACCCGCCGGGTGGCGGGACGACCCGGCGGTGCGGGCCGCCGTCGAAGCGCGGATCGCCGCCGCGACGGCGGCCGGGATGAAGCCGCTGGTCGAGCGCTACCGCTATCGGTGGACCCCCGGCTGCCCGCTGCCCGAGCGGACGGGCCGGCTCACCTACCGCCCGGAGCCGGACGACGCCGTCATCCTCGACGTCCTGCGCCGGGTCCACTCGGCGACGCTGGACGCCCACGCCCGCAAGGCCATCGAGGGCCCCGGAGGTCTGGACGCGGCGGCCCAGGAGGAGTTGGACTTCTTCCACTGGTGCCCCTCGCCGAGGGAGTGGTGGCAGCTCGCGTACACGCCGGACGGTGAGGTGGCGGGCCTCCACGTGCCCGCGCACAACCCGTCCGGGCCGTGCGTCGGCTTCATCGGGGTCGTCCCCGAGGCGCGCGGGCACGGCTACGGCTACGACCTGCTGGTGGAGTGCACGCGCTTCCTGGTCGAGCAGGGCGCCGAGTTCGTCGCGGGCGCGACGGACCAGGGGAACGTGCCGATGGCCGCCGCGTTCGCCCGCGCCGGGTACCCGGTCACCCAGGAATGGGTCCATCTGGCGTGAGGGCCCCGGCCTCTCGGCCAGCCAGTCCGGGCGGAGGCGCTGCTCGGCGGGGATCGTCGCGTCCTCGCCGCGCGGCCCCACGTTGAGCAGGACATTCCCGCCGTCGGCCGCCGTGTCGCGAAGCAGTGAGGTGAGTGCCTCGCGGCCGATGAAGGCGCCGCCCCCCGAGGCCCGGTTGTAGCCGAAGCTGTGATCGACGCCCCGGGTGATCTCGTACGGGGCGGAGCCCTCGTAGCGGGCGTGCTCCGGGGGTGCGGAAGTCGAAGACGGGCGGTGTGCGCGGGACGAAGCCCTCGCCCTGCGCCACCGTCCGGCGGTCCCGGTCGTCGAAGGTCCGGTCGAGCCCGCCGGAGTAGTAGACGCCGAAGCGCAGGCCCTCGGCCCGTACGGCTTCGGCGAACTCGCCCACCACGTCGAAGAACCCCCACCGCTCCGGCTGGCACACCACCCGGGGAACTGCTGTCAAAACGCTGCTCACTGTCGCGTACGAAGCCACTGCCTACGTCGCCGAGTACGGCGAGGACGCAGCCTTCAGGGCAGGGGCCGGGACGGTGTCACCTCTTGCGTGTGGACGACGACGTCGAACCAGCTCGCGAGTGACCCGCCCGACATGTGGTAGGCCGCATCATCCCGGGGGTCGTAGAACGGGCCGATCAACCGCGTGCGCGTCGGGGCGTCCAGGAGGCGGCGGATCGGCTCGGGTTGCGATGTGGCCAGATCCAGAATGTATCCCGCCCTGTTTTCGGCGGCCGCATGCAGCAGGCTGTCGACGAAGTGCGGACGTGGAGTGGGCAGTGGCTGGCCGATCGAACCATGCGCCACAGTCAGGCCCACGGACCGGTAGTCCAGTCCCAGTCGTTCACGCAGGTATCCGCCCATATTCTGATGCGACTCCAGGGGCTCGGAGGGGGACACGGTACGAGGGGCGCCGACGGCGGTGTGTGCCATACCGCCCCAGTAGACGACCTTGTCGCCGGTGAGCTGCTGCCACCAGCTCACACCGTCGGCCAGCGTGCGTTCCAGTCCGGCCAGACCATCGAGCCGCGTGGTATGCCGCACCGGTTCAGCAGGGAACCGCGCGAAACGTACCGGGTCGCCTGGGTGACGCTTATTGTAGGACCGCATCCAGTGGACGAGGTCGAGGATCTCGGCGGTCTGCCAGAACGACCGTGCCTTTGCCAGCAATGCACGAGGGTCTCCATCGCCGGTGGCGACATAGACGTCCAGGCCGAGGCGACCGGGGTCGTCGCCCTCCAATGCAAGGGAGCGGAACCCCTCTTCTTCCACCAGCAACCGCACGATGCGATGCGCCACGTCCGACAATTCGCGTGCCTGTCGGGCAGCTGCTCCAAGCGCCACGATCCTGGCGTCCCGCACCAGTGGGGCGAGCGGCCGCAGATCGTCCAGTGGCTCGTCAGGTTTCCTGTTCACGAGCACATGGGCGTTCTTCCTGATCCATTCGGTCACTGTCTCCATTGGCCTGTCCTTCATCCCCGAGCTCCGCTTCTCGCGGACCATGTCAGGAGATCGTCCGACCTCAAGCTCGGTTGAGGTCAAGGCCCTGTGCCCATTGATCCACGCTTGACCTCAAGCATGGTTCAGCTTCTACCTTCAAGGCCATCGGCAGCAGCCACCCAAGGAGGCAGTTCCCATGACCGAGACCGCCATTCCCGAGACCTACCGCAACGCCGTCGTCGCCCACATCATGGTCGACGGCGCCGCGGACGCGATCGACTTCTACACCCGAGCCTTCGGCGCCGAAGAGCTGTTCCGCCTCGGCGGCCCGGACGGACGCATCGTGCACGCCGAGGTCAAGATTCAGGGCTCCACCATCATGCTGGGCGACGCCGAGGGGCCGCTCTTCAGCGCACCGACGGCTGTCGGTGGCACCACCGTGGGCCTGCACGTCTTCATCGATGACGTCGATGCTCTGGCGCGGCAGGCCACCGCGGCCGGTGCGGAACTCCTGCAGCCACCGGCCGACCAGTTCCATGGCGACCGCACGACCATGTTGAAGGACCCCTACGGCCACATCTGGGTCTTCCTCACACACCTGGAGGACCTCACGCCGGACGAGGTGGCCCGTCGAGCCCGGGAACTCTTCCTCTGAACGATCCGCCGGACAGGCCCTAGTCAGTCGTCGTCGGACGCGTGCTTGTCGCGCAGGGGCGGGTGCCGTAGGTGGCACGGTGGTGGGCGGCGACCGGGGAGCCGGGGAAGCGGAGCTCGTTCTCGTACCACCCCGCGTACGAGGTCCAGCCCAGCGGCGCGCGCCGGCCCGCCGCCGGGAGTTCGGCGGCGGGAACGTGGGGTGGGGCCCAGCCGGGAACGGATGCGGGTGGCCAGTGATCCCCAGCTGGGCCCGGGACCACCATGAAGCGACCGTGGCGGGAGTATTGATCATTCGGGGGGAGCCGCGTAAGCCCCCTCGACCGCCGGATTCCGCTTCTGTGCCTTCTGTGCGCGGATCAGGTCGCGGTACCAGGCGTAGGACCGCTTGGGCGTACGGGTCAGGGTCTCGTAGTCGATGTGGATCAGGCCGAACCGCTGCGAGGCGCCCTCCGTCCACTCGACGTTGTCGGTGAGCGACCAGGTGAAGTAGCCGCGCACGTCCACCCCGGCGTCCATCGCCGCGCGCAGGGCCCTCAGGTGGCTCTCCAGATAGGCGATGCGGCGGTCGTCGGCGTGGGGCTCCTCCAGGGCGCAGCCGTTCTCGGTGATGTACAGCGGCGGGAGGCGGTCGCCGTAGCGGGTGTGGAGCGCGGTGACGATCTCGGTCAGCCCCTCGGGGACCACGGGCCAGCCGAAGCCGGTCTTCTCGTACCCTTCGATCTCCCTTATGCCGAAGGGGAGTTCAGCGGGCATCGCGAAGCCGGAGAAGGTGTCGAGCGCCTCGGGCCTGGGCGCTCCGACGAGGGTGGGGTTGTAGTAGTTCACGCCGTACCAGTCGAGCGGGGTGGAGATGACCTTGAGGTCGTCGGCGACCGGGCCCGGCATCAGCGCGGCGAGGTTCTCGTCCGGGTAGCGGCCGGTGAGGACCGGGTCGGCGAAGAGCCAGTTGGTGAGGGTGTCGTACAGCTCCGCTCCGAGGCGGTCCTCGTCCGTGTCGCCCGCCGTCCACACCGGGGCGTGCGAGAGGGCGACGCCGATGTTGTCCGCGCCCGCCGCGCGCAGGGCGCGGACGGCGAGGCCGTGGGCGAGGAGCTGGTGGTGGGCGGCGGGCAGGGCGTCGAAGAGGAGGGTGCGGCCGGGGGCGTGCTCGCCCAGCGCGTAGCCGAGCATCGTGACCTCGGCGGGCTCGTTGACCGTGATCCACATGGGGACGCGGTCGGCGAGGCGTTCGGCGACGATGCCCGCGTACTCGGCGAAGCGGTAGGCGGTGTCCCGGTCGAGCCAGCCGCCCGCCTCCTCCAGCGGGAGCGGGGTGTCCCAGTGGTAGAGGGTCGGAGCGGGGGTGATGCCGTGGGCGCAGAGCTCGTCGACGAGCCGGTCGTAGAAGTCGAGCCCGTCGGCGTTGACGGCTCCGCTGCCGCCGGGCACCACGCGGGGCCAGCTGACGGAGAACCGGAAGGCGTCGGCGCCGAGGCCGGCCAGCAGGGCGACGTCCTCGCGGTATCGGGCGTGGAATCCGGTGCCCCGGGTGGTGTCGGTGCCGTCCTTGATCCGGCCGGGCAGCGCGGCGAAGGCGTCCCAGCCGGAGGGACCCTTGCCGTCCGCGTCCACCGCCCCCTCGGTCTGGAAGGCGGAGGCGGAGGCTCCCCAGAGGAAGCCGGGAGGGAACATCGGCAGGGTCATCGCGGCCTCCAGCAGCCGTACGTACGAGCAGAACCGGTACGTGTCAGCAGAACCAGTACGTGTGAGCGGTATCCGTATGAGCGGGTGCCTCTCCGGGCAATGATCAGGACCAGACCTTAATCGCCGGTGACGGGCGGCAACAGAGCCTGTCGCGTGGATCGTGGAGCCCGCCCGCGGGCGGCCGCGCGCCCCGCCCAGGGACGAGGAGTGGTGGATGCAGTTCGAGGTGTGGGCCCCCGAGGCGGACTCGGTCGCTCTGGAGGCGGCGGACGTCCGGCGCCCGATGGAGCGCGATGCGGCGCGCGAGGGGTGGTGGACGGCCGAGGCGGAGGCCTCGGACGGGGTCCGGTACGGGTTCCGGCTGGACGAGGGCCCCCTGCTGCCGGACCCCCGTTCGCGGCGTCAGCCGGACGGGCCCGACGGCCCGAGCGCGGTCGTCGACCAGGAGGCGTACGCCTGGCGCGAGGCGTGGGCGGGGCGGCGGCTGAACCGCGCGGTGCTGTACGAGCTGCACGTGGGGACGTACACCCCCGAGGGCACCTTCGACGCGGCGGCGGCACGGCTGGGCCATCTGGCCGAGCTGGGCGTCACCCATGTGTCGCTGATGCCCGTCTGCCCGTTCCCGGGCGTCAACGGCTGGGGGTACGAGGGCGTCTCGCTGTGGGCGGTGCACGAGCCGTACGGCGGACCCGAGGGGCTGAAGCGCTTTGTCGACATGGCGCACGGGCTGGGGCTCGGGGTGGTCCTGGACGTCGTCCACAACCACCTGGGCCCGTCCGGGAACCACCTGCCCGCCTTCGGCCCGTACTTCACCGACACCCACCACACCCCGTGGGGCGCGGCGGTCAACCTGGACGCGCCGGGCTCCGACGAGGTGCGGGCGTTCCTGCTGGGCAGCGCCCTGGCCTGGCTGCGCGACTACCGGCTCGACGGGCTGCGGCTCGACGCGGTGCACGCGCTGGCCGACACCCGGGCGCTCACCTTCCTGGAGGAGCTGTCGGCGGCGGTCGACGCGCTGGCGGTCGAGGTGGGCAGGCCGCTCGCGCTGATCGCCGAGTCCGACCTCTGCGACCCGCGCACCACGACCCCCCGTCCGGCCGGCGGTCTCGGGCTGCACGCGCAGTGGAACGACGACTTCCACCATGCCCTGCACACCGCGCTCACTGGCGAGTCCCAGGGCTACTACGCCGACTTCGCCCGCGCTCCGCTCGCCGCTCTCGCCAAGACGGTGACGTCCGGGTTCTTCCACAACGGGACCTTCTCCAGCTTCCGGGGCCGCACCCACGGCCGCCCGGTCGACGTGACGCGCACCCCGGCCCACCGCTTCGTGGGCTACGCGCAGACGCACGACCAGATCGGCAACCGGGCGCTCGGCGACCGGCTGGCCACTTCCCTGACCCCCGGTCTCCAGGCCTGCGCGGCGGCCTTGGTGCTGTCGGGCCCGTTCACGCCGATGCTCTTCATGGGCGAGGAGTGGGGGGCGCGGACCCCCTGGCAGTTCTTCACCGACCACACGGATCCGGAGCTGGCCGAGGCCGTACGCGACGGCAGGCGGCGGGAGTTCGGCGCGCACGGCTGGGACCGGGAGGAGATCCCCGACCCCCAGGACCCGGCGACCCGGGACCGGTCCTGTCTCGACTGGTCCGAGCCGGAGCGCGAACCGCACGCACGGCTGCTCGCCTGGTACCGCGAACTGATCGCGCTGCGGCGTACGTTGCCGGATCTGCACGATCCCGACCTGGCCTCGGTGAAGACAGCGTTCGACGAGGACGCGCGCTGGCTGGCGTACCGCAGGGGCGACCTGCGGATCGCGGTGAACCTCGCGGACAGGCCGGCCGCCATCCCGCTGGGCTCCGGACGCCAACGGCGTTTCGGTGGGCAGGTGTTGGCGGCCTGGGAGCCGGTGGAGGTCCCGGGGGCGGACGGCGTACTGCATCTGCCGCCGGAGTCGTGCGTGGTACTGGCCGACGACTGATCGACATCGACGGACGGTCAGTTCTCTTGCCTTCGCGTGCACTTCAACTCGTAGCGTTCCGGGTAGCGCACGAAACCACGAGAGGAACACCATGAAGCAGCGATTCCTGGGGCGTTCGGGGCTGCGCGTCAGTGAACTGTGCCTGGGCACGATGACGTTCGGCCAGGACACCGACGAGGCGGCCGCCTATCGGATCCTCGACACGTTCACGGAGGCGGGCGGCACGTTCGTCGACACCGCCGACGTGTACAACCAGGGCGTCTCCGAGGAGATCGTCGGCCGGTGGCTCAAGGGCCGCAGACGCGACGATCTCGTCATCGCCACCAAGGTGTTCGGGACGATGGGCGAGTCCCCGAACGCGGGCGGGCTGAGCCGCAAGCACATCGTGTCGGCGGTGGAGGCGAGCCTGCGCCGCCTCGGCACGGACCACATCGACCTGTACCAGACGCATGTGTGGGACGCGACGACACCGGTCGAGGAGACCCTCTCCACCCTGGACACGCTGGTGAAGGCGGGCAAGGTCCGCTACCTGGGCGCGAGCAACGTCTCCGCCTCCCAGCTCCAGCGCTCCCAGGACCTCGCGGACCGGAACGGCTGGGAGCGGTACGTGTCCCTCCAGCCGCTGTACAACCTGCTGGCGCGCGAGATCGAGTGGGAGCTGGTCCCCGTCAGCGCGGCGGAGGGCGTCGGCATCATCCCGTGGAGCCCGCTCCAGGGCGGTTGGCTGACCGGCAAGTACCGGCGCGGGATGACCTCCGCCGCACCGGGCACCCGGGAGGCCCGCTACCAGGAGGAGCTGGGCCGGGAGGCCTGGCGGGAGCGGGACAACGAGGAGACCTGGCGGGTCGTGGAGGCGGTCGTCGCGGTGGCCGAGGAGGCGGGCCGCACCCCGGCGCAGACCGCGCTGCGCTGGCTGCTCGGCCGGCCCGGCGTCACCGCGCCGATCGTCGGGGCCCGGACGGCGGAGCAGCTGGCCGACAGTCTCGGCGCGGCGGGCTGGGAGCTGACGGCGGAGCAGGCCGAGCGGCTGGACGCGGCGAGCGCCCGGCCGCTGCCCTACCCGTACGACGTCCTGCACCGCTTCCGTGACCGGGAGCCGCGCGACGACTGAGCCGGGGAGGCCCGGGGCCGCCTACTCGACGACGGCCAGTTCGCGGGCGGTGGTGTTGAGCCGCCGCCCGCCGTCCTCGGTGACGGCCACGATGTCCTCGATCCGGACCCCGAAGCGGCCCGGGAGGTAGATGCCCGGCTCCACGGAGAAGCACATGCCGGGCACCAGCGGCTGCTCCTCGCCCTCGATCATGTAGGGCGGCTCGTGGGTGGTGACGCCGATGCCGTGGCCGGTGCGGTGGATGAACCGTTCCCCGTAGCCGAATTCGGTGATCACCGCGCGGGCGGCCCGGTCGATCTCCTGGCAGGCGACGCCGGGCCGGACGGCGGCACAGCCCGCCTGCTGGGCCTCGCGGACGATGTCGTGGACGCGCTGCTCCTCGGCGGTGGGCTCGCCGACGTGGACCGTACGGGAGGTGTCGGAGCCGTAGCCGTGCTTGAGGCCGCCGAAGTCGAGGACGACCATGTCGCCGCGCTCGATGGTGCGTGCCCCGGCCTCGTGGTGCGGGTTGGCCCCGTTGGGGCCGGAGCCGACGACGGTGAAGTCGACCTGGGAGTGTCCGAACTCGCGGAGCAGGGCCGCCAGATCGGTGGCCACGTCGACCTCGCGGCGGCCGGAGAAGCGCACCTTGAGGATCTCCTCGTACGTGGCGTCCGCGGCGGCCCCGGCGGCGGTGAGCCGTTCCAGCTCGGCGGCGTCCTTCACCGCGCGGAGCATCGGGAGCGCTTCGGTGAGCGCGGTGTAGGAGGTGCCGGGCAGCTCCCGCTGGAGGCCGAGCAGATGCATCGCCCAGGCGTTGTCGCTGACGCCGAAGCGGCCCTCGGCGTCCAGCAGCGGGGCGGTCACCGCGTACGGGTCCTTGCCGTCGGTCCAGTCCCGCAGGGTGAGGGCGGGCGCCCCGGTGGCGGCGGCCGCGTCGGGGGCCTCCAGGGTCGGGACCACCAGGACCGGGTCCTGGCCGGCCCGCAGCACGAGGAGCGTGAGGCGTTCGGTGCTCACGGGGCGGTAGCCGGTGAGGTGGACGAGGTCGGGGCCCGGCGCGACGATCACCCCGGCGAGCCCGGCCTCGGCGGCGGACTCGGCGGCGCGCACCATGCGGGCCCGGTAGTCGTCGGCGGTGAAGGGCGGCGGGGCGGACTGCTGGGCGGACGGGCTCGGGCTGGACATCAGGGCCTCCTGGCGGTGCGACACGGCACACAGCATCCTGCCCGCCCGGCGGGGCATGCGCGACCGGCTTGCCGGAGCGTGTCGGTCGTCGGGAACGCCCGGCGGGTCGTCGGAAGCGCCCGACGGGCCGTCAGAGACGCCCGGCGGACCGTCAGAGACGCCCGGCGGACCGTCGGGAACGACCAGCGGGCGCCGTCGGGAACGACCGCGGGCGCCGTCGGGAACGACCGCGGGTCAGAGGCGCACGATCAGGTCCGCCCGGTCCCGGCCCCGCTCCACCAGCCGGGCGTTCGCCTCGTCGGACCGGGCCACCCACTCCTCCGCGCGCCGCCGGGGCCTGCCGTGGCGGACATGGCGGTCGACGAGCCGGCGCACCCGCGCCTCCGGGTCGAGGTCCAGGAACCACACCTCGTCCAGCAGGGCGCGCACCGGGGCCCAGGGGCCGTCGTCGAGCAGCAGGTAGTTCCCCTCGGTGACGACGAGCGGGACGTCCGGCGGTACGGGCAGCGAACCCGCGACCGGCTCCTCCAGGGACCGGTCGAAGGCCGGGGCGTAGACCGCGTGCAGCGGGTCCGGTGCGCGCAGCCGCCGCAGCAGGGCCGCGTACCCGGCCGCGTCGAAGGTGTCGGGGGCGCCCTTGCGGTCGGCGCGGCCGAGGCGGGCCAGCTCGGCGGCGGCGAGGTGGAAGCCGTCCATGGGGACGAGGGCGGCGCGTCCGTCCAGGGCCGCGACGAGCCGTTCCGCCAGAGTGGACTTCCCGACTCCGGGCGGGCCCGCGATCCCGAGGATCCGTCGCTGTCCGGCGTCCGCGAGCGCGCGGGCCCGGTCCGTCAGCGCGGCCCGGCCGCCGGTGGTCGTGCCGTCCACGATGTCCATGCGGGGCATTGTGCGGCGGCTGGGAGCTCCGGCGGTAGTGTTACGTATAACCTCATCGCTGGAAGGACTCCCCCGCCATGTCCCACATCGCCCTGGTCACCCTGGTCGTCCGCGACTACGACGAGGCCCTCGCCCACTACCGCGACGCGCTCGGCTTCGAGCTGGTGGAGGACACCGACCGGGGCGACGGCACCCGCTGGGTGGTGGTGCGCCCGCGCGGGTCCGCGTCCGGCACGGGATTGCTGCTGGCCCGCGCGAAGGACGAGGTCCAGAGCAGGGCGGTGGGGGCGCAGACGGGCGGCCGGGTCGGCTTCTTCCTGCACACCGAGGACTTCGCGGCCGACCACGCCCGGATGGTGGCGGCCGGGGTGCGGTTCCTGGAGGAGCCCCGGCACGAGACGTACGGCTCCGTCGCGGTCTTCGAGGACCTCTACGGCAACCGCTGGGACCTGCTCCAGCCGGCCGCCTGACCCGCTCACCCCCGGTGCGGCCCCCTCACGGGGTGAACCCGTCCCGGCCCTCCAGGTAGGCCAGCACCGCGAGGACGCGGCGGTGGACGGCGCCGTCGTCCGGCTCCAGGCCGAGCTTGGCGAAGATCGAGCCGATGTGCTTGCTCACCGCCCGTTCGGAGACGGTGAGTTCGGCGGCGATGGTGGCATTCGCCTTGCCCTGCGCCATGTGTTCCAGAACCTCGCGCTCGCGGGCGGTGAGACTCTGGAGCGGGCCCGCCGAGGACCTGCGGGTGAGGAGCTGGGTGACGACCTCCGGGTCGAGCGCGGTGCCGCCCGCCGCCACCCGGTCCAGGGCCTCCAGGAACTGCTCGACCCGGCCCACCCGGTCCTTGAGCAGGTAGCCGATGCCCCGGGCGCCCCGGGCGAGCAGCTCGGCGGCGTACGTCTCCTCGACGTACTGCGAGAGGACCAGGATCGGCAGGTCGGGCAGCTCGGCGCGGGCGGCGATCGCGGCCCGCAGCCCCTCGTCGCGGAAGGTGGGCGGCAGCCGTACGTCCAGCACGGCGACGTCCGGGCGGTGTTCGAGCAGGGCGGGCAGGATCTCCGGGCCGGCCGCGGCATCGGCCACCACCTCGTGTCCTGAGCTGGTGAGCAGGAGGACCAGACCCTCGCGCAGGAGGGCGTTGTCCTCGGCGATCACGATCCGCACGGCAGCTCCACTTCGATGTCCGTCGGCCCCCCGGCGGGGCTGCTGACGCGGGTGGCGCCGTCCAGCGCGGCGACCCGCCGCCGGATGCCCACCAGCCCGCTGCCGGCGCGTTCGTCCGCGCCGCCGCGACCATCGTCGCCGATGGTCACCCGCAGGAGACCGGGGGGCCGGTCGATGCGGACCCGGGCGGCGGTGGCGCCGCTGTGCTTGCTGATGTTGGTGAGCGCCTCGGCGACCACGAAGTAGGCGGCGGCCTCGATCGCGGCGGGCAGCCGCCGCCCGTCCTCCACCCCGTCCAGGACCGCCGTGACGGGTACGGCGACATCGGCGGCCAACGCCCGTACCGCACCGGCCAGTCCACGGTCGGTGAGGACCGGCGGGTGGATGCCGCGCACCACGTGCCGCAGCTCGGCGAGCGCGGCTTCGGCCCCGTCCTGTGCTTCGTCCAGGCGGGCCCGCGCGGCGGCCGGATCGCGGTCGAGGAGCTGTTTGGCGAGCCCGATCCGCATCGACAGGGCGACGATCCTGGCCTGGGCGCCGTCGTGCAGGTCCCGCTCGATGCGTCGCAGTTCGGCCCCGTGCGCGGCGACCGCGCCGGCCCGGCTCTCGGTGAGGTGGGCGATCCGCTCGGTGAGTTCGGCGGCGGGCGGCGGGGCGAGCAGCGCCATGGTCCAGCCCGCCGAGAGGTCGGCCAGCACCGGGTGCCAGCGCAGTGCCCAGCCCGGCCGGTCGGGCGGCTCGATGCCGTACTCGTCGGCCCGCCGCCGGTCCACCAGTCCCACGACGGACAGCGCGATGCCGTCCACCAGCAGGGCGACGGGCCATGCCGTGGTGGCTGCCGCCCGCCGCGGCCCTGACCGGCGGGCTGCTGGTCGCGCTGCTCGCGCGGCCGGTCGCGATGCTCGCCGCCCGGTCCATCACCCGGCTGCGGCCGGCCGCCGCGCTGGGTGCGGCGACGGCGGACGAGCCGAGCGAGCCGGGACGGTTCCGTACGGTGGCGGGGGTCGTGCTGGCCTTCGCCGGGATCAGCTCGGCGGGGGTCGCGACGACGCAGAGCGGTCAGGCGGCGGGCGCCGCCGCCTCGGGCGCGGCGATGTCCCTGGTGATCGCGGTCGCCCTGCTGGGGCCCCGGATCTCCCGGATCGTCCTGGGTGCGCTGGGCCGTCCGCTGCGCCGGGTGGGCGGGGTCTCGGGGTTCCTGGCCGAGCGGGCCGCCTCGGCGCACACCCGGCGGCTCGCCACCGCGTTCACCCCGATCGTGCTGGTGGTCGCGTTCGTCTGCGTACAGCTCGCCTCGGGGCCGACGATGGAGCGGGCCTCCGGCCACCAGGCGTCCGCCGCACTGCGGGCGGACCTGGTGGCGACGGGCGGCGGGGCGGGGCTGCCCGCCGGGGCGGCCCGGGCGGTACGGGAGGCTCCGGGGGTCACGGCGGCGACCGGGGTGCTGCGTTCGGCGGTCGTCCTGGCCGACCGGCAGGCCGGGGAGCCGGTGCTGACGCGGCTGCCCGTGCTGGGCGTGGAGGCGCGCGGTCTGTCGGGCACGCTCGATCCCGGCGTCACGGCGGGTGATCTGGACCGGCTCACGGGGCGGGACGCCGTCGCGGTCGGGGCGGACCGGGCGAAGAGCCTGGACGTCGGCCCCGGGGACCGGGTCGCGCTGCGGCTCGGCGACGGTACGCGGGTGGAGCCACGGGTCGTCGCGGTGTACGAACACGAGCTGGGCCTGGGCGAGTTCCTCTTCCCGCGCGAGGCGCTGGCGGGCCATGTCTCGGCCGCGCGGGACCAGGTCGTGCTGATCCGGACCGGGGCCGCGTCCGGTGGGGACCAGGCGGCCGCGGTGCGGGAGGCGCTGGCTCCGTACGGCGGCGGGGTCGCGGTGCGGGCCGCCACGGGCGATGACGTGGCGATCGCTCCTCCGGTGTCGGACGGGGACAACGCCGTGATCGTCATCGGCGTCGGGGTGATCGGCGGCTTCGCGCTGCTGGCGGTGGTGAGCACGCTGGCGCTGATCACGATCGGCCGCCGGGGCGAGTTCCGGCTGCTGCGGATGGTCGGCACGGGCCGTCGGCAGCTACGGCGGATGCTGGTGCTGGAGACCGGCCTGGTCACGTTCGCCGGGCTGGTGATCGGCACGGCGGTGGCCGCGGTCCCGCTGACCGCGTTCGCCGTCTCGGTGGCGGGCACGGCTCCGTATCTCCCACCGGTGCACTACGGGGTGATCGCGGGGGCGGTGGCGCTCGCCGCCGCGGCGGGGACGCTGGTCCCGGGCGCGTCGGCCGGGGGACGCTTCGTCCTGGGCCGCCGGGCGGGGTGAGGGACGGAGAGGCGGACCGGGAGACGGAGGAGCGGGCCGAACGGCGGCCGGGGCAGGACGAGTGCCGGGCTCAGGCCCGTGCCAGGCCCGCTTCCCGTACGGCCACCGCCTCCATCGCGTCCAGCACCGGCCGGATCAGCGGATGGCCCTCGGCCCCCTGCCGTACGGCCGCGAAGACGCGGCGGGTGGGGGCGCTCCCCTCGACGGGGCGCACGACCACCCCGGTCAGCTCCATCCCGCGCAGCGCGGACCGGGGCACCAGGGCCACCCCGGCATCGGCCCCGGCCAGGGCGACCACGGCGCGGAAGTCGTCCGACGAGTGTTCGAGACGGGGGGCGAACCCGGCGAACTCGCAGGCCAGGACCACCACGTCATGGCAGGGGTTGCCCGGGTAGGGCCCGATCCACGGGTCCTTCGCGAGGTCGGCGACCGCCACCTGGTCCTGGTCCGCGAGGCGGTGGCCCACCGGGAGCACCGCGTCGAACGGCTCCGAGTACAGGGGGACGCGGGTCAGGCGGCGGTCGTCCTCGGCGGGCGCGCCCCGGTATTCGACGGCCACCGCCACATCGACCTGCCGGTCCAGCACCATCGGCACGCTCGCGTCGCCCTCCGCGTCCTGGACCTTGACCCGGATGCCGGGTGCGGTGCGGGCCAGCTCGGTGAGGGCGGGGGCGAGGACGAGGCCGATGCCGGTGGCGAACGCGGCGACCGTGACCGTACCGGCGACGCCCGCGCTGTAGTCGGCCAGCTCCGCCTCGGCCCGCTCCAGCTGGGCCAGGACCACGTTGGTGTGGCTCAGCAGGATCTCCCCGGCGGCGGTGAGCCGGGCGCCGCGCGCACCGCGTTCGACGAGGCGGTGGCCGGTCTCCTGCTCCAGGGCGGCGAGCTGCTGGGAGACGGCGGAGGGCGTCAGGTACAACGCGGCGGCGGCCGCGGTCACCGTGCGGTGGTCGGCCACCGCACGGAGGATTCGCAGCCGCCGCGCATCGATCATGTGCCCATTGTCCCAGGTCGCGACGAGTGCCCGGCCCGGTGAGCGGTTACGCCTCAGCGTCCAGGGCGGCCCGAGCGTCGACGAACGCGTCCACCGCGCGGTTGACGTCGGCCGTGGAGTGCGCGGCGGAGAGCTGGACGCGGATCCGGGCCGCGTCCTGCGGGACGACGGGGTAGGAGAAGCCGATCACGTACACCCCGCGCTCCAGGAGCAGCTCCGCCATCCGGCCCGCCTTGCCCGCGTCCCCGATCATGACGGGGGCGATGGCGTGGTCGCCGGGCAGGATGTCGAAGCCCTCCTCGGTCATCCGGGTACGGAAGAGCGCGGTGTTGGCGTTGAGCTGCTCGCGCAGGTCGCCGGCGGACTCCAGCAGGTCGATGACCTTGAGGGAGGCGGCGGCGATGACCGGCGCGAGGGAGTTGGAGAAGAGGTACGGGCGCGAGCGCTGGCGCAGCAGGGCGACGATCTCCGCGCGGGCCGCGACGTAACCGCCGGAGGCCCCGCCCAGCGCCTTGCCGAGGGTGCCGGTGATGATGTCGACCCGGTCCATGACGCCGTGCAGTTCGGGCGTGCCGCGTCCGCCGGGGCCGACGAAGCCGACGGCGTGCGAGTCGTCGACCATGACCATGGCGTCGTAGCGGTCGGCCAGGTCGCAGATCTCCTGGAGGGGGGCGACGTAGCCGTCCATGGAGAAGACACCGTCGGTGACGATGAGGCGGCGGCGGGCCCCGGACGCCTCCTTGAGCCGCGTCTCCAGCTCGCCCATGTCGCGGTTGGCGTAGCGGTGGCGCTTGGCCTTGGAGAGGCGGATGCCGTCGATGATCGAGGCGTGGTTGAGGGCGTCGGAGATGACCGCGTCCTCGGGGCCGAGCAGCGTTTCGAAGACGCCGCCGTTGGCGTCGAAGCAGGAGGAGTAGAGGATCGTGTCCTCCTGGCCGAGGAAGGCCGAGAGCCGCTGCTCCAGCTCCTTGTGGACCTCCTGGGTGCCGCAGATGAAGCGGACCGAGGCCATGCCGTAGCCCCAGCGGTCCAGCGCCTCGTGGGCGGCGGCGATGACCTCGGGGTGGTCGGCGAGGCCGAGGTAGTTGTTGGCGCAGAAGTTGAGGACCTCGCCGGCGCGCCCGCCGGCGGTGACGGCCACGGTCGCGGACTGCGGGGTGCCGATCACGCGCTCGGGCTTGTGCAGCCCGGCGGCGCGGATCTCGTCGAGGGTGGTGCGCAGGTCGTCGCGTACGGAGTCGAACATACGGATTCCTTAAGGGATCAAGGGCGAGGGGCGGTCGGGAGGTCAGACGGTCCAGTCGAGGATGACCTTGCCGCCGAGGCCGCTCGCGGCGTCGTCGAAGGCCGCTTCGTAGTCGCGGAAGCCGTACCGGCCGGTGATCACGGGGGCGAGGTCGAGGCCGCCCTCCAGCAGGACGGACATGGCGTACCAGGTCTCGTACATCTCGCGGCCGTAGATCCCCTTGATGGTGATCATCGAGGTGACGATGCGGGACCAGTCGACGGCGAACTCCTCGGCGGGCAGGCCGAGCATCGCGATGCGACCGCCGTGCGTCATGTTCGCGACCATGTCGCGCATCGCCTCGGGGCGGCCGGACATCTCCAGGCCGATGTCGAAGCCCTCGCGCAGGCCCAGCTCACGCTGGCCGTCCGCGATGGTCCGGTCCGCGACGTTGAGGGCGAGGCTGACGCCGACCTTGCGGGCCAGGGCGAGGCGGGCCTCGCTGACGTCGGTGATGACGACGTTGCGGGCCCCGGCGTGCCTGGCGACGGCGGCGGCCATGATGCCGATCGGTCCGGCGCCGGTGATCAGGACATCCTCGCCGACGAGCGGGAAGGACAGCGCGGTGTGGACGGCGTTGCCGAACGGGTCGAAGATCGCCGCGATGTCGAGGTCGACGGGGACCCGGTGCACCCACACGTTGGAGGCGGGCAGGACGACGTACTCGGCGAACGCCCCGTCCCGGCCGACGCCGAGGCCGACGGTGGAGCGGCAGAGGTGGCGGCGGCCGGCGAGACAGTTGCGGCACTTGCCGCAGACGAGGTGGCCCTCACCGCTGACCAGGTCGCCGACGGCGATGTCCGCGACGTCGGAGCCGGTCGCGGCGACCTCGCCGGCGAACTCGTGGCCGAGGATCAGCGGGGTGGTGACCGCCTGCTGGGCCCAGCCGTCATAGGCGCGGATGTGCAGGTCGGTGCCGCAGATACCGGTGCGCAGGACCTTGATCAGGACGTCGGTGGGGCCGTACTCCGGCTCCGGCACGTCCATCAGCCACAGTCCGGGTTCGGCCTTCTGCTTGACGAGTGCCTTCACGGCTGCGGCTCCCTGACGTCGGTACGCGAGTGGATACCCCGGGCCTCGGGGCATGTCGGAAGAACCCTGCGGCCCGGGGTGGTTTTCGGGTGATCGCCCCCGTGGCGGGGGCACGGCGGGACGGGACGGAGCACGTCGTACGGCTCCACGCGCCATCCTCGGCCGTCACGGAGAAATCTGCCGTACGACGGGGCCCGGGTCCATCGAGGATTTCTTAAGCGCGGTCGCAGGAGATCTTCACGCCTGGCCGTGGCTTCACCGACCGCTGCCGTCACCGGGGCTCCGCCGTGGCGGCTACACGTCGCCGAACGGGCCCAGGAAGCGGGGGCGGCCCTTCTCGATCCGGTAGAGGAAGATCCCGTCCGGGATGCGCACCTGGCGGGTCGAGGCGTGGAAGGCGAGGGTGCGCACGATCCCCCGGTGCTCGGTCCTCACGAGCCGCCGGGCGATGCCGCTGCGCACCTCCCCCGAGGCGCTGGTGGTCCCGGCGGCGCGGGCGATCAGGCCGACCGCGTCGTACGCCTCGGCGGCCCAGGTAGCCGGGGGCGCGCCGAAGCGTTCGCGGTGCGCGGCGGTGAACGTCCGGGCCGACGGGAGGGCCGTGGGGTCGGCGTACGCCTCGGCGAAGACCCAGCCGTCGGCGGCGGCGCCGGCGCCCTCGATGAAGGCGGGCCCGAGCGCGGGTCCGGCGGCGACCCTGGTGCCGGTGAAGCCCTCGCCCGTCAGCGCGGTGGCCAGGCGGGCGGCCCGGGACGCGTTGCCACCGCCGAGCACCACGGCGTCGGCCCGGCTGGTCATGGCCTTGCGTGCGACCGCGCCGAAGCCCGCGTTCCCCCGGACGAGGGGGTGTTCGAGGAGGGTGGCGCCGGTGATGGCGGCATCGCGGAACGCAACCCCGATCTCCGTCGCGAGCACGGGTTCGGCGGCGTCCTCGACGAGCAGGATGCGGGTCGCGGGGCGGGTGCGGGTCAGGTAGCTGATGAGCCCGGGCGAGAGCGCACGGTCGAAGGGGCGGGTCACACAGAGGTGGAGGCCGGTGCCCGACTCGGCGGTGGTGGAGCCGGCCGCGACGACGACGGTGGCGAGCCGCTCCGTTCCGTACCGCTCGACGAGGTCCCCGCGCAGCAGCCTTCCGGTGGGGCCGAGGACCGCGATGACCTCGGGGTCCGCCGCCAGCCGCCCGGCCGTCCGCAGGGCCGCCGCCGGATCCCCCGCGTCGTCCTCGGCGCGCAGGGCGAGCCGGAACGTCTTGTCCTCACGGGCGTTGTGGTCGGCGACGGCGATCTGGGCGCCGCGCCGGTGGGCCAGTCCGGTGACCCGTCCGGGGCCGCCGAGGTCGGCGTGGAGCCCGATCGTGTACGTGGGCGGCTCCCCGGGGCCGGCCGACGGGCCGCCCGCCCCCTCGCCTCTCCCCCGCAGGGCGATCCAGGTCGCGGTGGAGCCGCCGGCGAGGAGGACGGCCCCGGCCGCCCCGGCGGTGAGCAACCGCCGGCGGGCGGGACCGGACGCGGCGCCGTCCCCGGCCGGGCCGAGCGTGACGGGCAGCGGTTCGGGGTCCGGCAGCGCGAGGGCGGCGGCGGACCGCTCGGCGATCAGCGCGGGAAGTCCGGGGGGCATCCGCCAGGGGTCGGGGCCGGGGGCGGTGCGGGGGGCCTCGTTCGGGTCCGGGGCTCCTCGTCGGCCCGGGTACTCCCTCGGGTCCCGCACCCGGCCCGGGCCCCCGGGGTCACCCGGGGCCTTCGCCGCCAGGGCGTCGCGGACCCGGCTCGCGGTCGGCCGGTCGGCCGGGTCCTTGGCCAGGCAGGCGGTGATCAGGGGTGCCAGGCCGGGCTCCACGCCCGCGAGGTCCGGCTCCTCGTGGATCGTGCGGAACAGGGCGCCCGCCCCGCCGCCCTCGCCGAACGGCCGCCGCCCGGTCGCCGCGTACACCAGGACGCAGCCGAGCGAGAACACGTCGCTCGGCGGCCCCGGCGGGCCGGCCGACGCCTGCTCGGGGGCCAGATAGCCGGGTGTCCCGATCACCGCGCCGGTGGTGGTCAGCGCGGTGGCGCCCTCGTGGCGGGCGATCCCGAAGTCGATGAGGCGGGGGCCGTCGAGGGCCAGGAGCACGTTGCCGGGTTTGACGTCGCGGTGGATCAGCCCGGCCTCGTGGACCGCGACGAGGGCCTCGGCGAGCCGGCTCCCGAGCGCCCTGACGGTGGCCGTGGGCAGCGCCCCGCCGGCGCCCACCACCTCGGCCAGCGAGGGCCCGGGGACGAACGCGGTCGCCAGCCACGGCTCGCGGTCCTCGGTGTCCGCGCCGAGCACGGGAACCACCCAGGGGCCGGCGATCCGGGCGGCTGCCTCGGCCTCGCGCCGGAAGCGGGCCCGGAACCCGGGATCGTCGGCGTGCTCGGCACGGATCACCTTGACGGCGGCGAGCGCGCCACCCGCCGAGCGTGCCAGGTAGACCACGCCCATGCCGCCCGCGCCGAGTCGGGCGAGGGTGCGGTACGGGCCGACGGTGCGGGGGTCCTCCGAGGTGAGGGGCCGCACGTCAGCTCTTCGGCTTCGGGGCCGGGCCGAGATAGCGGTGGCGGCCCTTCTCCACCCGGTACAGGTGGGCGTCCTGGCCGATGAGTTGCTGACGTTTCTCGTCGAACGCGTAGGTGCGGGAGATCCCCTCGTACCGGGTGCCGGCGATCGCGGCGGTGAGCGCGGACCGGGTGGGCCGGCCGTCGCCGGAGGGTGTGGGGCTCGCCGTCGCCTTTCTGGCGGCGGCGTCGGTGAGGGCGGCGAGTTCGCGGGCGACGAGACCCGCCACGTCGTACGCCTCGGCCGACCAGGCGGCCGGGGCGGCGCCGAAGCGTTTGCGGTGGGCGGCGGCGAACGTCGCGACGGTCGGGGCGCTCGCGTCGGTGAACGGTGTGACGAACTCCCAGCCGTCGGCCGCCGCGCCCGCCTGTTCCAGGAACTCCGGCCCCATGACGGTGTGCTGGGCCACGCACGGTCCTTTGAAGGAGAGGTCGGCCAGGATGCGGGCGACCCGGGAGGCGCCGGCCGCGTCGCCGGCGTAGAAGAGGGCGTCGCTCCGGTGGGAGAGGAGGTCGGTGACGACCGGGTCGAAGACGGTGGTCCCGGCGGGCACCACCCGGGGGTGGGTGGTGCCGGTGGTGAGGTCGGGCGTCATCAGGTTGGTCGCGTAGCCCGCCTGGTAGGCCGTCTGCCCGCCGGACCGATCGATCAGGATTCCCAGCCGCTCGACGTCGGGGCGCAGCAGGAGGCGGTTGACGATGGGGAAGGAGAGCGAGGCGTAGGAGGGGGCGGCCTGGAAGAAGGAGCCGTTGGCCCGGGCCGGGAAGGCGATCTGGAGGGCCGACACCGTCAGGACCGGCAGCACCGCCTCGTCGTACGCGGCCAGTGCCGCCCCGGCTGCCTCGTCGCCCGTGGGGCCGATGACCGCGACGACCTCCGGATCGCGGGCGAACTCCTCGGCGACCCGGGCGGAGCGGGCGGGGTCCCCCTGGTCGTCGAGGACTTTCACGGCCAGGCGGAAGGGCTGGTCGTCGAGGGAGTTGAAGCGGTCGACGGCGAGCCGGGCGCCGCGTTCCTGGGCACGTCCGGCGGCGCTCAGGGGGCCGGTGAGGTCGGCGTGCACGCCGATGATCCAGCGGCGTCCGCCGGGTGTTCCGTCCCCTCCGCCGTCGGTTTCGTCGCGGGTGAGGCGTACGGCGGCGAAGGCGCCGGCGCCGAGCGCCACCGCGCCACCGGCCGCGAGCAGCAGGAACCGCCGTCGGCCGGGGGCGGGGTCCGGCGGGCCGGGCTCCTCGGTGACGGTGGCGTCGATGTCGGGCAGGGCCAGCAGGGCGGCGGACCGGTCCGCGATGATCCGGACGACGTCCTCGGGCAGCCAGTCGGCGGTGGCCCCGGCGGGGGCGTCCTCGGCGATCAGGGTGTCGAGGTCGGCGGCGGCCGGACGGTCGCCGGGGTCCTTGGCGAGGCACCGGTCCAGGAGCGCGCGCAGGTGGGCGTCGTCGATCCCGTCGAGGTCGGGTGCGTCGTGCACGGTGCGGTAGAGGACGGCGTCGACCGCGCCGCCGCCGAAGGGCGGTCGGCCGGTGGCCGCGTACGCCAGGAGGCAGCCGAGCGAGAAGACGTCCCCGGCGGGCCCGGCGGTGTTCCCGGACGCCTGCTCGGGCGGGAGGAAGCCGGGCGTGCCGACGACGAGTCCGGTGGCGGTCAGGGCGGTGGCGTCGGCGGCGCGGGCGATCCCGAAGTCGATCAGCTGCGGGCCGCCGGCCGTCAGCAGGACGTTGCCCGGTTTGACGTCGCGGTGGACGAGCCCGGCGGCGTGCACGGCGGCCAGGGCGCGGGCGAGGAGCCGGCCGAGGACGGTGACGCTGCGCACGGGCAGCGGGCCGCGCCGGGCGACGATGTCGGAAAGCGTCGGGCCGGGCACGAACTCCGTTGCCAGCCACGGGCGTTCGGCCTCGGTGTCGGCTCCGGTGACGGACACCGCCCAGGGGCTGTCGACCCGGCGGGCGGCTTCCGCCTCGCGGCGGAAGCGGGTCCGGAAGTCCTCGTCCCCGGCGTGCTCGGGCAGGATCACCTTGATCGCGGCGAGCGCTCCGGCGTCGGTGCGTCCGAGGTAGACGACGCCCATGCCGCCCGCTCCGAGGCGGCCGAGGAGCCGGTGTCCGCCGATCCGGGCGGGGTCGGTGGGTCGCAGGTCGTCCATCGCCCGGCCTCAGCTCTGCTTCTCGACGGCGGATTCCAGCCGGACCAGCATGGCGGCCTGCGCCTGGACGACGAGGTCGTCGATCTCCCGCTCGGTGCGTCCCTTCGCCCCCTTGCCGGTCACGGCGACGGTGAATTGCAGGGTCTGCGCCTGCTGCCAGGAGTAGTGGTGCGGTCCGCCGAGCTCGGAGCTCTGGTACTGCCCCGTCTCGCTGAGGGAGTCCTCGGAGGCGGTCTGTGCGGACTCGCCGCCGAGGAGCGCGGCGGCGACCATGGAGCCGATCAGTTCGCCCTCGCGCAACTGCTGGGTGGGGCAGCGCATGCTCTCCTCGATCGACTCCGCCATCTCCCAGGCGGCGTCCTCGCGGTTACGGTGCACGGTGACGACGGCACCGAGGCGCACCGGCCCCTTTCCCTCCTCGGCGGGCAGCTCGAACGACCGGGTGAGGGTGGCCAGGACGCTGTACGCGGGCTTCCGCTGCTGCCAGACGCAGTCCTCGCCGAGCACGGGCCAGGTCGCGGGGTCGCTCTCGTACGGGCTCCGCTTCACCACCCCGGGGCCGAAGCTGTCCGGGCCGGCGATGACGCGGCCGATGAGGTCGCGTGCCTCGGCCCGGGTCTTCGGGAGCCGGGCGGGGTCGGGTACGAGCGATTCCTCGGGCGACGGCCCGGCATCGGTGCTGCCGCCGCCGGGTTCCGGGCTCCCGCTGGCCGAAGGGTCGCGCTTCTCCACTTTCCCCGGGTCGTCCGCCGCGCCGGAACAGCCGGCGAGCAGCACGGTCACCAGGGCCAGGGGCAGCGCGTACCGGACCCCTCTTAACGGCACGTGACAGGTCACAGCGTTTCCCCGTTCCTCCTCGACGCCGCGTCGATCATAGGTTCGCCCGGTGTGGCAGGCGGGTGCCGATGAGGGACTGTTACCTCGTCGGGACATGCGCGGCGCTCCATGGGGCCGCCGGGCCCGGCCCCTCAGGCGGTCTCCGCCAGGAAGGCGCCGATGTGCTCGACGAGGGCGTCGGGCCGGTCCTGGGGAATCAGCGTGTAGCTGTCGGCGACCTCCACCAACCGTCCCTGCGGCAGAAGTTCGGCGAGGCGTCGCCCGTGGTCGAGCGGCATCACCCGGTCCTCGGTGGCCCAGATCACCAGCGCGGGCCGGTCGAAGGTGCGCAGTTGCTCGGCCCACCGCAGGAGTTCGGCCTTCTCCGGTACGCCGAGCACGTAGGCGCGCAGGTCGCGGCGGATCTCCGGGGAGGTCTGGAGCGGCCGGAACCACCGGTCCATCGTGGGGTGCGGGACGGGCCGCTTGCTCATCCATCCCCAGGTCATGGGCAGCCGCCGTGCGGGCCGCAGCCGGAGCAGGGCGAAGGCGGCCCTGATCCCTCCGGGCAGCTTGGCGGAGGCGACGAGATTCCGGCCGGGCAGCCCCGGCGGGTAGTTGTCGAACGCCTCGCACGACGTGATCACGAGCCGGCCGATCCGGTCGGCCCGCCCGTCCGCGACCAGGGCCTGTGCGCCGCCCCAGTCGTTCATCACCAGGGTCACGTCCTCCAGCCGGAGCGCCTCCAGGAACTCCGCGACCAGCCGGGCGACCCCGAGGACGGAGAGGGCGGCCCCGGCCTCCATGGGCCTGCGGTGCCCGCCGAGCGGCAGGGTCGGCACGATGCACCGCACCCCGTCCCCGAGCCCGGCGACGACCTCGTCCCACAGCGAGCCGTCCATGGCCACACCGTGCAGGAGGACCACGACGGGCCCGTCGCCACCGGTGTCGTGGTACTCGATCACGCCCGCGGAAAGCCTCACGTCGCTCATGGGGTCAACGTAGTGCAGCGGCCCTCGGGCCAGCGCCTGACGCAGCGTAGGGATTCCGTCCCCGTCCTTGATAACGTCGCCCCCGCGGCTGCGGACTTCTTCCCCCGACCCCAGCCGTACGGGGTGGGCACGGGGATCGGGCGCGGCAGGACGAAGAGGGCCGACAGATGAGCCTTGCACAGGTGCACTACACCTCCGCCGCGCCGGGGGCCGAGGGAACGGCGGGCCGGTTCACGGCGGTCGGCCCAGGAGTGTCGGGTGCTCTGCTGGCGGAGATCGAGCCCTTGGTGCGCTACGAGCTTCCCGGGGGCGTTCCCGACCGGCCGTCCGACGACGAACTTCGCTCGCTTCCCCAGGCGTTCGGGTACTTCGTGTTGTCCGACGGCAGTCGGCTGGTGGCACGTTCGGCCCCGGTACGGGACACGGGCGGCGCGGGGTCGGGTGTCCGGTTCCACGCGCACGCGGTGCACCTGCCGCCGGGGGTTCCGCTGCCGGGCGACCGGCTGCCGGTCGAGGCGTGGCGGTCGCCGCACTGGGTGGCGGTGACGCCGGGCGGGCCGATACCGGATCCGCTGGCGCTTCCGCCGGGCCCTGCGGCGGTCTCCGAGGGCCTCGACGACTTCGCCGTCTCGCGCGGCCCCTGGCTCGCGGCCGTCCTGGCGGATCTGCGCCGGGCGAGCGACGCGGATGCGACCGGCGGCCGGCCGGTGGTGCTGGTGGAGCGGCAGTGCGCGGACGTGGCGCGGTGGCTGGGGCTCGCGTCGGTCACCTTGCCGAGGGAGAACGCGGAGCGGCTGACGTTCACCACGTACACCCGGCGGCCGGAGGGCTCGGCGTCGCGGGTGGTGGGAGTGTTGCCCGAGGACGCGGCGGCGGCACGGGCCGCGGGCCTGCGGGTGCACGAGTGCGCGGGGCGGGCCCCGGTGGGCGGTACGGGAGACGTGTGGGCGACGACGGCGGCCCGGGTCTGGCGCAGCCGGTCGCCGGAACTGTTCCGGGAGGCAGGGGAGTTGCCCGGGGAGCCGTTCGCGGCGGGCCCGTTGGCCGTGACGGCGCTGTGTGCGGGGATCGAGCTCGGGCCGGACGGGCGTGCGGCGGCCGCCGGTTGGGCCGCCGAACGGCCCTACGCGCTGGACGCCAAACGCATCGGCCAGCTGGTGGAGGCCCTCACCTCCCCCGGCATCGACGACCGTACGGGCCCCGAATTCGACGCCGCGGGACGGCTGTTCGGTGCACTGGAGGGCCGCTGCCCGGCATCGGTGACCGCCCCGCTCGCGGCGATGCTGGTCACGGAGGCGGTACGGGGCGGCAACGGCTCGCTGGAACTGCCGCGCCGGGACGCGTTCGCCGGTCCGGAGGGGGCGGAGGTCGCCGAGCGGCTGGGCCCGGAGATCCTGACCGAACTGGCCGACACGGTCGCGTCGCGCCCGGTGGCGCGCACCGTACAACTACTGCGGGTGGCACGCCTGTTGGGCGTGGACGGTAGGGAGTCGCTGCCGGGGGTCGTGGACCGGCTGGCGCCCGCGCTGCTGGGCGAGGCGGCGGCTTCGGCGTCGCACGAAGGCTCCCCGGGCTTCGCACCGGCCCTGCTGGAGCTGCTGGACGAGCAGTTCGAGGTGCGAACGGCGCTGCTCGGCGCGCTGGACCGGATCGCGCCCGAGGACCCCGGGGCGGTGGCCCGGTTCCTGGAGCGGGTCACGCTGCCGTTCACGGGTACGCAGGCGCTGCCGCATCTGCGGATGTGCGCCGAGGTCCCGGAGGCGATGGCGACCCTGGGCGGTGACCGGGCGGCGGTGTGGCACCGGGTGCTGCGGGCGGCCGGTCTCTCCCCCTTCGCCGAGCCCCTGGTGCTGCGCACGGCGGTCGGCCTGGTGTGGGAGGACCGGGCCCCGACGGTCGGGGAGGCCCGGCTGCTGCTGGACGCGGCCACCTCGGACGCGCACCGCGCGGCCGGTACATGGGCGCGCCTGGTGGACGCGGCGCTCAGCACGTCGGCCGCCGAGACGTCGTCCGCCGGGACGTCCGCTGTTGGTACGTCCGCTGCCGGCACGGACGAGGCGGCCGGGCTCGCCCACGACCTCCTGCGCGGCTTCCCCGGGGAGATCGGCGGCCGGGAGCGGGCCGGCCTCCTGCTGCTGGACCTCGTCCGCGAACTGCGCACGGGCGCCCCGGAACCCGGCTGGGCTGAGCGCGTCCGCACGCTGTGCGCGCAGGCCGAGCCGGTCGAGCCGGCGCTCCGGGAACGGGCGTACGCGGCCTTGGTCGAACGCCTGCTGGCCCCCGACCGCCCGGGGGCCGAGCTGTACGACTTCGTCCACGGCGACGACGCCGAGCTCATCGCCGCGTACGACCGGTCTGCCCGGACGGAGACCGTACGGGCGAGGCTGCGCGCCCAGCCCGCCTACGCGGCGGACTGCTTCACCGTCTGGACGGCCCACCCGCACGCGGGCTCCGCCTGGCCCCCGGTGGCCGCCGCCCTCCTCGACGACGTCCTGCGCCCCGCCGTACGCGGCATGTCGGCCGAGGACGTCGCGGAGGTTGAGGCGACGGTGGGCCGCACGGGCAGCAGCGGCCGGGCCGACGCCTTCCGCGACTGGAACCGGGTCAGCGCCCTGGGGCGGCTGGGCCGCCGGATCGCGGGGCGGGTGCGGCGGGGGTGAGCCCCGCCCCCCGCCCCATCGACGCTGTGCGGCTCGGCGCCGATGGGGCCTGGAGGGTGGGATCAGGGCAGGAAGCCCGTTACCCGAACCGCACTTCCGAAGGTGTGCTCGTCCGCCCTTTCCGCCTGGAAACCCGCCGAGGCGAGGATTCCCAGAAGAGCGTCCCGCATGCAGGTCTGCACGGTTTCGTAGTGGCGGATCGCGTGGGGCAGATTCGAAGGATCAACCCCACTCTCCAGAAGGTTCACAGCCGCGGTCGCCAGTTCCTCCCGGGTGTTCCATTCCACCAGCACACCGCCGTCGGCGAGCGGGTCCACTTGGACATCCGCCCCCGGTCTGTCTGCGGAGTCCTCTCCGAGGTCCCCTCGGTGAGCGGGAATTCCCGCCCGGTCCAGCGCGAGACAGGCCTCATCGGCCAGTGCCTCGCGCCGGCCGATGACATCCGGCGGGGCTTTCGGCGGCACATCGAATCCGTGCTCGCTCACGCGTCCCTCACTCCCCTTCCTGCTTCTGACCTGCCGACGAGAGCGCCGAGCGTCCGCCGCCGGCTTGCTTGACGTACTTTGCCAGCAGTTGTTTCGCCGCACTTTCGATGCCGGCGTAGTAGGGAACCGACCAGGTGACCGGCGTGCCCCCCTTGAGAGCGCCGGCCAGTTCGGAGGCACAGGCCGCACACGGTTGCCGCTCCGTGTAGAGAGCAGTGATTTCGCTGGGGTCGATCTTCTTCGCCTTCAGCATGTCCAGGATCGCCGTCTCCGAGTGGCCCGCGAAGCTGCTGCTCGCCACCACCAGATCCCCGGTCTTCGGGTCGTTCCATCCCGGCACCCTGGCGACAGCGACATTGTGCTGTGCCCCGAAGAATCCAGATTCGGTCCTGAACTGGTAAGCCATGCGGCTCAGGTCGTCGCTGTTGTAGCGGATCAGACCGCCGCACCCGTCGGCGGCCGCGGACGCCCGTACGGCGAAGCCCTTACTGCTGCGCGTGCAGAACTCGACGAACTCGTCCATCGCCCGGTACCCGATGCGAGCGACGACGTCGTCGGCCAGACCCAGGGCACGGAGCCCGTTCAGTGCGTCGAAGAAGCCGATGCCGGTCCTGGCTGCGGCGTCAGCCGCCCTGACGGCGTCCGCGATGGGACGAAGGATCTTGCCGGCGAACAGGGTCGCCACATCCACCGCGGCCCAGGCGCAGCCGCCCCAGCTCCCGTTCTCACCACCGGGGGTGAGTTTCTGGGCGCATCGGATCCAGCTGCCGAAGAGGATGTCGATGGGGTCGACGCCCTGCTGGTACTCCCCGATCGTGATGGTGTGCGTGACCTCGGTGTACAGAGTGTCCGTCTTGTGCTCGCCCAGATGCAGCGTGTCAGCCGAGGGGCACGAGTTCGCCCACACCTCGCTGGTGCACAGGTACAGGTCGAGGTCGGCCTTGTACCCGATCTTCTGGGTCATCGTGCAGTCGCCGTCGTAGGCGAGCTGGTCCCACCAGCCGTCGCAGCCGTCGGTCTTCTTCAGGACCTGGGGCTTGCCGACCTGCTCGATGCGGTCGACGACGTAGAAGACGCCACCGATGGGACCGCCGGCCCCGTCCGGGACCGTCCCGGTCTCGATCTGCTCGGTGTTCCCCGCGTTCTCGGCCTGCGTCGCGGCTTCCTGGGCGGACTCGGCGTACGCCTGGGCGTCCTTGGCGGCTTCCTCCGCGGCCGTGGCGGCGACGTCGGCCCGCTCGGCGGCGGCTCGGGCCTGGCTGGCGGACTCCTCCGCCTGCGTGGCGGCCGTGCGGGCGGCGTCGGCGTCGAGAGCTGCGGCGTCCGCGGAGGTCCGGGCCGACTCGGCGTAGCCTTCGGCCCGGCCGGCTGCCGCGTCGGCGGCCGCCGCGTCGGCGGTGGCCTGGGACTGGTAGCCGATGGTGCGGGCCAGCGACTGCTGCGCCTTCGCCGCCGCGGTCGCCGCGGCGGCCGCGTAGGTCAGTGCCTCCTTCGAGTAGCCGCGCGCGTCCGCGGCGTGCTTGGCGGCGTTCGCCGCGTGCTGGTAGGCGGCCTTGGCGTCGCCCTGTGCCTGGTTGGCGATGATCTGGGCGGCCGCGGCCTCCTCCGCCGCGTTGGCGGCGTGGGCGTCCGCGACGGCCTTCTGCTGCTCGGCGATGGTCTTCGCCGCCTGGCCGGACAGAACCACGAGAGAAGCGGCCGAGTCCTTGGTGACGTACGGCGAGCCGAGCTGGATCGCGTCGTTCGCGGGAGCCGCGACCTGCGCCGCTGAGTTCCCGGCGTCCACCGCCGCCTGCGCGGTGACATAGGCGAACCCCGCCGCCTTCGCCGCGGCGACGGTGGCCTTGTTGGCCTCGGCCCGTGCCGCGTCCGCCTGGGCCTTGGCCGTCTTCGCCTGAGCCTCTGCCTCGTTGGCCGCCTCGACCGACAACGCGGCCTCGGCAGAGGCGTGCTCGGAGGCGTCGATGGCGTCGGCGGCGGAGCTGGTCGCGGTGCGCACCGCGGCGTCCGCCCGCAGCTTCGCGGCCTGCGCTCCGTCCGAGGCTGCACGGGAACGCTTGGCTGCTGCCTCCGCGCGGGTCGCCGCCGCGTCCGCGTCCGCTGCCGCCTGGGTGGCCGCGTCGGCCGCGGTCCGAGCCCGGCCGGCCGCCGCCTCGGCGTCGTCCGCGTGCCGGTCGGCGTCGTTGGCCGCCGTCCGCGCGGCGTCCGCCGCGTCCCCTGCATCCAGGGATTCGGCGTAGGCCTCCTTGGCGTCCGCCTTGGCGCGCGACGCGTCCGCCTTCTGCTGCGCGTCCCAGGCGTCGTCGCGCAGTTCCTTGGCCCGGTCCCGGGCGCTCTCGGCGTCGTTCTTCCGGGCCACCGCCGTGGCCTCCGACGCCTCGGCCTTGCCCTTGGCGGTCTCGGCGTTGGCGGCTTCGGCCTCCGCCGTCTGCCGGTGCTGTGCCGCCTCCGCCTTCTTGAGGTCGGCGGTCCCCTTCTCCTTCTTGGCCGTGGCCTCTTCGGCCTCGGCCTTCAGCCGCTTGGCGTGCGCGTCGGCCGCCGCTGCCTTCGCGTCCGCCTCCGCGACCAGGGTCGCGGCGAGCTTGGCCTCGGCCAGCTCCTTGTCCTTCTTGGCGTTGTCGCGGTGCAGCTTCGCCGCGTCCGAGGCCGCCTTGGCCTGTAGTTCGGCCCGGTAGGCCGCCTGCTTGCGGAACTCCGCCTTGGACTGCGCTGCCTGCGCCAGCGCCCGCTGGGCGATCGTGTCGCTGTCCGCGGCGGCGGCCCGGGTGGCCGCCTCGGCGGTCTCACCGGCCTTCACCAATGCGGCGACCGCGGCCGCGGAACCCTGGGTGACCTGTGCCTTCTGCTGGCCCACCAGCAGACCGCGTCCCCGCGGAGCCCCGTTGGCGTCCGCGATCGCGTACGCCGCCTGCTCGGCGGTGACGCTGGCGCTCTGGGCGGCCGTCGCGGCCGTCGCCTGGCGCTTCAGCTCGGCCAGCTCGGCCTTCGCCCCCGTACGTGCCGCGGTCAGCCGCTGCGACGCCTTGGTGAACTCCGCCGCCGGCGGAACGGTGCCGTTGTGCGCGGAGACCTTGAACAGCACCTTCTGCGTGGCAGCGGTGCTACAGGTGGCCGCGAGCGCGTCCTGTCCCGCGGTGTACGCGGGGAAGTTCAGGCACTTGGCCGCCCCCAGGTTCTCCAGGGTGGCGCCGGCCCGGACGCTGAACTTCCACACCTGCATGGGCGTGCCGTTGCAGGTGTAGATCTGGATCTTCGTCCGGTTGGTGGCGACGTCGAGGCACTTCTGCGAGTTGACGTTCTGCAGGCTGTAGCCCTCGCCGTAGCCCCCGTTGACCCTCCACTGCTGAGCGGCGGAGGAGGAGCAGGCGACGACCTCGACAGCCGTGCCGTTCGCGGTGCCGGAACCCTGCACGCCCAGGCACTTGCCGGTCGCGCCCGGGATCTGGACGGCCATCGGCGAGGAGCCGATCCAGCCGATGCCGCCCGAGGACCAGTAGTCCTGCCAGCGGGTGATGTGGTCGGCGACCCACGAGTGGCCGAGCATCTTGCCCATCGACTCGGAGGCCGCGGTCAGCGCCTGAACGGCGTTCTTGTTCGCGGTCAGGATCTCGTTGCGCTTGGCGGCCTGCGAGCCGATCTCCTGCTGCCACTCCGCGGCGGCGGTCGCGGAGACCTCGCCCAGGACCTTCTCCGGGTCCATCGGATCACGCCACGCGCAGGCGGCGAAGCGGGACTTGAGATCCTCGACCGCGACCCTGTGCTCGGCGGTACCCGGTTCGGGCGCTTTGTTCGGGAAGCCGCCCGAGCTCAGGAAGAGGCGGGCGTTGTCCGCTCCGGTCGGCTCCAGGCTCCAGTCCGTCAGGTGCTCGTAGGCGTCGTTCAGGGTGACCTGTCGGTTCCAGTCCGGCAGGGACGGGTCCGGGTCACTGCCGTACAACGGCTGCCCCAGAGCCTTGACCGCCGCGACGGTCTCGGCGTCGGCCGGCGGAGTCGCGTCCTCGTAGAAGTCGCTCTCCCCCTTCCAGAACCGGTCGGCGATCCACCCCGTGAGGCCGGTCTGGGAATGGAAGTCCTCACCGTCGTCACCGCTGGTCCCGGGCGGCCACTCGAAGTCGGCGACAGAGCCGAAGCCGCCCGGCGTCTCCAGTCCGGATATCTTCCAGCTGTCGTGGAGCGCGTGGAGCCGGTCCAGCTCCGTGCTGGCGGCATCCTTGTCCGACGTGTACGCGGCGGCGAGCGGCGTGTCCTCCCAGAAGTCCCGGTCGGCCAGCTCCCGCAGCCGCTCAGGAGTCTGGTTGAGCCCGTCCTTCGCGGTGGTGGCCATGGTCGGCCCGCCCAACCGCAGGACGTCGCTCATCAGGCACTGGTCCTGCCGCAATTCCTCGGCGGGAGTGTCCTCGTACCAGTCGTAGTCGCTGACCGGCGCGGTGGCCGGCGTGGCGTACCGGTCGATCAGTTCCGGGCTGACGCCGATGCCGGCCAGAAGGGCCGCGGCGAGCAGGGGCGGGAGGGTTCGGGCGGACAGCCGTGACAGTGGTGACAGGGATCTGGGCAACACCCATGGTCTGGAACGCACGTGCGCATCCTCTGCGTGATGGTGAAGAAGAGTGGAGAGTGGAGAACAGCCGGTAGCGGCAGCCGAGATGACAGAAAGGGCCACTCGGCCCGTCGCTGCGTCAGGAGCGACGGGGCCTGGCTGAAATGGGATGCACGGAGTGCGGACACCGCACCATGACGATGCGCCTTCTTCCCCCGACGAAAACTGCTGCCCCGGCCACTCAGTTGACGTACGCAAGCTCGGAGCAGTCAGTATCCGGTCCAGCGCGGCGTCATCTTAGAGAGACATCTGCGCAGGTGAACAGAGGGCGAGACCCTCAATGCGCAAGTTGACGGAAAGTCTCCCCGTCCAGGGCCGGCCGAGTAGATGCCCTCACCATCCGGGTCGGCCCGCACTTTCCAGGGGATTCCTGTGTGCGAGATGTGTTCAAGCGGTGAGAGCGGGGCCTGAGACGTGCACCCGGATGGCTGAAACTCGTCGGTAGCTTCAGCCTTTCAGTACAGCAGGTCCAGCTCCACCCGGACCGTCTTGCCCGGGCTGCGGTCGAGGACCGCCCAGCGGTCGGCCAGGGCATCCACGATCAGCAGCCCGCGCCCGGTGTCGGAACCGTCGGTGGGCGCGGTGATCTCGCCGGGACCCGGCGGCCGGCACTCGCCCCGGGTGTCGGACACCTCGATCCGCAGGAGGCCGGGTGTTTCCCGGTCGCCGGGCAGGTGCGACAGGCGCAGTTCGAAGTCGCGGCCGGGAACGCGGCCGTGGGTCGCCGCATTGGCCGTCAGCTCACCGATGATCAGGGCCGCCGACTCCGAGGCGTCACTGAGGTACGGGATGCCCCAGGTGTGCAGCTTGTGGAGCCCGACGCGGCGGGCGAGCCGGGCACCGCGTGGATCCGCGTCGAATTGACGCTTGAACACACGTACGGTTACCTCGGGTTGGGGCTTCGTGAGTGCTTCCATGCCCCCAGATTCCGGGCTTCACCGCTCTCCCCACCAGGTCAGCTACCCGTACGCTGAGTCAGCGTACGGGTGCGAAGGGTAGACGGTACGGGTCACGTTCCGTGAGCATGGACGGGTCGCGGACCAGGACAGGCGCATGGGGAGGTGGCCGTACATGACGCACGGCACGGACGGCATCGACAGCATCACGTACGGGACTTTCGGCAACGGCGGCGCACGCAGCGCCGAGCCCGAACCGCAGTACAGCCTCAAGATGTTCGGAGAAGTCGTCAAGACCTTCCGCAAGCGGTCGCGGCTGACGCAGGAGCAGTTCGCCCCGCTCGTCGGGTACTCCCCCGAGACCGTCGCCTCCATCGAGCAGGGCCGCCGCCTCCCGCCGCCGGACTTCGCGGAGCGCGCGGACAGCGTGCTCGACGCGTTCGGCGTGATCCTGGCGGCGGCAAAGCATCTGACGCGGCGGAAGGGGCTGGCGAGTTGGTTCCGGCAGTGGGCGGAACTGGAGCTGACCGCACTGAGCCTGTACACGTACGAGTGCCGGTTGATTCCGGGGCTGTTGCAGACGGCGGCGTACGCGCGGACGCTGTTCACCGACCAGTTGCCGCCGCTCGCCGACGAGCAGATCGAGGCACAGCTCGCAGCCCGCCTGGAGCGCCAGCAACTCCTGCGGAGCCGGCCGAACACCGCGTTCACCTTCATCCTCGAAGAGCACCTATTCCTCAGGGACTTGGGTGGCGAAGAGGTCACCAGGGAGCTGATCGACCACATCCTCGCCCTGTCCGAGCTGCGCAACGTGGACATCCAGATCATGCCGCTGGTACGGCATCACCACGCGGGTCTGCACGGGCCGATGCAGCTGCTGGAGACGCAGGATCACCAGTGGTTCGGCTATCTGGAAGGGCAGGAGCACGGGCAGTTCGTCTCCGACCCCAAAGTGCTCAGCGCCCTCCAGATGCGGTGTGCCAGTATGCGTTCACAGGCTCTCTCGTTGGACGACTCCAAGGGCCTGATGCGGCGGATGCGAGGAGCGAGATGAGCACCACACCCCTGGCCTGGTTCAAGAGCAGCTACAGCAGCGGCGACGGCGACTCCTGTGTCGAGGTCGCCCTGGAGTGGCACAAGTCGAGCTACAGCAGCGGCTCCGGCGACTCCTGTGTCGAGGTCGCCGCCTGCCCCTCCACCGTCCACGTCCGCGACTCCAAGCTCGACGAGAGCCCGCAGCTCGCCCTCGCCCCGACCGCCTGGACCCGCTTCCTCGCGTACGCCGCGCAGGACTGATCGGCCACGGGACCGACGATCGGTCTCTGTACTCGGCGCGGCTGGTCCAGGACCTGGAGCTGTCCCCCGCATCGGTGGTCGGCATGCTGGCCGGGGACGAAGAGGCCTGCCTGCGGGCCTGCGAGGTCCTGGAGCTGCTGGCTCTCGCCGGTTCCGACGAGGCCAGGGAGGGGCTTCGGGCGTACGTCCGGAACGGCGAGCACTGGGTCCGCGTGCTGGAGTCGATAGCGACCGGCTGGCCGCCCGAGTGGTGGGACGACCTCGGTGACGTCGCGCGCACCCGGATCGGTGCGGAGCCGGAACTTCCGTGCTTCTTCGAGCCATGGACGCGGTTCGGGATCGAGACGCGGGGCCGCCCCTTCGTTCCCCGGCCGTCACTGGCCGGGCTCGGCACCGGGGAGCTCCTCGTCCTGCTCGCCGACGCCCGTACGGAGCGGGCCACGAAATTCGACGCGCTGCGTGCTCTGAACGGGCGAGAGCCCGCCGAAGGGCTGATCCCGCTGGTCCCCTCGCTGGCCGCGCTGGGTGCGGACGTGCTGGCCGATCATTCCGGCCCGGAGGCTCTGCCGGGGCTGGTGGACGAACTCGTCGAGCAGTGGTCGGCCCGGGAGTGGTGCGGGCCCGACCGGACGGCCCGGCGGCTGGCCCGGTTCGGCCCCGACGCCGCGGGGCGGCGCCCTGCCTGCGGCGCTTCTGGCTGCACACCCCGCACTCGTACGAACGGACCGCCTATCTCCAGGCACTCGCCGCGATCGACCGGGACGGCCTGGAGCACCTGTACGCCGAATCCCTCTGGGACTGCGAGGAGACGACGCGGCTGCTGGGGATCGCCTCGGCGCCCACGAGTCCGGAAACCCTGGGGCGGATCGCCATCCTGCGCGACGATCCGATGGAGACGCCGGAGGTACGGGCCGCGGCCCGGGATCGGCTGCTGGCCCCCACCGGCCCCACCTGAAACCCTCCCGGTCCGTGCGCCGGTGCCGGGCGGGTAACGTAAAGAGGTACTGACTGATTGACTCATGGGCCTCCTGGCGGGCTGCGTGAACCCAGGAGGAGCAACATGACGACCAACCGTGGACGCAAGGACGTCATCCGTGACCGGATGGCCGCCACCGGCGAGTCGTACAACGTCGCCGCCCGCAACCTCAAGGCCATGAAGGACATGGGCGCGACCCGCGAGGCCGTCCTCGTGCAGCGCTGGACGCCCGCCGACAGCTTCGACGTGCCGTGTCCGTGCGGCGGGACCTGCGAGCCGGGCGAGACCTGCGATCACTGCCACGCCCGCCACCGGCACGTGAAGCGCTACCCGGGCTCCACCACCGAGGTCGAGACCTGGGCCGACCGCTACGAGTGCACCGGCTGCTCCTCCTCGTACACCCTGACCATCCACCTGACCGGGCGGCCCTGGGGCGTCGCCGAGACCGTCGTCCAGGGCGGGTCGGCCGAGGAGGTCGTGCGGGCCCGGGTCTTCCCCGGCGTGATTCACCCGCTGCTGCGGTCCGAGGCGTCCGACAGCGGGGACGACGACGAGCAGTGATCCACTGTCCGTAAAGGGCACGTGCGTACGGTCCCTCTGCTGCTTGGATGAGCCGTATGAGAATCGACCAGTCCGTAGAGACACCCTGGGGCATATCCGTCTTCGGCGCGGCGAGCATCGACGCCGCCCCTGATGTGGCGCGACTCCGGGTGGCGATCAAAGAGACCCGGCAGCAGGCCGGCGAGGCGTTCGAGGTCACCCGGCGCGGCGTCAACCAGGTCCGGGAGGTCGTACGTGGCCACGGCGTGCCGGACCGGCACGTCTCCACGTCCCGGCTGAACCTGGAGTCCTCCTACGTCTACGGCGGCGAGCGCAAGTTCGTCGGCTACGAGTGCACGGCGTCGTTCGTGATCGAGCTGCGTGCTCTGGACACACTGGAAGCCGTACTGGTCGACGTCGTGGAGGCCGGGGCGAACGAGGTCGGCGGCGTCGAGTTCGACGTGAAGACGAAGAAGGAGCTCCGTGCCGATGCGCGCAGGGCCGCCGTGGCCGCCGCTCGTGAGAAGGCGGCGCTCTACGCGGAGGCCGCCGGGGTCCGGCTCGGTGCGGTCGTCCACATCAAGGACGTGGACTCCGAGCAGCTGCAGAACAGCTACCGCTCGCACGGCACGAGCGCGGGGGGCGGCGGCGAGGGAGACCTCACGCCCGGCAGGGTCACGGTGACTGCTGGGGTGGTCATCGGCTTCTCGATCATCGAGAGCTGAGACGCCCAGGTCCGGACGGCACCGCCGGAGCCCTCAGCCCCACAGAGCGGGGCTCGGGCTCCGGGCGGCCGTCCGGCAGCGTCAGCTCTCGTCCGGCGCCAGGGTCAGCGAGATCGAGTTGATGCAGTAGCGCTGGTCCGTGGGGGTCGGGTAGCCCTCGCCCTCGAAGACGTGGCCCAGGTGCGAGCCGCAGCGGGAGCAGCGCACCTCGGTGCGGACCATTCCGTGGGCGCGGTCCTCGACCAGCTCGACCGCGTCGGTGTCCTTCGGGTCGTAGAAGGACGGCCAGCCGCAGTGCGACTCGAACTTGGTGTCGGAGCGGAACAGCTCCGCCCCGCAGGCCCGGCAGGAGTAGACACCCGCCGTCTTGGTGTCGGTGTACTCACCCACGAAGGCGGGTTCGGTGCCGGCCTTGCGCAGCACCGCGTACTCGGCGGGGGTCAGCTCTTCCCGCCACTGTTCGTCCGGCTTCTCGACGTCGTACGACACGTCCCGCTCCTCAGCTCGACAGGTGGTCGTTCGTTCCGGTCGCCACTCGGCTACCGGCCGCTCGACAGGTGGTCCAGGATGCGCGGGCCGAGGTCGGTGACATCGCCCGCTCCCATGGTGAGAACCAGATCGCCGGGCTTCGCCATTCCCGCGACGGCGGCGGGGACGTCGGCCTGGTCGTGGACGGCGGTGACCTCGGCGCCGGCCTCCTTCGCCGCGTCGATGATCAGGGCGCTGGTGATGCCCGGGATCGGGTCCTCGCGGGCCGGGTAGATGTCCAGGACCACGGAGGCGTCGGCCAGGGCGAGGGCCTGGCCCATCTCGGTGCCCAGCTCCTGCGTCCGGGAGAACAGGTGCGGCTGGAAGACGACCAGGATGCGGGCGTCGGCGGCCGCGCCGCGCATGGCCTCCAGGTCGGCGGTCATCTCGGTGGGGTGGTGCGCGTACGAGTCGATGACCTGCACGCCCGCCGCCTCGCCCTTGAGCTGGAGGCGGCGCTTGACCCCGGTGTAGCTGCCGAGCGCGGAGGCCAGGTTGTGCGCGGGGATGCCGAGGGCGACCCCGGCAGCGAGGGCGGCCACCGCGTTGTGGGCGTAGTGGCTGCCGGGGACCGAGACGGTGAAGGTCAGGAACTTGCCGTTGAGCAGGACCGTGACCTCGCTGGTCAGGCCGCGCGGGGTGACCTTGTGGACGCGTACGTCGGCGCTCGCGGCGGAGCCGTAGGTGACGACCTTGAGGTCGGAGAGGTCGCGGACCCGGCGGGTCAGCTCGATGGCGCCGGGCTGGTCGGCGGAGATGACCAGGGTGCCGCCGGGGACGACCTTGCCGACGAACGTCTCGAAGGAGTCGTAGATCTCGTCCATCGAGGCGTAGTTCGCGTGGTGGTCCAGCTCGACGTTGAGGACGATCGCGACCTCGGGGTCGTACTTCTGGAAGCTCCGGTCGCTCTCGTCCGCCTCGGCGACGAAGATGTCCCCCTCGCCGTGCGTGGCGTTGGTGCCGGGGCCCTCCAGGTCGCCGCCGATGGCGTACGAGGGGGCCAGGCTCAGCGAGGAGAGGGCTACGGCCAGCATCGACGTCGTGGTCGTCTTGCCGTGGGTGCCGGCGACCGCGATGGCGCGCAGGCCGTTCATCAGGGAGGCCAGTGCGTCCGAGCGGTGCACCACGGGGATCGACAGCTCGTTCGCGCGGAGCAGCTCCGGGTTGTCGGCGCGGATGGCGCTGGAGACGACCACACAGGACGCGTCGTCGGCCAGATGGCCCGCCGCGTGTCCGATGTGCACGGTCGCCCCCAGCGCCCGCAGGGACTCGGCGGTGGCGGACTCCTTCGCGTCGCTGCCCGCCACCTTCGCCCCGCGCTGGGCGAGGATCTTCGCGATGCCCGACATTCCGGCGCCGCCGATGCCGATGAAGTGGGGTCGTTCCATGGCGGCGGGAATGCCGGGTGCCATCTGTGCTCCTGCGTGGTCGCTGCGGTTCGGACGGCGGCCGGGGGCCGACCCGGACCGCGGGGCCAGCCTATTCGCTGTGCGCGAAGAGCTTGAGCACCGGGACGCCCACCTTGTGCCGGGCGCGGGAGGCCCAGTCGCGGTGGAAGAACTCCTCCACGTAGTGCGGGGCGGTCAGGACGATGACCTCGTCCGCGCCCGCCTCCTCGACGACGGTCGTCAGTTTGTCCAGGGGGTGATTCTCGATCACTTGCCCGACCGCTGCGGAGCCCGCGTCGCGCAGGGCCCGGAGGGAGTACTCCAGGCCGATCTGGGCGGTCTCGCGGGCCTCGTCGCCCTCCGGCTCCTCGCCCTCGCGGACCGCTTCCTTCAGCTCCCCCATCGCCACGTCGTCGATCGCGCGCAGCAGGACATCGGCCTGGTCACCGCGCGGCTGCAACAGAACGACGAACGAGATCCGCTCCTCGCCGTGGAGGGTGGTGACGAATTCCACGTCCTCGGGAGTGAGCGGCTTCTCGATCATCAAAACGCTTGTGAACACGACAGGCGCCCTTCCGCTTCTTCGTCTCGTCGACTGCCGACTCGACCGTCGACGGTCGTTTGCTGAAACCATCCTTCCCCGTGCTTCCACGGGGACTGCAGGGGTAAGTGTGCCCAGCCGGAGCTAAGCGGAACGGTAAATTCCGCTATCTGTCGGTCCGACGGTACCGAGTGAAGAGGAACCCGGCCTCTTCCAGTAGCGATGCCAGGAAAAAACGTTCCGGCACGGTGACCCCGGGGCCGCCCGCGATCCGCTGGGCGTCACCGGCGGTCAGCATCGGGGACACCGTCAGGCACAGCTCGTCCAGCACACCGGCCGCCACGAACTGGCCGAGCAGCCGGGGCCCGCCCTCGGTGAGCTGCCGGGTCAGCCCCCGGTCGGCCAGCTCGCGCACGGCACGGGCCGGGTCCACCCGGGCGCCCTCGCCCGCGATCACCACCTCGGCGCCCGCCGTCCGGGCCGCGGCGATCCGGTCGGCCGAGGCCCCGGCCCCGGTCACCACGAGCGTCGGGACGAGCGGCTCGGTGAACAGCGGCAGCGAGAAGTCCAGGTCCAGGGAGCCGGTCACCACCGCGACGGCGGTAGCGGGGCCCTGTCCGGCGGCAGCCCGCCGCGCGGCGAACGCCTCCCGGGCGCGGGCCGGACGGTACCCCTCCAGGCGTACGGTCTCGGCACCGGCGATCACCACGTCGGCCAGGCCCCGCAGGGTGCCGAAGATCCGCATGTCCGCCGTGCAGGAGATGGGCTGCGAGCGGCCGTCGTGCTGGGCGGCCCCGTCGAGGGTGGAGACCATGTTGGCGCGCAGCCAGGGGGTTGCGGACCCTTCGGCCGAGGGGTCGGCGGGGTAGGCGTAGGCGTCCGCCAGCTCGTCGAGGCTCCACTCGCGGTCGATGGGCGGCCCGGACGGGTCCTCCGCTCCCGAGGCGCTTTCTGTCAGGTCCGTCACAGGGAACAGGCTTCGCATGGGTTGCAGTCTGGCATGAGCCTTAGGGTGGAGAGTTGTGTCGTCATCCACCGCGTTTCCGGGGCAGAGCCCCCTTGCCGAAACGGCCCCGCTGTCCCTGTGCGCCCGTGAGCCGCACGTTCCCGCAGACCGTCTGGTCGCCGAGATGGTGCCTCCGCCGCGCTTCGACTCGGTGCGCTTCGACACGTATGTCCCCGACCCGAACCAGCCCAGCCAGAGCGAGGCGGTCACGGTCCTGGCGGGCTTCGCCGCCGGGCTCGGCGGGGCGCACGCGACGGGCTCCGGGCGGCGCAAGTGGTTCAGCAGGAAGCCGGCCGCTCCGACCGGGCCGCGCGGCGTGTATCTCGACGGCGGCTACGGCGTCGGCAAGACCCACCTGCTGGCCTCTCTCTGGCACGCCACGCCCGCCGAGCCGTCGCTGAAGGCGTTCGGCACGTTCGTGGAGCTGACAAACCTCGTGGGCGCGCTGGGCTTCCAGCAGACCGTGCGGACCCTCAGCGGGCACCGGCTGCTGTGCATCGACGAGTTCGAGCTCGACGACCCGGGCGACACCGTGCTGGTGTCCTCGCTGCTCAGCCGGCTCGTGGAGGCCGGGGTGGCGCTCGCCGCGACCTCGAACACGCTGCCGGGCAAGCTCGGCGAGGGCCGGTTCGCCGCCGCGGACTTCCTGCGCGAGATCCAGGGCCTGTCCGCGCACTTCCGCCCGCTGCGCATCGACGGCGAGGACTACCGGCACCGCGGTCTGCCCGAGGCCCCGCCGCCGTACGACGACGAGCAGGTCACCCGGGCCGCGTACGCCACTCCGGGCGCGTCCCTCGACGACTTCCCCGGGCTCCTTGACCACCTGGCCCGGGTCCACCCGAGCCGGTACGGCGCGCTGACCGACGACATCCGCGCGGTCTGTCTCACCGGGGTGAGCGCGGTGCCCGACCAGTCGACCGCGCTGCGCCTGGTGGTGCTGGCGGACCGGCTGTACGACCGGGAGGTCCCGGTGCTCGCCTCGGGGCTGCCGTTCGACCGGCTGTTCAGCGACGAGATGCTGAACGGCGGGTACCGGAAGAAGTACTTCCGGGCGATCTCCCGGCTGACAGCACTGGCGCGTGACGCGAAGGGGCTGGTGGCGCAGTAGGTTCGGGGGCGTAACGCAACGGGACACCGCACGCTGTGAGGTGCCCCGTCTTATCCCGTACACCCACGCACACCGTTCGAAGGGATCCAGCATGGCTACCACGCGTCAGGCGCACACGAACTGGGAAGGCAACCTGATCGAGGGCAAGGGGGTCGTCACCTTCGACTCCTCCGGCATCGGCGACTACCCCGTCTCCTGGCCCGCCCGCTCGGAGCAGGCGAACGGGAAGACGAGCCCCGAGGAGCTCATCGCCGCCGCCCACTCCAGCTGCTTCTCGATGGCGCTCTCCCACGGTCTCGCCGGGGCCGGCACCCCCTCGACCCGGCTGGAGACCAAGGCCGAGGTGACCTTCCAGCCCGGTACGGGCATCACCGGCATCCACCTCACCGTCGTGGGCGAGGTGCCCGGTCTCGACGAGGACGCCTTCCTCAAGGCCGCCGAGGACGCCAAGGCGAACTGCCCGGTCAGCCAGGCGCTCACCGGCACGACGATCACCCTGACGGCCTCGCTCGCCTGACCTTCCGCGTACGGCCGCTCCCACCGGGGCCGCCACAGCGGCAACACGGGGCGCGGGGGCACGCATGGTTCCCCCGCGCCTCCGTGCGTGCTACACACGTGCGGGTCACTTCACCTGTCCGCCAACAGGGAGTCACCTCATGTCATCCGCACCCCGCTCCACCGCGACACGACGCCAGGTCCTGGCAGGCAGCGGCGCAGCCGCCGCGATCGCCTTCACGGGAGCCTTCTCCGAACTCTTCGCGGGCACGGCCGCCGCACGCGGCCACGACGGCTACGGCCCCCTCGTCCCCGACCCCGACGGCCTGCTCGACCTGCCGAAGGGATTCCGCTACCGGGTGCTGTCCCGGGAGGGCGACCCCCTGCGCTCCGGCGAGGGTCCGGTGCCGGGCAACCACGACGGGATGGCCGCGCTGCCCGGCCGCAACGGCCGGGTCCACCTCGTCCGCAACCACGAGAACCGGCACACCGCCAAGATCGGCGTGCCGACCGTCGAGGGGCTGACCTACGACCCGGCGGCCAAGGGCGGCTGCACGTCCCTGGAGCTGGACGGCCGCAACAAGGTGCTCGGCGAGCGCGTCGCCATCGCCGGTACGGCGGTGAACTGCGCGGGCGGGCCCACCCCCTGGCGCACCTGGCTGACCTGCGAGGAGAACGAGGACAAGGCCGGGACCAACGGGTACACCAAGGACCACGGCTTCATCTTCGAGGTGGACGGCGCCGATCCGCGCCGCACCGGGGCCGTCCCGCTGACCGCGATGGGCCGCTTCCAGCACGAGGCGATCGCCGTCGACCCGAAGTCCGGGATCGTGTACGAGACGGAGGACGCGTTCGACAAGCCGTTCGGGCTCTTCTACCGCTTCCTTCCCGAGAAGCCGCTCGGCGGCACCGGTTCGCTCCGGGCGGGCGGGGCGCTGGAGGCGATGCGGGTGCCGGGCGTGCCCGACCTCTCCTCCGTCCAGGAGACCGGTACGAGCTTCGACCGCATCGAGTGGGTCCCCGTACCGGATCCGCTGGCCGCTCAGACCCCGATCCGGCTCCAGGACTTCGGCCCGAAGGGCGTCACGCACGCCCAGAAGCTGGAGGGCTGCTACTGGGGCGGCTCGTCCGTCTACTTCGTCTCCAGCTTCGCCCGCAGCGAGGAGGGTTCGGCGGCCGACCATTACGGCCAGGTCTGGCGCTACGAGCCGAAGAAGCGGCGGCTCACCCTGGTCGTGATCTTCGGCCCGGACACCGACATCCAGCTGCCCGGCGAGTCCCCCGACAACATCTGCCTGGCGGCCGACGGCGGGCTGATGGTCTGTGAGGACGGCGGCGGCGCACAGCACGTGCTCGGGGTGACCCGGCGCGGCGAGGTGTACACCATGGCGCGCGGGCGGCAGAACATCGGGACGCCCGAGGAGCCGGAGTGGGGGGAGTTCGCGGGGGTCGCCTTCTCCCCGGACGGCTCGACGATGTACGTGAACTGCTACACGCCGGGGACGACGTTCGCGGTGACGGGGCCGTGGTGCTGAGGTAGCCGGGGTGGGCGATCCGGAGGCAACCCGGGCGGTGGCACTCCGCCGGACACCGGAATGCCACTGCCCGATATAACCCGATTATCAGACATTTTCCGTTATTTTCCGTGAGTGATCACTGCTGCGCGGAAGATGCGGAAGACGACGACTCTGACGGTCGCGGGGGTACTGACCGGCGCCGCCCTGGCCGGGTGCGGGGGGCCTGCCCCCGCACCCGTTCCCCCACCCACCCCCGCCGCCTCCACTCCTGCCTCCGCCGCACCGGAGAAGCCGCCCACGATGGCCCCCGGTCCGGCGGGCCGCACCCCGATCTTCGAGCGGAGGCCGACGGGCGGGGGCGCGGCCGGCCGCGCGGCGGAGAAGGTCGTGGCGCTGACGTTCGACGCCGACATGACGGCCGACCAGGGCCCCCGGGCGGCCTCCGGCGAACGCTTCGACAACCCGGAACTGGTCGCGCTGCTGCGCCGGCTGAAGGTGCCCTCCACCGTCTTCATGACCGGGCGCTGGGCCGAGGAGTACCCGGCGCAGGCGAAGGCGATCGGCACGGACCCGCTGTTCGAGATCGCCAACCACTCCTACAGCCACCACGCCTTCAGCTCCCCCTGTTACGGCCTGCCGGTGGTCGGGAAGGCCACGATGGCCCGCGAGGTGGAGCGTGCCTTCACGGCGTTCCGGAAGGCGGGGGCGCGGAACGTGGTGCCGTACTTCCGTTTCCCCGGCGGCTGTTACGACGAGACGGCGCTGCGCGCGCTGGCCCCGGCGAACGTGACGGCCGTGCAGTGGGACGTGGTCAGCGGCGACGCCTTCGCCACGGACGCGGACGCGGTGGCCGAGCAGGTGCTGGACGGGGTGCGGCCGGGCTCCCTCGTGGTGATGCACTGCACCCGCAGCGCGGCCCCGGCCACCGAGGCGGCCGTACGCCGGATCGTGCCGGAACTGCGCGAGCGCGGCTACCGCTTCGTGAAGGTGTCGGAGTTGATGACGGGCTGACCTCTTCGAGCAGGGAGTTTCGCATTTTGCTCGTGAATCTTTGTTTTTTGCGCAGACTCATAGACTTCATGCGGGGTGGCTTCTAGCCTTCTGGCATTCACCACCCCCACACGCCTCAGAGCCGCATGACGTGAGCCCGCTCCGCTCTCCCTTCGCTCCCCACTCGAAAGGACGTCACCATGGCACTCTCCAGACGGACCGTCATAGCCTCCGCCGTCGCCGGGACCGGCACTCTGGCCGTAGGTCTCGTCCCGTCCGCGGCGCAGGCCGGACCCGTTCCGCGGGCCGTGCCCGCCGCCTCCCCACCCGGGGACGTCGTCGGCAAGATCACCGTCGGGTAACAGGGCTGGTTCGCGTGTTCCGGCGACGGCGCGCCGATCAACGGTTGGTGGCACTGGTCGCACAACTGGGGCCGGCCCCCGTCGCCTTCCAACACCGCCATCGTGAGCTGGCCCGACGTGCGCGACTACACCCGCACCTATCGCAGCGCCTATCCCGCCCTCGGCGACGGACAGCCCGCGACGCTGTTCTCCTCCTACGACCAGCAGACGGTCGACACCCACTTCTCCTGGATGCGCGAGTACGGCATCGACACCGCCGCCCTCCAGCGCTTCACCCCAACGGCGGCGAGGGCGCGACCCGCGACGACATGGCCGTCAAGGTCCGCGAGGCGGCCGAGCGGTACGGGCGGAAGTTCTACCTCATGTACGACGCCACCGCCTGGACGAACATGCAGCCGGAGATGAAGGCGGACTGGACCGCGAAGATGCGGGCGCTCACCGCGTCCCCCGCCTATGCCAGGCAGAACGGCAAGCCCGTCGTCGGCATCTGGGGCTTCGGCTTCAACGAACCGAACAAGGCCTGGTCCGCCGAGGTGTGCCTGGACGTCGTCAACTGGTTCAAGGACCAGGGCTGTTACGTGATGGGCGGGGTGCCGACCCACTGGCGGCGCGGGGTCGAGGACTCCCGGCCCGGTTTCCTCGGCGTCTACCACGCCTTCGACATGATCTCGCCCTGGATGGTCGGCCGGATCGCCTCCATCGCGGACGCCGACCACTTCCACGCCAACGTCAACACCCCCGACCAGGCCGAGTGCGACGCCCATGGCATCGACTACCAGCCGTGCGTACTGCCCGGCGACCTCCAGTCCGGGCACCGGGCGCACGGCGACTTCATGTGGCGGCAGTTCTACAACATGAAGCGGATCGGCGTGCAGGGCATCTACGTGTCGATGTTCGACGAGTACAACGAGGGCAACCAGATCGCCAAGACCGCCGAGACCGCCGCCCAGGTGCCGGCGGGATCCGGCATCCGCGCCCTCGACGAGGACGGCACCCCCTGCTCGTCGGACTACTACCTGCGGCTCACCGGGGACGGCGGCCGGCTCCTCAAGGGGGAGCTGGCGCTCACCCCGGTCCGCCCCACCCCGACCACCACCGGCGGCCCCGTCGACCCGCCGCCGACCGGCGACCTCGCGCTGCGCAGGCCGGTCACCGCCACCAGCCACACCCAGAACTACGGGGCGGGCAACGCGGTCGACGGTGACCCGCACAGCTACTGGGAGAGCGCCAACCAGGCCCTGCCGCAGTCGATCCAGGTCGACCTGGGCACGGTGCGTCCGGTCACCCGGGTGGTGCTCACACTCCCGCCGGTCGCCGCCTGGGACGCTCGCACCCAGACGCTCGCGGTGACCGGATCGGCCGACGGCGCCGTCTATTCGGCGCTCAGCGCCTCGGCCGGCCGCCGCTTCGACCCGGCGACGGGGAACACGGTCACGGTGACGTTCCCGCAGGCTCCGGTGCGGTATCTGCGCGTGCAGATCACGGCCAACACGTCATGGCCCGCCGCGCAGCTTTCCGGGGTGAGCGTCTACGCGACGCCCTGACGGTTCGGCGGGACGCCCCCGGGCAGGTGCCCCAGGGTGCCCCTCGATCCGGGCCCCTGAGAACGCGTCCTAGCCGGAGCAGGCCTGAGAACGCGTCCTAGCCGGAGCAGGCCGTCCGGCCCGCCTCCTGCCAGGCGCAGACCGGGCACAGCGTGGCGCCCTTCGTCGACTCCGGGTGTTCGGTCGGCTCGCGGCACAGCACACACTCGGCGTACGGAGGGCCTTCGGCGGCACCGCCCGGCGGGGCCGGGGCGATCGGCCCCGGCGTCTCGCAGTACGTGTCATCGGTGTCCACGCCCACGAGCCTACTCACCCGCGCCGGGCGGCGGTCCGGCAGACGAGGAACGCCACCGCCACCGCGAGGACCACCGCCCCGAGCAGGGGCAGGACGGGTAGCTGGACCGTTCCGGTCCGCGATCCCGTGACCAGGGAGGCGACCGCGTGGCGCGCCGGGGATCCGGTGGTCACGAGGGCGAGGAGCGACCCGAGCACGGCAGCCGCGACGGACCAGCCCCGGCGGAGCGGCACCGGACGGGTGGTCAACGCCCCCACGGCCGCGCCCAGCAGCACGCAGCACAGGACGGCGAGCAGTCCGGCGAGCGCGGCGGCGGGCCGGGAGACGGCGCGTGCCCCGTCGTCGGTGACCCGCCCCGGCGAGGCGTCGCGGGTCGTGGTCGACGAAGACGACGGTGGCGCCCGCCGCGACGCGTTCCGCCACGGCGTGGTCCAGTTCGGCGCGGGCGGCGGTGTCGAGTCCGGTCCAGGCCTCGTCCAGGACCAGCAGCTCCGGTTCGGCGAGCAGCGACTGGGCGACGGCGACCTTCTGGCTGGTGCCCTTGAAGAGTTCGGCGAGCGGGGGTAGGGCCTGTCGTCAAACTGCCGTCGTCGCCCGGAGGGCGGCAGTTTGACGACAGGCCCTGCGGGCGTGGTCCGCCGCCCCGAACCGGGTCAGCCACTCCCCCGCCCGCCGCCTCGCCTCGGCACTCCGCAGCCCGTGGATCCGGCCGAGGTGGACGAGGTAGCCGGTGGCGGTCAGGGGCAGCGCCGCCGGGAAGCGCTCGGGGACGTACGCCATACGGGCCCGGCGGCCGGTGATCCGCCCCTCGGCGGGAGCGTCGACCCCGGCGAGCAGCCGCAGCAGGGTGGACTTCCCCGCGCCGTTGCCCCCTTCGACCCGGACCAGCGTCCGCTCGGGCAGCGTGAGATCGACCCCGCGCAGCACCCAGGCGCCGCGGAGGCCGTACCGGTGGCCCACGCCCTTGAGTTCCAGGGTCAGTTGGAGGTCTTCTCGGGCCTGGCCTCGCTGGGCCGCACGATGACGAAGCCCTCGCCCTGGAGCATCAGCTGGACGGCCTCGCCAGATCCGCCGCGCACCATCGAGCCGACGCTCTGCGAGCGGTTCAGGCTGGTCGTGAGCTGCTGGCTCCAGCCGACGACCGCGTCCGTGTCCACGTACACCGGCTGGGCGCCGGTCACGGGGATCACGATCGGGGTGCCCTCACACATCAGGCCGAGCTTGCCGTAGCCCGTGAACACGCTGTTGAAGAGGCCGCCGCCGACCATTCCGGCGCCCTTCACGGTCTTGATCTCGTAGGAGAGCGTGGGGTCGAAACAGAGGACGTTGCGGCCGTTGATGGTGATGGAGTCGCCCTGGTCCAGCTCGACGATGAAACAGTTCGCCGCCTCGTGCGCGAACCACGCCTCACCCTGGCCCCGGACGGCCATCAGCGCCAGGCCCTCGCCCGTCACCGCGCGCTTGAGCATGCCGCCGATGCCCTGGCCCTTGCGCTCGAACTGGAGGTTGCCGCGGAAGGCGATCATCGAGCCCTGCCGGGCGTGCATCTCCCCGTTGACGGCGTACTTGATCGATTTGGTGTTCTGCAGGGTCATGCCGGGGGCGGTGGCCGGCTGGGCCATGTGGTCGCTGGAAAAGAGATCGCTCTTCATGCGGAGCATCCTCACCCGGACCCGGTCGTTCCGCCAAGCAGGTGACGGGTCCGGCCTGGCAGACTGGGACGGTGACCAGCAATGACACCCCCGCCCCCGCCCCCGAGAGCCCGTTCCACGAGGGTCCGGCCGACCGCGACCAGGCGCGGCAGTTCGTGCTGCCGCTGGTGCTCCACCTGGAGAAGACGGACCCGCCCGCCCGCACCGACGCGCTGCGGAGCGCCGCCCGTGCGGTGCTGACGATCCTCTCCGACGAGCGGTCCCTGGGCGACGGCGAGTGGTCCGGGGCGATGCGGGACTGGCAGGACGCCCGGATCCGTAAGGTCGTGCGCCGGGCGCGCGGCGCGGAGTGGCGCAAGGCCGAGGCCCTGGACGGCATCACGGTGACGGGTGAGGACGGCGCGGAGGTACGGGTGTTCCCGCCGATCCCGCTGGACGGCTGGCCCAAGGAGCTGGCCAAGCTCCAGGTGTCGGGCACCGATCTGGAGGACCCCGAGCCGCCCGCCGCGCCCGATCTCTCCGGGCCGGTGCTGTTGCTCAACCCCGAAGTCGACATGTCGGCGGGCAAGACGATGGCCCAGGTCGGGCACGGGGCGCAGCTCGCCTGGTGGGAGCTGTCCGACACCGAGCGCAAGGCGTGGCGCGAGGCCGGTTTCCCGCTCTCCGTCGCCACCCCCGGTGCGGAGCGCTGGCGGGAGCTGACGGTGAGCGGGCTGCCGGTGGTGCGCGACGCGGGGTTCACCGAGATCGCTCCGGGGTCCTGCACGGTGGTCGCCGACCACCCGGCGCTGCGCCGCTGAGCGGAAGCGAAGGGATCGCCGCACCGCTGAGTGTTTCCGCTCCCTTCTCCGTATCTCCCGGTACTGCCCCCATCGGCGTTACCGCCAAGTAGCCTGCAGGCCAATGCGGTTGGCGACGCCTCGGCCCGGGAGACACCTTGCTGCGACGCATCAACGGAACGGCCCTCATCATCGCGGCGCTGGTCGCCACGCTCGGCGCGCTCGCGTTTCCGGTCTGGTCCTACGCGGACCGTTCGGGCACCGGCGAGGCGAATCTCAACGCCTCCAGCGTCGCCACCCAGTGGGGGCCGCTCTCCGCGACGGACCGGGACTTCCTGGTCAAGGTGCGGCTCGCCGGACTGTGGGAGCTGCCCGCCGGGCAGCAGGCGATCGAACGGGCTCCCAGCGAGGCGACGAAGGCCGCCGGGGACCACCTGGTCGTCGGGCACACCGACCTGGACCGGCGGGCCCGGGACGTGGCGGCGAAGCTCGGGGTGGAGCTGCCCAACCAGCCGACCGCCCAGCAGCAGGCGTGGCTGCGGGAGCTGACGGCGGCGAGCGGGGACGCGTACGAGCGGAAGTTCGCCAATATCCTGCGGGCCGCCCACGGCAAGGTCTTCGGCCTGATCGGCCAGGTCCGCCACACCACCCGGAACGCGCTGATCCGGCAGCTCGCGAGCGACGCCAACCAGACCGTGCTGGACCACATCACCATGCTGGAGGCCACCGGCTTCGTCGACTTCGACGCCCTGGCGCGCGAGGCGGCGGGCGGGTCGACGGCCAGCCCCTCGGGCCCGTCGATGCCCCAGGACGGGCAGGCGCCGCAGGTCCCGCTGCCGGTGACGCCGACCGGCGACCAGTCCTTCACCTCGCGCCCGGTGCCGCCCACGATGATGCCGATGCCGTAACGAGGGCGGCGGTACGGGAACCTCAAATCCAGCTCTGAACGTCCCCCCGGTCGGGTTCATCGCCGCGTGACGGGGCCATGACCTCTGAACAGAACGAGGTGAGCAGGGGGACGGGGGAAACGCCATGGAACTGGGTATCGGCATCGGCTGGCGGCCGGAGATCGCGGACGAGGTGGAGGCGCTGGCGGGGATCGACTGGGTCGAGGCGGTCGCGGAGAACCTCTGCGCCGACCATCTCCCGGACTCCCTCGTTCGGCTCCGGGAACGGGGCGTGCGGGTCGTACCGCACGGCGTGGCGCTCGGGCTCGGCGGCGCCGACCGCCCGGACCCCGCGCGCCTCGCCTCCCTCGCGGCGCGCGCCGAGCTGCTGGGGACGCCCCTGGTGACCGAGCACATCGCGTTCGTACGGGCCGGGGGGCCGCTGACCGCGTCGCCGAGGCTGGAGGCGGGGCATCTGCTGCCGGTGCCGCGCACCTGGGACGCGCTGGACGTGCTGTGCGAGAACGTGCGGATCGCCCAGGACTCGCTGCCGGTGCCGCTCGCCCTGGAGAACATCGCGGCGCTGATCACCTGGCCGGGCGAGGAGCTGACCGAGGGGCAGTTCCTGGCGGAGCTGGTCGAGCGGACCGGGGTGCGGCTGCTGATCGACGTGGCCAACCTGCACACCAATCACGTCAACCTCGGCCAGGACCCGGCGAAGGCGCTGGACGAGCTGCCGGTGGAGGCCATCGCGTACGTCCATGTGGCGGGCGGGGTCGAGAGGAACGGCGTCTGGCACGACACGCACGCCCACCCGGTGACCGCTCCGGTCCTTCAGGTGCTGGCCGAGCTGCGCTCCCGGGTCGACCCTCCGGGCGTGCTGCTGGAGCGTGACGACGCCTTCCCGCCGGCCGCGGAGTTGGCGGGTGAACTGGACGCGATCCGGGCGACGCTGCGGAATGCCGCGCTCCCGGCTCCGGCGGAGGGTCCGCGCCCCGCTGTACGGAGCGAGGGCCCTCCGCCCGCCGCCCCCGTGCCGGCCGGGGCCCGCGACCGTACCGCCGTCGCGCAGACCGCGCTGCTCTCCGCGCTGGTGGCGGGAACGCCGGCCCCCGAGGGCTTCGACCACCGGCGGCTGCGGGTGCAGAGCCGGGCGCTGGCCGCCAAGCGCGCGGACGTCGTCGCGAAGGTCGCGCCGGAGCTGCCCGAGATCCTCGGCGACGGCTTCCGCGCCGCGTTCCTCGCGTACGCCGGGAGCCGTCCGATGTCCGGCGGGTACCGGCGCGACGCCCTGGACTTCGCGGAGCACGTGCTCATCGCGGGCGGCCCCGCCGATCCGGTGGCGCGGCGCCGGCTGACGTACTGGTGGCAGGACCGGTCGGGCGCCCGGCCGCCACGTCGTACCACCCGCCTGGTCCGGGCGGCCCGTGCCGCCCTCGTGAGGAAGTGAACGCCGTGAACGTGCTCGCTCTGCTGGCGACCCTCGCGGTCGTCGTCTCCACCGTGCTCCTCATCACGAGTTGGGCCGTCTCCCGGTCCCGCATCCCGTCGGCCGGGCGTTTCCCCGCCGTCCACGACGTCTACGAGGCGGCCTTCCTGACCGGCGGTCCGGCCGGGGTCGCGGACACCGCGCTCACCGCCCTGCACACGGACGGACGGGTGCTCATCGGCGGTCCCGGCATCATCTCCGTACGGCATGCGCAGGCGAACGACCCGGTGGAACGTGCCGTGTTCCAGGAGCTGTCCACCGCTCCGAGCGGCGCCCTGCACCTGGTGCGGGACGCGGTGATGCGCCACCCGGCCGTGCAGGAGGTCGGTGACGGGCTGGCGCAGCGGGGCCTGCTGGTTCCGCCCCGCGAGGGCCGCCCCGTACGTCGTTGGGGGCTGATCCAGGGAGTGAGCTGCTTCGTCGCACTCCCGCTGTCGATCGTCCTCACCGTCCTCCAGTACGTGACGATGGACGTGAGCCTGAGCATGCCGGTCCCGTTCGTCCTCAAGGTGCTGCCCGCGATCCTGCTCGGCGGGATCAGCGGACTCGTCGTCGCCTCGGCCGCGGCCAAGCGGATCACCGGAGCGGGCCGCCGGGCCTCCCAGGCGTGCCGGGCCGCCCGGGTCCACCCGGAGACCCCGGCCCACCTGGTCGCCACACGGGGGCTGCGCGCGCTCCCGGACCGGGCGCTCTGGGAGCAACTGGTCGCGGCGAGTCGCCTGACCGCGTCGGCGAGGCGGTCGCGTTCCGGCCTCGCGGGGAGCGGGCGGCCCGAGTACGCGGGGAGTACGGCAGGGGCGTCGGCCTTCGCGGTGGCGACGGTCTGGTGCGCCGCCTCCAGTCCCGGCGGCTCTAGTTGCGGAGGGTCCAGCGGAGGCGGCTCCGGATCGAGCTGCGGGGGCGGCTCCGGCTGTTCCTCGGGATCCGGCTGCGGGGGCAGCAGTGGATCGAGCTGCGGCGGCTCCAGCTCGGGAGGTTCCAGCTGCGGCGGCAGCTCGGGCGGGTCGAGCTGCGGCGGGGGCGGCGGTTCCTGAACCGGGCCCGCCGCCCCGGCAGCCGACCGCCCATCAGGGTCACGAACACGGACATGCTCGGGCGGTGCTGGACATCACGTCCCGCCCGCCGGACCATCCCTCTCCGCATCCGCAGAGAGGCACCGCGCGTGAGAACTGCTGCGCTGTACACATCGATCGGCTCCCTGGTCCTGTCCGCCCTGGCCGTCGCTCCCGCCGGGGCCTGGGAGGGCCGGGGCTCCGCCGAGGCCCGGGGCACCGCGATCGCCGCCGCCCGCGCCACGGCCGCCGGGATCGATTTCGTCTCCTGCCCGGAGAAGGAGATGCTCCCGGACTCCCTGAAGTGCGGCACGGTGAAAGTGCCCCTCGACTACGCCGAACCGGACGGGAGACAACTCGAACTGACCGTCAGCCGCACGCCCGCCACCGGCCCGGCCGAGGAACGGCAGGGCGCGTTCGTCTACAACCCGGGCGGCCCCGGCGCCTCCAGCGTCACCTTCCCGATGGCCGGGGAGCTGCCGGAGTGGAAGGAGATCGCCGAGGCCTACGACCTGGTCGGCTACGCCCCGCGCGGGGTGAACGGCTCCTCAGCCCCGCTGACCTGCCAGGACCCGGCGGCGTACACGAAGGGCCCGACCGACGCGCCGACGCACCCGACGCGGGAGTACAAGGAGCGGCGCGTCGCCCGGGCGAAGGCGTACGCGCAGGGCTGCGCGGACCACGCGGGCGAGACGCTGCGGCACTACACGTCGCTGAACAACGCCCGTGACCTGGACGTCCTGCGGGCCGCTCTCGGCGAGAAGCGGCTGACGTTCATGGGGGCGTCCTACGGGACGTACTTCGGCGCGCTGTACGCGACGCTGTTCCCCTCCCACGTGCGGCGCATGGTCTTCGACTCGGTGGTCGACCCGGACCCGGAGCAGATCTGGTACCGCTCCAACATGGGCCAGTCGCTGGCCTTCGAGGCGCGCTGGGAGGACTTCCGCCGCTGGGTGGCCAAGCACGACGACGTCTACCATCTGGGGGCCACCCCGGAAGCGGTGCAGAAGCACTACGACGAGGTGCGCGCGGAGTTGGCGGAGAAGCCCGCCGGCGGGAAGGTCGGGCCGGGGCAGCTGCACTCGGCGTTCCTGGGGGCCGGCTACTACGACGACTACTGGGCGATGCGGGCGACGGCGCTCTCCGAGTACGTCCGGGGCAACCCGGAGCCGCTGGTCGCGCAGGCCTCCCCGCGTGCGGTGGCGGCGAAGGACAACGAGAACGCGCAGGCGGTGTACACGGCCGTCGAGTGCAACGACGCGCCCTGGCCCGAGGACTTCGAGGTGTGGGATCGCGACCACACGGACCTGGCGCGTGTCGCGCCGTTCGAGACCTGGGACAACGCCTTCGCGAACCTGCCGTGCGCCTTCTGGCCGGCGCCCCGGCAGCGGCCCCTGGAGGTCGGGACGCGGTGGGGCGAGCTGCCGCCGGTGCTGATCCTGGCGGCGGAGCGGGACGCGGCGACCCCGTACAAGGGGGCGCTGGAGCTGCGGAAGCGGCTGCCCGGGTCGTCGCTGGTGACCGAGCGGGACGCCGGGACGCATGGCATCGGCGGGGCCGGGAACACCTGCGTCGACGACCATCTGCGCCGGTATCTGCTGACCGGTGAGGTGCCGGGGCGGGGTGCGGACTGTGCCGCGCACCCGGAACCGAACCCGGTGTCGCTGGACTGACGTCGAGCGCGTACGGAGCGGGGGCCGCCGCACCATGACGGTGCGACGGCCCCCGAAGCCGAACCCGGTGTCGCTGGAGGAGCGGACGGCACGATCGGTGCCCGGTGCCCGCCCTTCTGATCTTCCGGGTTGGGGTGGTGCGGGACTCGCTGGTTATGCGAGCCCGGCCACCAGGTCTGCGACGCTCTTCCTGCGGCCCGTGTAGAACGGGACCTCCTCGCGCACGTGGAGACGTGCCTCGGAGGCGCGCAGGTGACGCATCAGGTCGACGATGCGGTACAGCTCGTCCGCCTCGAAGGCGAGGACCCACTCGTAGTCGCCCAGCGAGAACGAGGCGACGGTGTTGGCGCGGACGTCCGGGTAGCCCCGGGCCATCTTGCCGTGGTCCGCGAGCATGCGGCGGCGGTCCTCGTCGGGCAGCAGGTACCAGTCGTAGGACCGGACGAAGGGGTAGACGCTGATGTAGTCGCGCGGCGTCTCGTCGGCGAGGAACGCCGGGACGTGCGACTTGTTGAACTCGGCCGGCCGGTGCAGCGCCATGTTCGACCAGACCGGGTCGAGGGCGCGGCCGAGCTTGGTGCGCCTGAAGAGGTTGTACGCCTCCTGGAGCTCGTCCGAGGTCTCGGCGTGCCACCAGATCATGAGGTCGGCGTCGGCCCGCAGCCCGGACACGTCGTAGGTGCCGCGGACGGTGATGTCCTTGGCCGCGAGCTGGTCGAACAGCTCCTGGACCTCGTCGGCGTATCCCGCGCGGTCCAGCGGGAGCACGTCGCGCAGTTTGAAGACCGACCACAGGGTGTAGCGGATGACCTCGTTGAGGTCCTTGGCCTTCTTGCCGGCGTTCGGACTCTTGCTTGATGTCACAGTCTCAGGAGCACTCATACGGCTATTGTCCCGCCTCGCTCCCCGTGCCCCGAACCAGGGTCGACGTGGCGATGATCTCTCCCGCGATCTCCCCCGTGATCTCCCCCGCGATCTCGTCGGCCGCCCGGCGCGCGCTCGCGATGCAGGCGGGGATCCCGACCCCGTCGTAGACCGCGCCGCAGACCCGCAGCGCGGGGAGCTTGGCGACCTCGTCGCGGATCCGGGCGACCCGGGCGAGATGGCCGACCGGATACTGCGGCAGGCCGCCGATCCAGCGGGTGACCTCGGTGTCCACGGGCCGGGCGGTGAGCCCGGTGGCCGCGGCGAGGTCGCGCAGGGAGACGGCGACGAGCTCCTCGTCCTCGCGGTGCAGATGGTCCTCCTCGCCGTACCGGCCGACGGAGGTGCGGAGCACGAACAGGTCGGGGGCGCTGTCCGCGACCCACTGCCACTTGTTGCTGGAGAACGTGGACGCCTTGATCGTGTGCCCGTCGACCGGCGGTACGAGAAAACCGGAGCGGCCGCGCAGGGCCTCGTACGCCTCGATGTCGGCCCGCCGGAAAGCGAGGGTGACCAGGGCCATCGAGGCGTACTCGACGCCGGACAGCTCGGCGGACGCGGCCGGGGACTCGGCGGCCAGCAGGGTGCCGGCGGACCAGGCGGGGGTGGCCAGGACGATGCCGTCGGCGGCGATCGTCCGGGTGTCGGTACGGACGGCCCAGCCCGACTCCGTACGGGTCAGGCCGAGGACGGGGGTCCGGTCGAGGATCTCGCCGCCACCGGCCCGTACGGCGTCGGCGACGGCGGCCGGGAGGGTGCCGATGCCGCCCTCGATGCCCTGGAAGACGGGCCCGGTCTGCTGCCGAGCGGCGGCCCGCTCCTGGATGCGGCGTACGCCCTCCAGCAGCGGGCCGCCCTCCTTCACCGCCTCGAAGAGCTGGGGGACGGCGGCGCGCATGGAGATCCGGTAGGCGTCGCCGGCGTAGACCCCGCCGAGGAGGGGCTCCACCAGCCGGTCCACGACCTCGCGGCCGAGCCGGTCGGCGACGTACGCGCCGACCGCGACGTCGTCGCCGACGGGGGTCGGGGTCAGGTCGCGCTCCTCGGCGATCCGGGCCAGTCCCTCGGGGGACAGCACCTCACCGAGCACCGCCGGGTCGCCGGGGACGCCCATGACGTGCCCCTTGGGCATGGGGCGCAGCGCGTCGCGCGTCCACAGCGAGGCGGTGGCGGTGGCGGGCGGCTGGAGGCGATCGGCGAGGCCCACCTCGCGGGCCAGGGCGACCGCCTCGGGGCGCCGGGCGAGCATCGACTCGGCCCCCAGGTCGACCTGGACGCCCGCGACCTCGCCGGTCATGAGCTTCCCGCCGAGCCGGTCCGTCGCCTCCAGGAGGGTGACCCGCAGTCCGGTGGCGACCAGGTGGTGGGCGGCCGCCAGGCCGGCGATGCCGCCGCCGATGACGACGACGTGGCCCGGGGGCGTTTCCGCACGCTGTTGAGAACGCTGCATGGGTCCACTCTCTCAAACCCGTACCGCGTCCTGACCGTGACCACTTCGAAACCGCCCACCGGCAACCGGTCCCGGAGCGGGTGCGTCGAACCGGCACCATCAACCACCGTCCTGGGGGGACCAGTTATGGAATTGGGCAGCAGAACCGATCGATCCTTCGCCCGTGGGCGGGCCGCGCTCGCCGCCGGGGTGCTCGGCCTCCTGCTCGCCGTCGGCGGCTGCGGGGCGTCGGGCGACGCGTCGGACGGCGCGAAGGCGGCGGACAGCAAGTACGCGCCGTCCGGGGAGCGGGCGGGGGCCGGCGCGGACGCCGACGGGGCCGCGTCGTCGGCCGAGGAGCGGGCGGACGGGAAGCCGTCCGGGGCGAAGGCGGCGCCGAAGCCGGGGGCGGCGGCCACCCACGTCATCCGTACGGCCACGCTCTCCGTCGAGGTGAAGAGCGTGGCGAAGGCGGTCGCCGCCGCGCGCGGTGCGGCCGAGAGCGCGGGGGGCCTCGTCGCGACGGAGGAGACCGAGCGGCTCGACGACACGTACGAGACCTCGCACCTGGTGCTGCGGGTGCCGCAGGACCGGTACCAGGAGGTGCTGCGGGAGCTGGCCGGTTCCGGGAAGCTCCTGTCGCGCACCTCGAACGCGAAGGACGTCACCGACCAGGTGGTCGACGTGGACAGCCGGATCGCCACGCAGCGCGCGAGCGTGGCCCGGGTGCGGGAGCTGATGGACCGGGCGGAGAAGATCAGCGATGTGGTCGCCCTGGAGGGCGAGCTGAGCAGCCGTCAGTCCGACCTGGAGTCGCTCCTCGCCCAGCAGTCGAGCCTGAAGGACCGCACCTCGCTGGCGACGATCACCCTGGACCTGACGCCGCCGGACGCCCCGGACGACGACGGGCGGGAGGAGGACACCGGGTTCCTGGACGCGTTGGGCGGCGGCTGGGACGCGTTCGTGACGATGCTGCGGTGGATCGCGGTGGCGTTCGGGGCCGCGTTCCCGTTCCTGCTCACCGCCGCTCTGGCGCTGGTGGTCTGGCGGGTGCTGCGGGCCCGGCGGGCGGCCCGCAGGGCCCCGGCGGCACCCCGGCCGGAGGCGGAGGGCGCTCCGGCCCCCTGACCGCCGTAGCGTGGGGCTCCGACTTGGTGATGCGCCTGACCGGCGCATCGGCGAAAGGGGACCCGGCATGGCAGCGGAGCGACTGGTGGTCATCGGCGGTGACGCGGCGGGCATGTCCGCCGCGTCACAGGCCCGCAGGCTGAAGGCGGCGGACGCGCTGGAGATCGTCGCCTTCGAGCGCGGCCACTTCACGTCGTACTCCGCGTGCGGCATCCCGTACTGGGTGAGCGGCGACGTCGCGGCGCGCGACGACCTGATCGCCCGCACCCCGAAGGAGCACCGGGAGCGGGACATCGATCTGCGGATGCGGACCGAGGTGACGGAACTCGACGTGCCCGGGCGGCGGGTGAAGGCGCTGGACCGGGAGAGCGGGAAGACGTACTGGACGGGCTACGACAAGCTGGTGATCGCCACCGGGGCCCGTCCGGTGCGCCCGGCGCTGCCGGGGATGGACGCGCCGGGGGTGCACGGGGTGCAGACCCTGGACGACGGGCAGGCGCTCCTGGACTCGCTGGACGCCCTGGGCGCGAAGGAGAGCCGCCGGGCGGTCGTGGTGGGGGCGGGGTACATCGGCGTCGAGATGGCCGAGGCGATGCTCAAGCGGGGCTTCGAGGTGACCGTCCTCAACCGGGGCGAGCAGCCGATGGCGACGCTCGACCCGGACATGGGGCGGCTCGTCCACGACGCGATGGACGGGCTGGGCATCACCACGGTCAACGGGGCCGCCGTCACCAGGATCATCACCGGTCCGGACGGGCGGGTGAGCGAGGTGGCGACGGACGCGGGGACGTATCCGGCGGACGTGGTGGTCCTCGGCATCGGCGTGGAGCCGGAGACGGAGCTGGCGCGCGACGCGGGGCTGCCGATCGGCCCGCACGGCGGACTGCTCACGGACCTGTCGATGCGGGTGGTGGGCCACGAGAACATCTGGGCGGGCGGCGACTGCGTGGAGGTCCTGGACCTGGTGGCGGGGCGGACCCGGCACATCGCGCTGGGCACACACGCCAACAAGCACGGCCAGGTGATCGGTTCCAACGTCGGGGGCGGCTACGGCACGTTCCCGGGTGTGGTCGGTACGGCGGTGAGCAAGGTCTGCGACCTGGAGATCGCCCGGACCGGGCTGCGGGAGAAGGACGCCCGCGCGGTCGGGCTCCGCTACGTCACGGCGACCATCGAGTCGACGCAGCGGGCGGGCTACTACCCGGGGGCGAAGCCGATGACGGTGAAGATGATCGCGGAGCGCCGTACGGGCCGGCTGCTCGGGGTGCAGATCGTCGGCCGTGAGGGGTCGGCGAAGCGGGTCGACGTGGCGGCGGTGGCGCTGACGGCCGGGATGACGGTGGAGCAGATGACGGCGCTCGACCTGGGGTATGCCCCGCCGTTCTCGCCGGTCTGGGACCCGGTGCTGGTGGCCGCCCGCAAGACGGTGACGGCGGTGCGGGGCGCGGGGAGCTGAGAGCTCTGGGGGTGCCTTGTCGATCAGGCCGGATCAGGGAGCGGGGTCTGGTGCCGTGCATCGCAAGGCGGAGGAGGGAGTAGACGCGGAGCGTCGGCGAGTGACGACAACGCCGCGAGGTGCGGTGCCAGACCCCGCGAGCCCGGCATGATCGGCAAGACACCCCCTGGGGGGGCCGGCTCCTGAGGCCGGCCCCCGTACGACCGGTCGTTCAGCGCGCGGTCTGCGTGTGGACGTACTCCACGAGCCGGGTGAGCGCGTCCGGGTCCATGGTCGGCATGACGCCGTGGCCCAGGTTGAAGATGTGGCCCTCCAGACCGGCGGCGGCGTCCAGCACCTCGCGGGTCTTCTCCTCGACGGCCGGGGTCGGCGCGAACAGCACCGCCGGGTCGAGGTTGCCCTGGAGCGCCTTGCCGGGGCCGACACGGCGGGCGGCCTCGTTCAGCGGGACCCGCCAGTCGACGCCGACGACGTCAGCGCCGGCCTCGCCCATCAGGCCGAGCAGTTCGCCGGTGCCGACGCCGAAGTGGATGCGGGGGACGCCGTAGGGGGCGACGGCGTCGAAGACCTTCGCGGAGGCGGGCAGCACCGCGCGGCGGTAGTCGGCGGGGGCCAGCGCGCCGACCCAGGAGTCGAAGAGCTGGACGGCGGAGGCGCCGGCCTCGATCTGCACCTTGAGGAAGGCGCCGGTGATCTCGGCGAGCCGGTCGACGAGGTCGGCCCAGAGCTGCGGGTCGCCGTACATCATGGCCTTGGTGCGCTCGTGGTTGCGCGAAGGGCCGCCCTCGACGAGGTAGCTGGCCAGCGTGAACGGGGCCCCGGCGAAGCCGATGAGCGGGGTGGAGCCCAGCTCGGCGGTGAGCATCCCGATGGCCTCGGTGACGTACGGGACGTCCTCGGGGGTGAGGTCGCGCAGCCGGGCCAGGTCGGCGCGGGTGCGGATCGGCTCGGCGATGACGGGGCCGACGCCGGGCTTGATGTCGAGGTCGATGCCGATGGCCTTCAGGGGCACGACGATGTCGCTGAAGTAGATCGCGGCGTCGACCTTGTGGCGGCGTACGGGCTGGAGGGTGATCTCGGCGACCAGCTCCGGCATCATGCAGGAGTCGAGCATCGCGATGCCCTCGCGGACCTTCAGGTACTCGGGCAGCGAGCGCCCCGCCTGGCGCATGAACCAGACCGGCGTGTGGGAGACGGGTTCGCGGCGGCAGGCCCGGAGGAACGCCGAGTCGTGGGTGGCGTGGCGGACCGCGTCGAGGCTGGCGGAGGTCGTCGTCTGCTGGCCCGAAGGGCTGTCGTTGGCACTCACGCACAGAATCTTCGCACGCGCGCGGAAGGAGCCCGGCCCCGCACGGGTGTCTCTCCCTGCGCGGGGCCCGGCTTCCGCCTACTCTTCCCCGCATGGCTCCGGCTCAGGGACAATATTCCGATCATTCCGACGGCGTTGAAGGCAAGGACCGCGCGGAGGGACCTACCGTGCCGCCCGCGTTCCTGGCGGCGGTCGACGCGCTGCGCTCCGCGCGGCTCCGCCCGGAGCTGGAGGTGGAGGTGACCAGGCCGCCCCAGCGGCTCGCCCCGCACGCGTACGCCATGGAGGCGGCGGTGGTGGACGGCGAGGACGATCTCGCGGACGGCAGGCTGGTCCTGCTGCACGATCCGGCGGGGCACGACGCCTGGCAGGGCGCGTTCCGGCTGGTGACGCTGGTCCGGGCGGAGCTGGAGCCGGAGATGGCGGCGGACCCGCTGCTCCCGGAGGTGTGCTGGTCCTGGCTGACGGGTGCGCTGGACGCGCGGGGCCTGTCGTACGGAGAGGCCGGGGGGACGGTGACGCGCGCCGGATCGCACTACTTCGGTGCGCTGTCCACGCGCCGGCCGGCGACGCAGATCGAGATCCGGGCCTCGTGGACGCCGAGGGAGTCGCGCGGCGGTGTGCCGGACGCGGCGTCGCACCTGATGGCCTGGGGTGATCTGCTGTGCCAGATCGCGGGACTGCCGCCGTCGGATCCGGCGGACGCGGCGGTGGTGACGTTGCCGCAACGGCGCGGGCCGCAGGTTTCGTAACACTCCGTCACCCGTTTCGCACAAGCACCGGCTCTCTTTTCGTACAATCGATCGCGCGTCCTATTTGCCCGAATTGTTACTCACCAAATAGCGATCTTCCCCTAAAGGAGGACGGGTCCGCTGCCGAAGAGGTCAATGACCCTTCAAGCACGGTTCGCCCCCGGCTTCACCCCCCGAGCCGGCCCGTCCCGCCACTCCCCCAGGAGGCCTGGTGTCCGTTCTCCTTGAGCAGCCCGCAAGCCTGGTCGCCTACCGCCCGAACAAGCCGACGGCCATGGTCGTCGTGGCCGACCCGCGCGTCCGTTCCACCGTCACCCGCCATCTGTGGGCCCTCGGAGTACGTGACGTCATCGAAGCGTCGTCCATCGCGGAGGCACGCCCCCGCGTCGGCAACCCGCGCGACATCTGCATTGCCGACGTCCACCTGCCCGACGGTTCCGGGCTGACCCTGCTGTCCGAGACCCGCGCCGCAGGCTGGCCCAACGGTCTCGCCCTCTCCGCCGCCGACGACATCGGCGCCGTTCGCAACGCCCTCGCGGGCGGCGTGAAGGGCTACGTCGTCACCGGCACCCGAACCAACATCGGCCACCCCACCCGCCCCGGCGTCGCCCCCATCGGCGCCAACGCGGCCCGTATGCACCGCAGGCCTCCCGGTTCCCCGAGCCACCCGGGCGGCTACCGCGAACTGTCCGGACGTGAGGTGGAGGTGCTCCGCCTGGTCGCCGAAGGCCAGTCCAACAAGGCCATCGGCGTCTCGATGGGCCTCTCCGCCCTGACCGTCAAGTCCCACCTCGCCCGCATCGCCCGCAAGCTCGGCACCGGAGACCGTGCCGGAATGGTCGCGGTCGCCCTGCGGACGGGCATCATCCACTGACCGCACCCCGCCGGGACGTGCACCGATGCGCCTCCGGCTGGAATACGCGCATGGCCGCCCGTCGACGGAACGTTCCGTCGACGGGCTCCGTGCATACACAGATACCCTTGACACGTGACCGACGCCCAAGAGACCGCAGCAGACACTTCACTGCGAACCACCGGGGGCGCTCCCCCGGACGACGTCGCCCCGGCGCCGATCCCCTTGCTCGAACCGCGCGAGGGCATTCCCCCGGTGGTGACGTCCGACGACGCCCTCGCCAAGGTGATCGCGGCCTTCGCCGCGGGCACCGGCCCGGTGGCCGTCGACGCCGAGCGCGCCTCGGGATACCGCTACGGCCAGCGCGCCTACCTCGTACAGCTGCGCCGCGAGGGCGCGGGCAGCGCCCTGATCGACCCGGTCGGCTGCCCCGACCTCTCCGGCCTCGGCTCCGCACTGTCCGGCACGGAGTGGATCCTGCACGCGGCGACCCAGGACCTGCCGTGCCTGCGGGACATAGGCATGACCCCCACCTCGCTGTTCGACACCGAGCTGGCCGGACGGCTCGCGGGCTTCCCGCGCGTCGGCCTCGGCGCGATGGTGGAGAACGTCCTCGGATACGCCCTGGAGAAGGGCCACTCCGCGGTCGACTGGTCCACCCGCCCACTGCCCGAGCCCTGGCTGCGCTACGCCGCGCTCGACGTGGAGCTCCTGATCGACCTGCGCGACGAGCTGGAGGAGGAGCTGGCGCGGCAGGGCAAGCTGGAGTGGGCCCGGGAGGAGTTCGACGCCATCGCCTCCGCGCCGCCCGCGCCGCCCCGCAAGGACCCCTGGCGCCGCACGTCGGGCATGCACAAGGTGCGCCGCCGCCGTCAGATGGCCGTCGTCCGGGAGCTGTGGACCGCCCGTGACCAGGTCGCCCAGCGCCGCGACGTCTCCCCGGGCAAGGTGCTCGGCGATGCCGCGATCATCGAGGCCGCGCTCGCGCTGCCGGTCGACGTACAGGCCCTGACCGCGCTGCCGGGATTCGGCCACCGCATGGGACGCCGTCAGCTGGAGCAGTGGCAGGCGGCCGTGGAGCGGGCCAAGGCACTGCCCGAGACGGCGCTGCCGCAGCCCGGTCAGCAGCCGGCCGGACCGCCTCCCCCGCGCTCCTGGGCCGACAAGGACCCGGCCGCCGCCGCCCGGCTCTCGGCCGCCCGCACCGCCGTCTCCGAGCTGGCCGAGCGTCTCCACATGCCCCAGGAGAACCTGATCACCCCGGACACCGTGCGCCGGGTCTGCTGGGAGCCCCCGAAGAACCCGACCCCGGGCGCCGTCGAGGACACCCTCGCCGGGTACGGGGCGCGGAACTGGCAGATCCAGCAGGTCGCCCCGCTCCTGGTGCGGGCGCTGGACGCCTCCTGATCCCGTGACGCAGCGAACGCCCCCGGTCACCGACCGGGGGTGTTCCGCGTCCCGGACCCTGTCCACGGACCGAACCGATGGGCGAAATCGCGCCAGGTTCAGGGCCCTTTCTCCCGCCGCGCGGCCGCTGGGGCGGCCGGTACCGGGCGCCGGGACGGTGTGACCTTCGACGCTCCGGCCGCGAGGGGTGGGCAGTCTGGTTACCCGCAAGTAGCATGAGGGCAGGCGGCGCGCCCCCGTGGCGTGCCCCGCAGCAGTGCCATCCCGCACCCTGGAGGAGAGCCACCGTGCCTCGTACCATCCGGGACGTCGTCTTCGTCGACGGCGTCCGCACCCCGTTCGGCAAAGCGGGCCCCAAGGGCATCTACCACGAGACCCGCGCCGACGACCTCGTCGTGAAGGCCATCCGGGAGCTGCTGCGCCGCAACCCGGACCTGGACCCCAAGAAGATCGACGAGGTCGCCATCGCCGCGACCACGCAGATCGGGGACCAGGGCCTCACGCTGGGCCGTACCGCCGGAATCCTGGCCGGTCTGCCGCAGTCCGTCCCGGGCTACTCGATCGACCGCATGTGCGCGGGCGCGCTGACCGCCGTCACCTCGACAGCCGGTTCCATCGCCTTCGGCGCGTACGACGTCGTCGTGGCCGGTGGCGTCGAGCACATGGGCCGCCACCCGATGGGCGAGGGCGTCGACCCGAACCCGCGCTTCGTGTCGGAGAAGCTGGTCGACGAGTCCGCCCTGTTCATGGGCATGACCGCGGAGAACCTGCACGACCGCTACCCCACGATCACCAAGGACCGCGCCGACGCGTACGCGGTGCGTTCGCAGGAGAAGGCCGCCAAGGCGTACGCCAACGGCAAGATCCAGCAGGACCTGGTGCCGGTCTCGGTGCGCCGCACCAACGCCGAGGCGGGCGAGACGGGCTGGGGCCTGGTCACCGCCGACGAGCCGATGCGCCCGGGCACCACCATGGAGTCCCTCGCCGGTCTGAAGACCCCGTTCCGCGCCCACGGCCGCGTGACGGCCGGTAACGCCGCGGGTCTCAACGACGGCGCCACCGCCTCCCTGCTCGCCGCCGAGGACGTCGCCCGCGAGCTGGGCCTCCCGGTCAAGATGCGCCTCGTCTCCTACGCCTTCGCGGGCGTCGAGCCGGAGGTCATGGGCTACGGCCCGATCCCGGCGACCGAGAAGGCGCTGGCCCAGGCCGGTCTCTCCATCGAGGACATCGGTCTCTTCGAGATCAACGAGGCGTTCGCCGTGCAGGTGCTCGCCTTCCTGGAGCACTACGGCATCGCCGACGACGACGCCCGCGTCAACCAGTACGGCGGCGCGATCGCCTACGGCCACCCGCTGGCCTCCTCCGGTGTCCGGCTCATGACGCAGCTGGCCCGGCAGTTCGAGGAGCAGCCCGAGGTCCGCTACGGCCTGACGACCATGTGCGTCGGCTTCGGCATGGGCGCCACGGTCGTCTGGGAGAACCCGCACTTCAATGCTGACGGAGGCAACAAGTGAGCGAGCGCAGCGAGCGAACCAACAAGGGGTGCAGCTTGAGCGCATGCTGGGCCGAGCGAAGCGAGGGTCAGGCATGAGCTCCACCACTGAGCTTCTGAAGGGTGCGGCCGAGCTGTTCCCCGGCGAGGTCGTGACCCAGGCGCACGTACGCCACCTGGACCTTCCGGCCGGTGCGGGCAACTTCGCCCTCATCACGCTGGACAACGGCCTGGACCACACCAAGCCGACCACCTTCGGACCGCAGTCGCTGGCGAACCTGAACGCCGCGATCGACCAGGTCGAGAAGGAGGCGTCCGAGGGCACCATCACGGGCGTCGGCATCACCGGCAAGCCGTTCATCTTCGCCGTCGGCGCCGACCTCAAGGGCGTCGAGCTGCTGAGCCGTCACGAGGACGCGCTGGCCATCGGCAAGGGCGGCCACGACGTCTTCCGCCGCCTCTCCGGCCTCGCGGTCCCGACCTTCGCGTACTACAACGGCGCGGCCATGGGCGGCGGTGTCGAGGTCGGTCTGCACTGCACCTACCGCACCGTCTCCAAGGCGCTCCCGGCGTTCTCGCTGCCCGAGGTCTTCCTCGGCCTGGTCCCCGGCTGGGGCGGCTGCGCACTGCTCCCGAACCTGATCGGCGCGGACCGCGCGGTCTCGGTGATCATCGAGAACTCGCTGAACCAGAACCGTCAGCTCAAGGGCAAGCAGGTCTTCGAACTCGGCATCGCGGACGCGCTGTTCGAGGGTGCGGACTTCCTGGAGCAGTCGCTGATCTGGACCGCGAACGTGCTCAAGGGCACGGTCGCCGTCGAGCGCGCCGAGGTCGACCGCGGCGATGCCTGGGACCAGGCCGTCGCCCGCGGCCGGGCCATCGCCGACTCCAAGGTGCACGGCGCGGCCCCGGCGGCGTACCGCGCGCTGGACATCATCGCGGCGGCGAAGGACGGCGACCTGTCCGCCGGCTTCGACGCCGAGGACCAGGCGCTGGCGGACCTGATCATGGGCGGCGAGCTGCGCAGCGGCATCTACGCCTTCAACCTGGTCCAGAAGCGCGCCAAGCGCCCGGCCGGCGCCCCGGACAAGAGCCTGGCCCGCCCGGTCACCAAGGTCGGCGTCGTCGGCGCGGGCCTGATGGCCTCGCAGCTGGCGCTGCTGTTCCTGCGCCGCCTGGAGGTCCCGGTCGTCCTCACGGACATCGACCAGGAGCGCGTCGACAAGGGTGTGGGCTATGTCCACGCCGAGATCGAGAAGCTGCTCGGCAAGGGCCGCATCAACCAGGACAAGGCCAACCGCCTCAAGGGCCTGGTCTCGGGTGTCCTCGACAAGGCCGAGGGCTTCGCGGACGCGGACTTCATCATCGAGGCCGTCTTCGAGGAGATCGGCGTCAAGCAGCAGGTGTTCGCGGAGGTCGAGGCGGTCGCCCCGGCGCACGCGATCCTCGCCACCAACACCTCCTCGCTGTCGGTGACCGAGATGGCGTCGAAGCTGAAGAACCCCGAGCGGGTCGTCGGCTTCCACTTCTTCAACCCGGTCGCGATCCTCCCGCTGCTGGAGATCGTGCGCGGCGAGCAGACGGACGACGCCTCGCTGGCGACGGCGTTCGGTGTGGCCCGCAAGCTGAAGAAGACCGCTGTCCTGGTGAAGGACGCCCCGGCGTTCGTCGTCAACCGCATCCTCACCCGCTTCATGGGCGAGATCCAGAACGTCATCGACGAGGGCACCCCGGTCGAGGTCGCGGAGAAGGCCGTCGAGCCGCTCGGCCTGCCGATGTCCCCGCTGGTGCTCCTGGAGCTGGTGGGCCCGGCCATCGGCCTGCACGTCTCCGAGACCCTGAACCGCGCCTTCCCGGAGCGCTTCACGGTCTCGCAGAACCTCGCGGCGGTCGTGAAGGCCGGCAAGCGCGGCTTCTACGTCTACGATTCCGGCGCTCCGGTCCTGGACCCCGAGGTCGCGGCGCTCCTCAAGCAGGGCGACACCGTCCTCACCGAGGAGCAGACCCGCGACCGCGTGCTCGACGCGGTGGCGCAGGAGATCGGCCTGATGCTGGGCGAGGGCGTCGTCGCCGAGGCCCAGGACATCGACCTGTGCCTGATCACCGGCGCGGGCTGGCCCTTCCACCTGGGCGGCATCACGCCGTACCTGGACCGTGAGGGCGTCTCCCAGCGGGTCAACGGCAAGCCGTTCCTGGCGCGGGGCGTGGCGAGCGTGCCGGCGTAACGCTCGATTTCACGACGGACGGGCCGTACGGGATGATCTCCCGTACGGCCCGTCGGCATGCACGGCCCGGCACGGGCGGAGGGGCGACGGAGATGTGGCGCGTTGCCGGGGCGCGGGATCCGGGGGTTCCGGGGAGGGCACGCCCCGTGCCGGTCCGGCTGATCACGGCGGTGGCCGTGGCCCTGTCGGCGCTCCTGTCGGCTTCGGTCCCGGTCCCGGCGCTGCCGACGGCCGGCGAACGCCTACGGGTCGCCACCTGGAACATGTGCGGTGTGGAGCAGTGGAACTGCGACGGCACCGGCAGCGGTGACCGCAAGGTCCGGGCGCTCAGGGATCTGGCCGGTGCCGATGGCGCGGACGTGCTTCTGCTGCAGGAGGTCTGCACGGAGGATCTGGCCGCGGCCCGCCGAGCGTTGGGGCGTGACTGGGACGCGGCCTTCCGGGGCTACGCCCATCGCACTCCCGACGGGCGGTTCACCCCGGTCGGCTGCGCGGCCGGCCGTGGCCGGGCCGGTATCGCGGTGCTGGCCTCCTCGCCGCTGACCCGGGTCACGAGGGTGAACGCCCAGGAGCCCGAGGTCGGCCTGCACCGCGGCATCCTCTGCGCGACGGTGTCCGAGCCCGGGCTCCGGGTGTGCTCCGCCCACCTGAGCCTGCCCGGCAGCGACCGGGCGCATCCTCAGTGGGAGCTGCGCGACGACCAGTTGGCAGCGATGGTCGACGCGGCGGGCGCCCGTACGGTATTCGGCGGCGACCTGAACACCACGCCGCCCACGGCCGCGAACGACCGCGGCTGGATCTGGCCGCACCAGGCCTTCCGTCGCTATCGGGAATGCGACCAGCGAGGGCCCGCCGCACGTACCGGCCGCCCGACTCTGGCCACCGGCGGCAAGATCGACTACCTGTTCACCGATCTGCCGCGCACCGGCTGTTCGGTGCGTGACACGTCCGCGTCGGACCATCTGGCCCTGATCATGGAGGTCGAGGCGGGCTGAGGCCCGGGCCGCCGGTGCCCCGTGTGCGGCGCTCCGGTCGCTCAGCTCCGGTAGGCGTGCACCACACCGAACCGCACGGCGGTTCGCGGGGATTCCTGGCCGGAGTGGTCGACCGCGTGACACTCCACGGTGTGCTCCCCCTCGGCCCACGACCATCCCGGCTCGAAGGACCAACGGGTATCCGGTGCCACCGGGGCGACGCCCAGCCGCATACCGTCCTCGACGAACTCGACCCGGGCAGCGCCCTCGGCGTACCCCGCGATACCGATCAGCGGTCCCTGGACCTGCTGACCGGAGACGGGCCCGACGACCACCGGTGCCGGAGGCGGGCCGCCCACCGCCGGCTGGGGAGCCACGCCCGGCCCCGTCGGCTGCGATCCCTCGGGGGCTTCGGCGACGGTGAACGTGATCTCGGCCCGCTGGGAGTGGTAGCCGGCCGCGTCCACTCCGAGGATGCGCACCGGGTGCTCACCCACGCTCCAGGGGCGGCCGAGGTCCCAGCTCCAGGAGCCGTCGGGGGCGACCTCCGGGGCGCCGAGGAACTTGCCGTGCTCCCAGACGCTCAGCCGTACCGCGCCCGGTGCCACGCCGGTGAACATCACCGAACGTCCGTACACCGTGCCTCCGGCCGCCGGGGTGTAGGCCACCGGCGCGGCGAACGCCTCCTGCACCTGAGAGGTGGTCCTGAGGTACGAGTCGATGGCCGAGGTGTCCGCGTCCGGCTGCTCGCCCCCGCTGCGTACGAACCCGATCCTCGGCGCGATCCCGTCGATCAGGAAGTTGACCAGCCCCATCAGGACCGGGAGGTTCCGGCCGGTCACGTGCGCGTGATCGACGATGTGAGGGGAGTCGCTGAAGATGAAGTTGAGGTTCTCGTAGCCGGTGAACAGCGGCAGGAACGGCTCCACCTGCTCCTTGAACTGTTCGTCCTGCGGCGACGAGAGGAGGTAGATGTTGGCGTTGCGGTTCGCCCCGGCCCGGACCAGGGCCGGTATCGCGTCGTCGATGATCTGCGTGTTCTGCTCGGTGACCTCACCCATCATGTGCTCGGCGATGGACGGGTACTGCAGGACGTAGCTGCCGATCCTGAACTGCGGGACCATCGACACGATGTTCCGGAAGCCGTACTTCAGTCCGAAGTAGAGCGCCGCGCTCCCGCCCTTGCTGCCGCCCCACATGGTGCACTGGTCCGGCGTGAGACCCAGCGAGTTCAGGACGTTGGAGATCAGGGAGACGACGGACCGCTCCAGTCCGAAGTCCATCCCCTTGCACAGGTAGTAGCTGTTCTTTCCGTGGAAGCGGTCACGAATCCACAGGACGTTGGACCGGAGCGTGTCGAACACCCCGTTGGACCATCCGTAGTCGCCGGGCACGGAGAAGTTGGCGAAGACGACGACCAGGTGCCGGTTGCCGTTCCGCGCGTGCGCGAACCGGTACTCGACCGGGAAGGTCCCGGAGTTGTCGATACCGGTGTGCAGCGGACGGCCCGGGGCTGCTTTGGACACGGCGCGGGATTTCCCATCTCATGCAGGGGCGGCGTACCGACGCGTCCGGGATCTTCCGGACCGCGGCCGCCGGAGGTCAGGCGTGCTTCACGGAGAAGGACAGGTCGTTGTCGTCGGTGATGTAGGCGACGGTCCGGTGCACGACACCGAGGTCGGAGCGGTCCACCGCCGTGGGGAAGCGGTCGGTGTGCTTGCGGCGGATGATGTCCCCGCCGATCCGGCCGGCCCGCATCTCGGAGCCGTCGCCGGTCCGTATCCACAGGTCCCAGATGTCGGTGGCGCCGAGGCGGCGGGCCAGGAACTCCCGGTGCGGAACGGCGAACGTGACGGAGGTTCCGCCGACCGCCTGTACGGGGACGGCGAACTCGGTCGTCCGGTCGTTCCGGTGGCGCAGCACGGCGTGGACCGCCGTCCCCGCCCGGACGGGCGCGGGCAGCAACAGGCTGAGGTGGAAGCCGGTCCGGCCCTCGTCGACGACGACCTGGCCGATCTCCGCGTGGGCGGGGCGGTACCACGTACGCAGGGCGATGAAGTCGTCCATCGTCCGGTACGGAATGGCCGACGAGACCCCCTGGCCGTCCAGCCAGGGCGCCTGTCCGCTGAGGTACTGGGTCTCCACCCCCTCGGCCACCATCCGCTCGTCCTGGCCCTCGGGTCCGTGCAGTCGCAGGTCCCAGGTTCCTTCGTGCGGGCGCAGCAGCCGGGGGTCGATCATCGTCTCGGCCCAGAGCTGACCGCGGGCGTCCTTGACGACTGTCCCCGGTTCCAGCGGGACCGTGCGGAGCTCCGGGCTGTCGCGGAGCTTGATTCCCACGGCGTAGCCGGTCGCGCCCTCGCCGGTGACCTTCAGCTGGAGCCGGAAGCCGCCACCCGGGGCAGCTATCAGGCGCCCCTGGGCCAGTACGCGGGCGGTCTGCCGCACCGGATTGCGTACCCGGTTGGTGAGGAGGTGGTCGAACAGCTCCTCGTACCGTTGGGCGATGACATCGGGGGCGAAGCGGTAGGCGTTCTGGCGGGCCGCCTCGCTCATGCGCAGCCGCAACTGGTCGTCGTTGATGATCGCGAGCAGGCCCTGGGCCACCGACTCCGGGTCTCCGGGAACGGCCAGGAACCCGTCGACCCCGTGCTGGATGATCTCGCGGGGCCCCAGCGGGCAGTCGGTGCTGACGACGGGCAGGCCGGCCTGCATGGCCTCGACGATCGTCATGCCGAAGGACTCGTTGTCGGAGGTGACGGCGGCGATGTCGCCCTTGGCCCACTCGCTCTCCATCGGCGCGTGCGGTCCCATCAGGCGGACGTGGTTGTACAGCCCGCGCTCCATCACCAGCTCGCGCAGGGCCTGTTCCTCCTTGCCGGAGCCGTAGATCCGCAGGCTCCAGTCGGGCCGGCTGCGGACCACGATCTCGAAGGCGCGGACGAGCACGTCGTAGCGCTTGACCTTCACCAGGCGTCCGGCGGCCACGACGATGTGCTGACCGCTGCGCGCGGGCATCACGCTCGGCAGGGTCACCGGGTTGGGGATGGAGAGGATGCGGGAGGCGGCGTGCGGCAGGACCCCCCGGTAGATCTCGGCGTCGGCGTGGGACACGGTCACGAAGGCGTCCATGTCCGGGACGATTCTGTTCTGGCACGCACGCTGCTCGGGGATCTGCGAATCGTGGGTCAGGTGCTCCTGCCCGATCCTGAGGTAGTCGCGTTCGCCGAAGTGCGCCAGGTACATGAGCAGCACCGGCCGGGTGGCGATGACGACGTCGGCGGTGGTTCCGTCCAGGTAGCCGCCGATCCGCTGGTCCGTGAGCGCGTTGTACAGCTGCGAGAACGAGGGGCTCCGCGGGCTGACGACCGACGCCTGCCGGGACAGCTGGTGGTCCTTGTCCGCGCTGTTGGCGCGGATGTCCACCAGCGGGGTCAGCCGGACGCCGGGCTCCAGGTTGCCCTGCGGGGTGTCGCGGGTACGGAAGACGGAGACGATCTCGACCTCATGACGCTTGGCCAGCGCTCCCGCCAGGTTGAGGGTGGCGCTGACCGTACCGCCGATTCCGTAGGCGTCGTGCAGCAGAAAGGCGATCTTCATGGGTGGCGGTCTCCGTGGTCGGGCGGCTCATGTCGTGCGAGGGGCTGGATCCGTTGCGGCGCGGCGCCGCGCACCGGACCGCCACGGGTTCACATGATCATTCCCTCGTAGACGCGCTCGCCGGAAGCGGTCGTCCGGTGCTGCGGTGGTGTCGTGTCCCCGATCGCCCGGCGTCCGTCGGCCGGGAAGTACCGCTGGGGTTCCTGCCGGATGATCGACTGCTGAGGCGCCTGGAACTGCTGGATCGGCTGTGTCTGCTCCAGCATCCGGCGCGCCGGGGGGCTCTGGCGGACCGGTACGGTGCCGACCGCCGGGGCCTTCGCCCGGTCGGGGGTGAGGTCGCCCCCGGCGATCAGGACGCGGTCGGTCAGCCGGGCCGCGGCGTATCCGTCGTCCAGGTCGCAGAACTGGTCCTGGAACCACCGGTAGCGGTCGGCGTACGCGTCCTGGATGCGGTCGATGTTCCGGACCGCCGAGATCAGTTCGGCCGAATCGGACACCAGGGGGCCCGGGGCGCTCTCGGCGAACTCGAAGTAGAACCCGCGCAGGGTGTCGCGGTAGTGCTCCAGGTCGTAGGTGAAGAAGAGGATCGGCCGCCCGGTGTTGACGTAGTCGAACATCAGCGACGAGTAGTCCGTGATCATCACGTCCGTGATGAGCGAGAGATCGGCCATGTCCGGGTAGTCGGAGACGTCGAAGACGAACCCGTCACCGGCACCAGGAACCGGGTCCACCACGTTGGGGTGGCGACGAACCATCAGGACGTGGTCGGCGCCGAGCCGGGCGCGGGCGTCGCCGAGGTCGATCCGGAAGTCGAACTTGTACTTCCCCGGGGCGTAGAACTGGTCGTCGCGCCAGGTGGGGGCGTACATGATGATGCGCTTGCCGGGCGGAAGTCCGATGCGTCGCCGGATCTCCGCGGCCCGTCCTTCCGTTCCGGGGCGGCGCAGCAGGTCGTTGCGCGGGTAGCCGCATTCGACCATCTCGCCGGGGAACTGGAAGGCCCGCTTGAGGATGGGCGTGGAGAAGCTGTTCGGCGAGACCAGCATGTCCCAGTTCTGGACCTCCTTCGCGACCCGCTCCAGATAGCGCTGGTCGGCGAAGTGGACGGCCTCGATGTCGTGGCCGATCTTCTTGAGCGGGGTGCCGTGCCAGGTCTGGACGACGACCTGCTCCGGACGCTTCTCGAACCAGTCGGGGAGGTGGTTGTTGGCGACGATGTAACGGGAGGTGGCGAGTGCCTCGTACCACTCCTGGGACCACATCCGTACGGACCGCGCCGTGGGCGGCAGGTCGATCTGGTCGTCGCGGACGACCCAGAGCTGCTCCACGTCGACGCCGCGCCGGACCATCTCCTCGTGGACGGCGCGCGGACTGTCCGAGTACTGCGTGCCCTTGAAGGCGTCGAAGAGCACGGCGGGCCTGATCGCCTGGCGCCGGGCCTGCGCGTAGGTCTTGGTGCGCAGCAGTTTCTGCCGGTAGGGGCCCCGGGCGTCCTCGGCCATCGCGGAACGGACGAGGAGGGAGAGCCGGTCGTAGCTCTCCGCCTGGAGGTCGTAGCCGCGCCCGCCCATCTCGGCCTCCTGGGGGAACCCGGGTATCAGGTCCTGCTCGATCTTGAGCATCAGGTCGGGCGAGCGGTCGGCCGGAGCCACGGACGAGGGGTCCTGGCGGCGCAGGAAGAAGTCCCAGCGGCCGGCGGCCAGCGGAATGGCTCCGGCCAGGGTGCGCATGGCCGCGGGGGTGACGACGCAGCGGAAGCGGTGTCCGTCCCACTCCAGCGGGACCGCGCGCTCGGCCCCGTGGGCCCGGGACCTGACGACGACATGGGCGCTGGTGTACTCGGCCGGGGGCAGCAGATCCACGCAGGAGTAGCTGCCGATGAGTTCCAGCGAGCCGTCCTCGTGCCAGCGGACCTCGCCGACCAGCGGGAGCGCGTCACGTTCGAAGAGGACGGCGTAGCCGGAGCCGTTGCGGTGGACGACGATCTCACGGTCGCCCTGCTCGGTCTGGATCCTTTCGGGCATGCGGTAGTGGCCGTCGCCGGTGCCCTCGGCCATCACCGGGTACAGCGGGGCCTTGCGGCCCTCCATGTGCACGGTCAGCTTCCAGCCGTTGCTGCCCATGGTCCACGCCTGGGGCACGGAGTTGTCGCCGTCGGCCCGCGAGCCGGGGACGAGGTTGCGCAGCGGGACCCGGGTGGTGAAGGTGCACCAGCCCTCTCCCCCGGGCTTGAACGACAGCCAGGAGTCGTGCCGGCCGGCGCCGTTCATGCTGACCACCCGGAGCTTCCCCCACTCGGGGACCTTGGGGCTCAGGTAGACACCGCCGAGTTCGAGGTGTTCGCCCACGATCCGGTGGCGGGTGATGCGGCACCGGACGATCTCGACGCGGAGCTTCAGGGAGCCCTGCACGAAGAGGGGGACGATGCGGGTGTTCTTGTCGACATAGCGGTACGGAGGGTTGGCGGCGGCTCCCGCTCCGCCCCGGCCGACGCTCTTGTACCGGAAGAGGCCGCGGCTGAACACACCGGCGGCGACGTCCCAGGTGCCCTCGACCCACTCGCCCTTCTTCTTGAGCCGGGTGGTGTCGAACCGGCTCTCGAAGCCGGCCCAGTCGTAGCAGTAGCGGTTCTGGTTGGAGTATTCGGTCGCCTGCGGGTAGTACGTGGTCTTCGCCAGGTTGATGATCTTGCTGCCGGACTTCTTGTTCCGCAGCGCCAGCGCCTTGGTCGACATGTGCTTCTTGTGCACATTGATGAAGCGCACATAGGCCGAGCCGGTCAGCGTCAGCCACTCCTCGTCCCAACGCGCCCCGGTGAGCGAGCTGGCGGGCGAGAGTTCCCTGTCGAGGCGGTAGTCGCTCTTGTACAGGCCCGTCTTGCGGTTCTCCAGGTGCGGGTAGTTCAGATACCGGCGCAGCCGACGGCGTACGGGCAGGGGACCGCCCTTGCGCTCGAACTCGATGACGTCCAGCAGCTCGCCCAGCCGCCCCTGATGGACCAGGAGCCACTTCACCCGGGCGTCGGCCGGCAACTCCTCGATGAGGTCGTCGTCCGCCTCGCCCAGGAACTCCTGGGCCGCGTACATGAAGGCGTCGCGGTACTCGTCGTCCGCGTCGGGGAGCACCTTGAGGTGGAGCATGAGGTCGGACTTCAGGCAGGCCAGGTCGTACTTGCGCTTGTGCTCCTTGAACGAGCGCGACCGGTGCTGCCCGAGGAACCGGCTGACGGACTGCACGGCGGCCACCCGGTCGCGCAGATTGTCGATCTCGGTGTGCCGCTGGGTGATGGAGGGCGCCGCGCCGCCCTCGCGACGGCGCCAGAAGTAGACGATGTCGGTGATGACATCGACCTTCCGCGCCTTGAAGTGCGCGAACATGTTGACCCAGGAGTCCTCGTAGAGGACCCCTTCGGGGAAGCGGATGAGGTGGTAGTCCCAGAAAGCGCGGCGGAATACCTTGTTCCACACGGTCCGGTCGTAGATCAGCGCCTCGAACCGGGTGATGTGGGTGCCGCGGCGGTCCTTCTGCATCGGCCCCTTGTGCAGGGGGGACTGCCACTTCTTGGTGGAATTCATCATCTGGACGTTGCCGGAGACGAAATCCGAGCCGGACTCCGAGACGGTGCGTATCAGCAGTTCGTAGGCGTACTCGGGGATGACGTCGTCGCCGTCCGCGAACACCAGGAACTCGCCCGCGGGGTGCATGGCGTTCAGCCCCGTGTTCCGGGCGTGCCCCGGCCCCCGGGACTCCTGGCGTATCAGCCGGAAGCGCGGATCGCGGGCGCAGAACCCCTCGGCGATTTCCGTGGACCGGTCGGTCGAGCCGTCATCGACCATGACGACCTCGAAGTCGCGGAACGTCTGTCGAGCGATGGACTCCAGGCACTCGTCGAGGTAGATCTCAACGTCCTGGAAGGGGACGATGACACTCAGACGCGGCCCAGGGGCCATGCTTCACTCTCCAGTTCACGGCAGTGGTGAGCACACGGCCACCACCAAGATCCAACTCTGCTCAGCACCCTCGCCCGAGCCCCCGTTGGCCCAGAGTCGGTCCTCTTCGATCACTCGCGTTCAGCTCTCGAAGCTGTAGCACCAGACGCAAATCTTAAGTGAACATTAAAGGATGTCAATGTGCAGATGAAGTGATGATCATGTATTAGGCCTGGACCGATGTGCGTGATGTATGTCATGGGTCGCGCGCTACAACCATCCGCGCGGGTGCCACGCTTCAGACGGATCGCCAGTCGTCGAGCGTGAGACCGGGGCCGTCCGTCTGTCGGGCCAGTCGCGGCTCGCCGTCCTCGCCGATCACCGCCACCACCAGTCGGCCGTAGGCGTCGTGTGCCAGCGCGGGCGTGCCCAGACACCGGATCCCGGTGTCCGACCACCACACTCCGTTGGCCTCGTTCTCGGTGACGCCGAGGCCCACCGCCGCCGTGCCGTCGACTCCCCGGTGAGCCAGCACCGTGCAGTCGTAGCCGTCCAGAGCCACCCGGATCGCCGCGTGCGGCCCGTCCCCCGGAGCACCCCCGAGAGCCATCGGCCACGCCCCCGCGCGGAAGGCGACGACCCCGCCCGCCGGGTCGGTCCAGTAGAACGTGGCCCTGCCCGGAGCGGTCTCCAGCGCGGCGGACGTACCCGCCCGCACCGCCAGGCGCGAGGGCTGGGCCTCGTGCCAGCCGCCACCGGCCTCCTTCTGCTGCCAGTGCAGCGTGCCCCCCTCGACCGCCGCGAAGAACTCCACCACTCCGGACGCGAGCGCGACCGCCGTGGGATCACCCTCGATGCGTGAGCCCCTGAGGTCCTCCCAGCCGCGCCACTTGCCGTCGGCCCGCTCGCGACGCAGCATCAGCCCGCCGCCCGCGTTGCGCAGGCCTATGTGGACCTCGCCCGACCCGCTCACCGCGACGGCGGGAGCGCCGATGCGGTCGCCCCCCGGCGCGTCCTTGTGCGGGTTGCCCAGCGAGTGCCACGCGCTGACCGGCCGACCGGTCTGGTACTGGATGGCGTACACGATGTCGACGGCGACGGCGGAGCCGGATGCCCGCTCCCGCCGGCCGACGAAGTGCACGTAGGCGTTGGCGTCCTGCACGACGGTCAGGTGGGTGAGACGGCCCCCCGTCGCCAGCTCGGAACCGGTCCAGGGGCCGCCGCCGGGGCGCGCCTGGATCCAGCGGCGCAGGCGGCCGTCGGCGCTGTGGACGTACACCGTGAGCCGGCCGTCCCTGCCCCGGGTGAGCCAGATGCCGTTCAGTGCCTGAGCGGTGGGGGCGACCTCCGAAGTCGCGCGGGCATCGCGTCCGAGCATGGTTCCGCCGTCACCTTTCCAGAAGTGGCATCCGCTACGTCACGCCATGACATATCGTGCACGATTTCGAATCTGCCATATCTTAGACCCCGCCAGTGACACGGATCCGACACGCGAAACCACGTCAACGGGCTCCACCGAGGGCGACGCACCACCCGCACGCCCCGGCGACCGACCGGCTCTCCCGCACACGCGCTCGACTGGCTGTCTATAGTTCTCGTCCACCTATAGTTCATATCCACCACCGCATACGGACCGGCCCCTCCCCCCACCCGAGTCCACCCGCCACAGCCCCACGGGGCCGCGAGACCTAGGGACTCGAAACAGGATGAGCAACGACGTCATGCCTCCGGGCCCGCGCGCCTCCCGACGTGCGGCCAAGCCCCGCAAGCGCCGCCGCGGACTCAAGATCACGCTCGGCGTCCTGCTCGTCCTGCTGCTCGCCGCCGGCGGCACCGTGTACTGGCTCTACAGCCAGCTCGACGGGAACATCAAGGGCGTCGACATCAACAAGGCGCTCGGTGAGGACCGCCCGGAGAAGCTGCCCACCAGCGGGCAGAATCTGCTGGTCCTGGGCTCGGACTCGCGTGCCGGGGCGGAGAACAAGGAGCTGGGCGGCGGCGCGGGCGTCAGCGGTGCGCGCTCCGACACGGCGATGGTGGTGCACATACCCGAGGGCCGGTCGAAGGCCGTCGCCGTCTCCATCCCGCGCGACACCCTGGTGACCCGGCCCGAGTGCGTCGGGGACAACGGATCCACGGTGTCCGCCAAGGAACGCGTCATGTTCAACTCCGTCTACTCACAGGTCGGCCCGGCCTGTGTGGTGAAGACGGTGGAGAAGATGTCCGGCGTCCGCATCGACCACTACCTGGAGATCAACTTCGCCGGGTTCAAGGACCTGGTCGACGCCATCGGCGGGGTCACCGTCGACGTACCGCAGGACATCGACGACAAGGCCTCCGGGCTGAGCCTCGCCGCGGGGCCGCAGAAGCTGAACGGCACCGAGTCCCTGGCGTACGTCCGGACCCGGCACGGCATCGGCGACGGCAGCGACCTCGGCCGCATCGGGCTCCAGCAGCAGTTCCTGATGGCCCTGCTGAGCGAGGTCAAGTCACAGGACCTGCTGGGCAGTCCGGCGAACTCGTACAAGATCGCCAAGTCGGCCACCAAGTCGCTCACGACCGACTCGGGGCTCGCGTCGCTCACCTCGCTGGCGGAGTTCGCCCGCTCGATGAACGGCGTCGACCCGGCCTCGATGGAGACGATCATGCTGCCGGTGGCGTACGACAAGATCGACAAGAACCGGGTGATCGCGGCCCAGCCGCAGGCGGGTCAGCTGTGGAAGGCGATCCGCGAGGACACCGCGATCCCCGAGGACGCGAAGAAGTCCCCCGCCACCGGGGGCTGAGGCCCCGTCGTGCCGCACCGCCCGTGACACCCTGCCGGGATGAGCGATGACGATGCGGTGCTGGTGATCGTGGACGCCGCCAACGTGGTCGGTTCGGTGCCCGACGGGTGGTGGCGGGACCGGCGCGGGGCGGCGACCCGGCTGCGTGACTCGCTGGTCCCGTACGCGGCTGCCGGGCTGCCGGGGCTGCCCGGCCCCGTCGAACTGGTGCTCGTCGTGGAAGGGGCCGCCCGGGGCGTCGGTTCCGTGGCCGGAGTGCGGGTCGACTCGGCCGCCGGCAGCGGCGACGACCTGATCGCCGAGCTGGCGGCCGGGGCCGCCCCGGACCGGGACTGCGTCGTCGTCACCGCCGACCGGGGACTGCGACAGCGGGTCGAGGCGTACGGGGCCCGCTGCGTGGGACCCCGCACGGTCCGGCCGTCGCCGGACGCGTGACGCTCCCCGGCCCGCACCTTCTGAGTCCGGGTTCTCCGGCCCGTACGTTCCGAGGCCTGCTTCTCCGGCCCGTACCCCCTGATGCCCGCCTTCTGGTCCGTAGCTCCTGATGCCAGTGCCTGCGGTCCGTAGCTCCTGATGCCGCTTCTCAGGCCCGTGCATTCCAAGGCACTGCCTCCGGGCCGGGGCACGCTGGCCCTCGTCGCGCGCGGCCGTCCCCGCCCACCGCGCCCGGCCGCCCTTCTCGGCCTCCCGGCCGCGCGCCGACGTGCGGTGGGCCGACACGTGTCCACGGTCCTGCACCGAGCCCCCGCACCGGATTCCCGTGCTGCAACGTGCCCGTGTCATGGGCCGCATACCGGCGTCGGGCCGACGATCAGGCGTTCCCATACCGCGCGTCCGTACGTTCCTTCTCAGCCGGTGCAACCGACACCGCCGACAGAGGAGAAGAACATGCCTGAGAACCAGAGCCAGGAGCCGACCGAGTCCGAGGACTTCGAGGTCGTCGCGCACAGCGAGGACGGCGAGGACGAGGCGGGCAACTGCCTCACCAACAACAGCGACATGCTGCAGTAGCTCGCCCCGTCGAGTCCTGTGCACCGCACGGGCCTCCGGAGCTCGGACAGATCGTTCCGGGCGACGGAGGCCCGGCCGCCGTCAGGGCCGGCCGCGTCACGCGCCCGGCCGCCGTGCGGCCCTCTCCCTGTCGGCCCTCCCGCCCGTTCAGGGCCGCCACCGCCCGCCACGCCACGAGGGAGCACCGAGTGACCCCCGCCGCCCCGCCGGCACAGCGCCCGCGCCCGCACCGGGCCCCGCAGCACGCGGTGCGGGAACTCCCGGCACCGGCCGCTCCGCTCCGGCACGCCTTGTCCGGCATCCGGCCGGCCCGCCCCCGCCGGGGGGCGTCGTGAGGATCCTGCTGTGTCCGCTCAGCGACGGCGGCTACCTCTACCCGACGATCGCGGCCGGCCGTGAGCTCCGGCGGCGCGGCCATCACGTCAGCGTGCTGGGCAGATCCGGCGCCGCCTCGGTCGCCGCCGACGCCGGACTGCCGTTCGCGGCGACGGAGGACTTCGGCGAACGGCGCGCGTTCTCCGTCGCGTGGTGGGGCACCTGCGCCATGGCGCAGTACCGGGCGACGGTGCGCGCCGCCCGCGCGGACCGGGCCGACCTGCTCATCACCTCCGTGCTGTGCCACGGCACCCTGCTCGCCGCCGAGGTGCTCGGCCTTCCCGTGGCGGTCGTCGGGCTCTCGGTCCACCTGTGGGACTACCGGGCGGGCGGGGACGACGAGCCGCCGCTGGGCAGGCCCCGCCGGAACCGGACCCGTGAGATGCGTCAGCAGTACGCCGAGGTGCGGGAACAGGCGGGGCTGCCGGCGCGTGGCTCCCGGTGGGGGGACGACCCGCTGCCGGGCGACGCCCTGCTGCTGCGCGGCGACCCGGAGCTGGAGTACCCGGGCACCGAACTGCCCGACCGGGTCGTGCACGTGGGGCCGCTGCGCTGGGAGCCGACGCCCGGGCCGGGCGAGGTCGACGCGGTCAGGGACCGGGTGGCGCGGTCCGGGAAGCCTGTGGTGTACGTCCACCTCGGGCGCGTGTTCGAGGGCGGCAGCCGGTGGCCCCACCTCAACGAGACCTTCACCGGCGGCCGGTTCCAGGCCGTGGTGGAGCAGGGCCGCTCCCCGAGCCCCCAACCCGCCCCGGACGCCGACATCCTGACGGTGCGCAAGCCATGGATGGGCCCGCTGATCGACCTGGCCGACCTGGTGGTGACCAGCGGCACATCCGCCCCCGTACTGGCCGCCCTGCTGCGTGGCCGCCCCCTCGCGGCCTCGCCCAACGGATCCGAGCAGCCGCTGCTCACCGGTGCCTGTATGCGGGCCGGCGTGGGCGTGCACCTGCCGAAATCCGCGCTGTCGGACTGGCCGGCGCTGCTGGACTCCGCGTGGCGGGACGACGCCCTGCGGGACCGCGCCCGGACCCTCGGCCGGAGGCTGGCAGCGGTGGACGGCGCCGCCCGTGCGGCCGACGTCGTCGAGCGAATGGCCCAGCACTCCATGATCCCGAAGGAGGACCATGACTACGCGAACGTCAGCCCCTGACACGGACGGCGGGACAGCCGCCGCCGAGGAGACCGTCGCGATCCTGGCCGCGGGTACGGGGCGGTGGCTGGGGCTCCATGCCGGCCGTCTCGACTCCCCCGCCGGCCGTGCCGAACTGCCCGTGACGCCGCGGGTGAAGGCCCTCCTGCAACTCGCGCTGCTCTGCCGCTGCTGGCAGAGGGCCGCGCCGGACGACAACGCCCTGGAGCCCGTGCTCGCGGTCGTGGAACACGCCTGGCGACGAACCGACTTCCCGCACCTCCTCGCCCATTCCCCCGACAGCGCGCGGCCGTTCGGTCTGATCTGGGCCGCTCTGGCACCGGCCGGGTCCGTCACCGACGCCCGACGCCGCGTGCTCGACCAGCTGTCCGCCGACGGTTATCTGACGCCGCGCCTCAAGTCGCCCTACCTCCACCTGGGCACCAGGTTCTACGCCGAACTCGCGGGCCTCGGGCACGAACTGGCCTCGTACGAGGAGCTGTACGCGTGCAGCATGCTGGCGCGCGCCGAAGGTGTGCCGGTGGCCGAACTGGACGTCTGCCAGGTGACGGACACCGTGTTCTACCTCTCCGACTACGGCTTCCGCGACACCGGCCTGGACGCGGAGGACCGGGAGCGGGCGCTGCGCGTGGTGGAGCGGCTCACCGAGCACTGCGTACGCGAGGACGCGTGGGAGTACGCGGCCAAGCTGCTGCTCGCCCAGCACTGCCTGGGCTCGGACCCGCTGCGGACGCCTTCCGGGACAGCGGCTCTCGGGATGCTCGCGGGGGCCCGGTCACCGGACGGTTCCCTACCCGGCAAGACCGCCCGGGGACGGGCCCCGGCGTCCGCCCCTCCCCAGCAGTACTTCAGGTGGGCCTATCAGCCGACGCTCGTCACCGCGCTGACGACGCTGCTGCTCGCCGACGGCCGCCGCCCCCACCCCGTTCCGACCACGGCACCACCCACAGCTCGGAGGACGCGATGAGCCTGCAACAGGTCCAACTCCCGGACGGCGCACGCCTCCTCGAAGGCAGACGCAACTGGTGGTTCCTCGGCCGGGGCGGGGTCGTCCGCCTCGGCGGCCGGCACGTCACCCCCGAGGGTGATCTGCGGCCCGACGCGGAGCGCCGGCTGCGCGAGCGCGGCATGTTCGCCGCCCCGCCGGTCCGCTCGTACGCGCTGACCGTCCTCACCAGCACCAACTGCAACCTGGGCTGCGGATACTGCTTCCAGAACACCGCCCAGGACACCACGGACGGCAGCCGTCCGCCCAGGATCGCCCGGACCCGTCTCACCTCGGAGACCATCACCTCGATCCTCGGGTTCACCGAGCGGCAGATGGCCGCGGCCGAACTCGACAGGCTACGGATCCTCCTGTTCGGCGGGGAGCCCCTGCTCAACCCGCGCGGCTGCCTGGAACTGCTGGAGCGGGCCTCGGGCATCGGGATGACGTCGGCCTGGATGATCTCCAACACCACCCTGCTCACCCCACGGCTCGCGCGGCAGCTCTCCGGCCTCGGGCTCGACTCCGTGCAGGTCACCTTCGACGGCGACCGCGCCGACCATGACCGCATCCGGGTCAACAGGGCCGACAACGGCGGCACTTACGACAAGATCGTCCGTAACATCGTCGCGGCGAGCGAGGTCACGCCCATCCGGTGGACCCTGCGGGTCAACGTCTCCCAGGAGACCTTCGACGGCGTCGACGCGCTCATCGACCGGCTCGCGGCGCAGCTGGACCCCTCCCGGTGCGCGCTGTACTTCGCCCGGGTCGGCGACGTGGGCATCGGATACGCCAACGACCTGCTGCACACGGGCGAGCTCTCCGCCCACTTCACCCGGTGGCAGCGCCGGGCGCTCGAACTCGGCTTCAGGGTGAGCCGTCCGGGCGCCCGCCGGCCCTGCCTCACCTGCGGCCACACCGAAGGCCGCTACGGCGCGGTGATCAGCGCGGACGGGACCCTGGCCAGCTGCTGGGAGACCGCGGGCAAACCCGACTGGGAGGTCGGCACGGTGGCGAAAGGGTACCGGCCGGCCGAGGCGACCCGCGACCGCTGGATCTCCTGCGAGGACCTCTACCGCTACGACGAGGACACCCGCAACCTCATGCGGTTCCGCGACGACGTGGACGCCACCCTGCTCGACTACCTGGACGAGACGGAGCGCCTGTAGCCATGACGTCATCTCTCGACCAGCTCTCCGCCGGCACGCTCGACTGGTTGGGAGCGAACCTGGACCACTTCGACCCGTACGCGGCCGACGCGGGGACGGCGACGCACCGGCAGTCGAAGGCCGTACTGGAACTGGCGCTGCTGTGCCACTGCTCACCCCGGCCCGGCGGATCCCACGACGAGCGGCTGGACGGGGCGACCGCCCTCCTGCGCAAGCTCTGGCAGCGCCCGGAGTTCCCGCGGCTCTTCGACGCCCACCCCCCTTCCGCCCCCACCTACGGACTGGCCTACGCCGGGCTCGCCCCGGACGGGATCGACGACTCGGCGTGCCGGGCCACGCTCGGGCGGCTCGCTCCCGACTTCCTCTCGCCGGCCGGCAAGTCGCCGCTCAAGCGCATGGAGATCCGCTTCTACGCGGACAAGGCGGGTGTGGACCACACGATCGAGCCGTACGCCGAACTCGTCGGACAGAGCCCGCTCGTCACCCTGACCGCCGCCGCGCCGGGGAGCGCGGCGACGGGGGACGTGGCCACGGACGACGTGGTCACGGGGGGCGTGGTCACGGACGACGTGGCACCGCTCACCGACTCCGAGGGATACTCCCTCACCCACGCCGCGTTCTTCCTCGGCGACTACGGGCGGGCCCCGACCGGTCTGGACGGGGACGCCCTGGCACACGCGCGGGAGCTGGTCCGCCGGATGCTGGACCACTGCGTCGGGCAGGACCGGTGGGACCTGGCCGCCGAACTCGTCATCACGCAGTTCATCCTCGGTCTTGAGCCGCTGCGCACCCCTTCGGGGGCCGCGGCCGTGGAGTGCCTGGGGCGGGCCCAGCGGTCGGACGGGGCGATTCCCGGGCGGTCGGCCGCGCTCATGGCACCCCGGTCGGCGCCGGCCGGGGAGTTCTTCCGGAAGGCGTACCACACGACCCTGGTGACCGCTCTCATGACCCTGGTCCTCTCCTCGGGGAGGCCGTCATGGCACCGCGACTGAACCTGATCAGCCCCGACTTCACCCGGCTCTGGATCGGACAGGCCGTCTCGTCCGTCGGGGACATGGTCTTCAGCACCACCCTGATGCTGTGGGTGGCCACCGTACTGGCGAAGGACGAGAGCTGGGCCCCGGCGGCGGTGAGCGGCGTCCTGGTGGCGGGCGGAACCGCCGTGCTCGTCGTGGGTCCGATCGCGGGCGTCTTCGTCGACCGCTGGGACAAACGCCGCACGATGCTCGGTACCGAAGTGCTGCGGGGCGGGCTGGTGGCCCTGCTGGCCGTCGTCTCCTTCCTGCCGGCCGACGCGCTGCCGGCCGGAGTGTGGCTCGCTCTCGTCTACGGCACCGTGCTGCTCCTGCACGCGGCCGCGCGGTTCTTCGCACCGGCCCGCTTCACGATCATCGCGGACCTGGTGACCGGTGATGCCGACCGCGCCAGGGCGGCCGGCATCACCCAGGCGACCAGTCAGACGGCACTGATCATCGGCCCGCCGCTCGCCGCGCCGCTGTTCTTCACGCTGGGCGTGCAATGGGCCATGCTCTTCAACGCGCTCTCCTACCTGGTGTCGTACGTCGCCATCAGTTCGGTCCGGGTGGCCCCGGCCGAGAAGGCTCCGGTCGACGGGAGCGGCAAGGGGAAGGCCGCCGGTCACCGGTCCGGCGTGCTGCGGGAGTTCGTGGCGGGCCTCCGATTCTTCGGGCGCAGCAGGTTCCTGGTCGCGCTGCTGGTCTTCGCCGTGATCGGCCAGCTCGGGGTCGGCGCGCTGAACACGCTCAACATCTTCTTCACGACCGAGAACCTGGGCATGTCGGCCAAGCTCTTCGGCTACGTCGGCATGGCCATCGGGGTGGGCGGCATCGTCGGCGCGCTGTGCGCCGGCCGGGTGGTGCAGTGGATCGGGGCGCGGCGGACGACGTGGGTCAGCCTGCTGGTGAGCGGCGCCCTGCTGGTCGCCTACTCCCGGCAGACCGGATTCGTCGGCGGCATCATCCTGCTCGTCCTGTTCACCATTCCCCTCACCGTGCTGAACACCGCGATGGCCCCGCTGCTGCTCTCGGCGGCGTCCGCCGAGTACCGCGGGCGGGTGGTCGCCGTGTTCCAGCCGATGACGCAGCTGGCGGCGATGGTCGCGGCGGCACTGTCCGGCTGGCTCGCCGGCACCCTGCTGCGGGACTTCGACGGCTCGGTGGCAGGCCTGCGGTTCGGCCCCATCGACACGATCATCGCCGTGGCCGGGCTGTGCATCCTGCTGTCCGGCCTCTACGCCCGCGGCGCCCTGCCCGACCCGGAGACCGCCGAGGACGGCGGGCCCGCCGGAGGACCGGCCGGGGACGAAGGTGCCGTCGAGCCCACCGGCCCGGCCGGGAAGACGGCCTCGCAGGCCGCCGCTGTCCGAAGCCCTGCCCCACCACGACGAGGGAGCACCGAGTGACCTCCGCCGCCCGACCGGCACCGCACGACTACCCCCGCACGGCCCGGCAGGACGTCGTGGACGAGGTGCACGGGGTGCCCGTCCCCGACCCGTACCGCTGGCTGGAGGACGCGAGGGCGGACGCGGTGATCCGCTGGGACGCCGAGCAGGAGGCCCTCTACACGGCGGCGCGGGCGACCTGGCCCGGCCGGGAGTGGTGGGAGGCGGAGGTCGCGGCGCTCACCGCCGTCGATCGCGCGACACCGCCCAGGGTCCGCGGCGGCAGGATCTTCTGGCTGCGGCAGGACGCGGGCCAGGAGCATCCCGTGCTCATGGTGGCGGAGCCCGGGACGGATACGGGGGCGGATACCGGGCGGGTGCTGCTGGACCCCCAGGTCCTCGACCCGTCCGGGCGCACCTCCCTCGACGCCTGGCAGCCGTCCCTGGAGGGCGATCTGCTGGCCTTTCAGGTCTCCCGGGACGGCACCGAGGACTCGCGGCTCCAGGTGATCGACGTGGCGACCGGGAAGGTCGTCGACGGGCCGGTGGACCGGGTGCGGAGGTCGTCGGTCGCCTGGCTGCCCGGCGCCGAGGCGTTCTACTACGTCCGGCGGCTGGACCCCCGGCTGAACCCCGGCGAGGAGCAGTACCACCGCCGGGTCTGGCTGCACCGGGTCGGGACCGCGCCCGGCACCGATGCCCTGGTCTTCGGCGAGGGCCGGGACAGGACCCAGTTCTACAGCGTCTCCGGGTCCGCCGACGGCCGCTGGCTCGGGATCAGGGCCACGCTCGGCACCGGCCGCCGCACCGACCTCTACCTGGCCGACCTGAGCGCGGGACCGCTGGAGAGGCCACTGCTGGTGCCGGTCCAGGAGAACATCCCGGCCGCCACCCATCTGCATGTGGCGCCCGGCACCGGTCCGCAGGACCCGGTGTGGCTGCGCACCGACCACGGCGCCGCTCGCGGCCACGTCGTCGCGTGCCCGCCGGACGCGCTCCACCGCGGCCCCGAGGCGTGGCGGGAGGTGGTCGCGGGACGTCCCGACGCGGTCCTCACCCACTTCACGGTGGTCTCGGGACCCGAGCTCGACCATCCGCTCGGCCTGGCCGCCTGGACCCGCCACACGGTGGCCGAAGTGACCGTGCACGATCTGACGGACGGCAGGCAGGTGGCCTCGGTACCCCTGCCGGGCAGCGGCACCGTCGGCGGTTTCGCGCCCGGGCCGGCCGGCAGCCACGAGGCCTGGTTCACCTACACCGACTTCGGGACGCCGACGCGCATCCTCCGCTTCGACGGGCGGACGTGCCGCGCGACGTGCTGGGAGCACGGCTCCCGGCACGCGCCCGGGGCCGAGGGGGCGGTCACCCGGCAGGTCGCCTTCCCGTCCCGGGACGGGACGACGGTACGGATGTTCGTGATCTCCCCCACCGGCCGCCCGGACGTGCCGCGCCCGACCCTGCTCACCGGATACGGCGGCTTCGGCCAGATCATGTCGCCCCGGTACCGGCCGCAGGTCCTCGCCTGGGTCAGGGCGGGCGGCGTCTTCGCCTGGGCGGGGCTGCGCGGCGGCGGCGAGGAGGGCGAGGAGTGGCACCTCGCCGGCAGCGGGACCAACAAGCAGAACACGTTCGACGACTTCGCCGCGGCCTCCGACCACCTGCTGGCGGCCGGCTGGGCCGCACCGGGCCGGGTCGCGGTGATGGGCTCCTCCAACGGCGGGCTGCTGGTCGGCGCGGCCCTGACCCAGGAGCCCGAGAAGTACGCCGCCGCGGTGTGCCGGGTCCCGCTCCTGGACATGGTCCGCTTCGAGTCGTCGGGGCTGGGGCCCAGCTGGGTGCCCGAGTACGGCAGTGTGCGCGACCCCGCACAGGCGCGGACGCTGCTGGGCTACTCCCCGTACCACCGCGTCACGCCCGGCGTCAGCTACCCGGCGGTGCTGCTGGCCGCCTCGGACGGTGACACCAGGACCGACCCGCTCCACGCGCGCAAGATGTGCGCCGCCCTGCAGCACGCCACGTCCGGGGCGGGGCCGGTCCTGCTGCGATTGGAACGCGGCGTCGGGCACGGCGCCCGCGCCGTCTCGCGCGTGGTGGCGCTGGAGGCCGAGTGCCTCGCGTTCCTGGCCGGGCAGGTGGGGCTGCGGGCGCCGGGCGGGGCCGCTCCGTGAGGCCCCGACCCGGCCCGGACGTCAGCGGCCCTCCTTGGCCATGCGGCTGTGGGAGCGCCCGTACACGAAGTAGATGATCACCCCGAGGACCATCCAGGCGCCGAAGCGGACCCAGGTCTCCACCGGCAGGTTGAGCATCAGCCAGACCGACGCGGCCACCGAGGCGATCGGGAGCACCGGCACCCACGGGGTACGGAACGCGCGGGGCAGGTTCGGCTGGGTGCGGCGCAGGACCAGGACGCCGAGGGCGACGATGACGAACGCGAAGAGCGTGCCGATGTTCACCAGGGTGGCCAGCTCCTCGATACTCGTGAACCCGGCGATGATCGCGATCAGCACGCCGAGCAGGATCGTCGGGCGGTAGGGCGTGCGGAAGCGCGGGTGCGTCTTGGAGAAGAAGCGCGGGAGCAGGCCGTCGCGGCTCATCGCGAAGAAGACCCGGGTCTGGCCGAGCAGCAGGATCATGCAGACCGTGGTGAGACCGACCGCCGCGCCGAAGCTGATCAGCCCGGCGTAGAAGGGGTGCCCGGTGGCCTTGAAGGCGTCGGCGAGCGGGGCGCTGACGGAGAGTTCGCGGTAGTTCTGCATGCCGGTGACCACGATCGAGACCGCCACGTAGAGCACCGTGCAGATGATGAGCGAGCCGAGGATGCCGCGCGGCATGTCGCGCTGGGGCAGCTTGGTCTCCTCGGCGGCGGTGGCCACCACGTCGAAGCCGATGAAGGCGAAGAAGACGATGGAGGCGGCGGTGAAGATGCCCATCACGCCGAAGTTCGTCGGTTCGTAGCCGAACAGCAGCTGCACGAGCGGCGCGTCCCAGCCCGAGCCGGCGGGCTGCTTCTCGGCCGGCGGGATGAAAGGCTTGTAGTTCTCGGCCTTGATGAAGAACAGGCCCGCGATGATCACCATGAGGACCACCGCGACCTTGATCGCCACCACGACCGAGGTGACCCGGGCGGACAGCTTCATGCCGACGACCAGGATGACGGTCAGGACCAGCACCAGGGCGAAGGCCAGGATGTCGAAGCCGAATCCTTCCGCCACGTCCGGTCCCGAGAGCGCCTCGGGCATCGTCCAGTCGACGTTGTCCATCAGCGAGCGGACGTAGCCGGACCAGCCGACCGCGACCACCGCGGTGCCCAGCGCGAACTCCAGTACCAGGTCCCAGCCGATGATCCAGGCCACCAGTTCGCCCAGCGCGGCGTACGCGAAGGTGTAGGCGGAGCCGGCCACGGGGACCGTGGAGGCGAACTCGGCGTAGCAGAGCGCGGCCAGCGCGCACACGACGCCCGCCACGGCGAACGCGATGGCGGTGGCGGGGCCCGCCGTCTCCTTGGCGACCTGTCCGGTGAGGACGAAGATGCCGGTGCCGATGATGACGCCGACGCCGAAGACCGTGAGGTCCAGGGCGGAGAGGGACTTCTTGAGCGCGTGTTCCGGCTCCTCGGTGTCCAGGATCGACTGTTCGACGGACTTGGTGCGGAACATGCCGTTTCCGCGGGGTGGTGTGACCTGCGCGCTCACCTGCGATACCTCCACGCATTCGTTGTGAACGCCATGATGGGGACCCTGTCGCACATGAACGCGCCATCTGGCCCGTTTCATGCGAAAGGGCCGGGAGAACCACCCGTACAGGGGCGGATCTCCCGGCCCATCGGCCGTACGGAGGCGAGCGCGTCAGTCGCGGGCGGGCTCCACGGCGCGGGTCTCGAAGCGGCCGTCGAGCTTGGCGACCAGGCCGGTGACCTGTCGGGCGATGTCCGGCGCGGTCAGTCCGATCTCGGCCATGACCTCGCCGCGCGAGGCGTGGTCGAGGAAGACCGGCGGGATGCCGAAGTCGCGCAGGGGTACGTCGACACCGGCGTCGCGCAGGGCCTGGGCGACGGCGGAGCCGACGCCTCCGGCGCGGCTGTTGTCCTCGACGGTGACGACGACGCGGTGGCGCTCCGCGAGCGGGGCGAGCGCCTCGTCGACGGGCTTGACCCAGCGGGGGTCGACGACGGTGCTGGAGATGCCCTGGGCGTCCAGCAGGTCGGCGATCTCCAGGCACATCGGGGCGAGCGCGCCGACCGAGACGATCAGGACGTCCGGGCGGGCGGCCTTCGGCTCGCGCAGGACATCCATGCCGCCGACCCTGCCGACCGCCTTGACGGCGGGGCCGACCGCGCCCTTGGAGAAGCGGACCACGGTGGGCGCGTCGTCGACGGCGACGGCCTCGCGCAGCTGGGCGCGGACCTGGTCGGCGTCGCGCGGGGCGGCGATCCGGAGCGTGGGCACGCACTGGAGGATCGACATGTCCCACATGCCGTTGTGCGAGGCGCCGTCCGTGCCGGTGATGCCGGCACGGTCCAGGACGAAGGTCACACCGCACTTGTGCAGGGCGACGTCCATCAGGACCTGGTCGAAGGCGCGGTTGAGGAAGGTGGCGTAGACCGCGAAGACCGGGTGGAGTCCGCCGGTGGCGAGGCCGGCCGCGGAGGCTGCGCCGTGCTGCTCGGCGATGCCGACGTCGTAGATCCGGTCCGGGAAGGCGGCCTCGAACTTGCCGAGGCCGACGGGCTGGAGCATGGCCGCGGTGATCGCGACGATGTCCTCGCGCTCCTCGCCGAGCTTGACCATCTCCTCGCCGAAGACGGAGGTCCAGTCGAGGCCGGAGGTGGAGATCGGCAGGCCGGTGTCCGGGTGGATCTTGCCCACGGCGTGGAAGCGGTCGGCCTCGTCCTGGAGGGCGGGGGTGTAGCCGCGGCCCTTCTCGGTGAGGCAGTGCACGATGACCGGGCCGCGGAAGCGTTTGGCGCGCTGGAGCGCGGATTCCAGGGCCTCGATGTCGTGGCCGTCGATCGGGCCGACGTACTTCAGGCCGAGGTCCTCGAACATGCCCTGCGGGGCGATGAAGTCCTTGAGGCCCTTCTTGGCGCCGTGCAGGGTCTCGTACAGCGGGCGGCCGACGACGGGCGTGCGCTCCAGGATGTCCTTGCCGCGGGCCAGGAACCGTTCGTAACCGTCGGTCGTACGGAGGGTGGCGAGGTGGTTGGCCAGGCCGCCGATGGTCGGGGCGTAGGAGCGCTCGTTGTCGTTGACGACGATGACGAGGGGGCGGTCCTTGGCGGCGGCGATGTTGTTCAGCGCCTCCCAGGCCATACCGCCGGTGAGGGCGCCGTCACCGATGACCGCGACGACGTGGTCGTCCTTGGCGAGGACCTCGTTGGCCTTGGCCAGGCCGTCGGCCCAGCCGAGGACCCCGGAGGCGTGGCTGTTCTCGATGACGTCGTGGTCGGACTCGGCGCGGGAGGGGTAGCCGGAGAGGCCGCCCTTGCTCTTGAGTCGGGAGAAGTCCTGGCGGCCGGTGAGCAGCTTGTGCACGTAGCTCTGGTGGCCGGTGTCCCAGAGCACCTTGTCCCGGGGCGACTCGAAGACCCGGTGCAGGGCGATGGTGAGCTCGACGACGCCCAGGTTGGGGCCGAGGTGTCCGCCGGTCTTGGACACCGCGTCCACGAGGAAGGTACGGATCTCCTCCGCGAGCTGGTCCAGCTCACCGAGGCTGAGCCGGTCCAGGTCGCGCGGTCCCTTGATGCGGGTCAGCAGATCCACCCGTGCCTCCTTGCGTTTGAGCTGATCGAGCGTGCCGATCCGATGAGTCTAATGTTCCGCTAGCGGCGGCGGGCATCGGGCGGCCCTGTTCGCATCCGGAATGCCGGAAACGCGCAGGTGCCCGGAGCCCCTGGGAGCACCGGGCACCTGCGCGGTTGTGCGGTCAGGCGCGGCCCGCGGTCTTCTGGGTCCTACGGGTGACGGAGTCGATGACGACCGTGGCGAGAAGCACGGCTCCCGTGACCATGTACTGGATCGGCGTGGCGATGCCCTCCAGCGACAGGCCGTACTGGATGGAGACGATCACCATGACGCCGAGCAGCGCGTTCCAGGTGCGTCCCCGGCCGCCGAAGAGGCTGGTGCCGCCGATGACGGCCGCCGCGATGACGTTCATCAGGAGGTCGCCGGTGCCGGAGCCCTGGTTGGCCGCCGCGATCTTGGAGGCCCAGAACAGGCCGCCGATCGCCGCGAAGGTCCCCGCGATGGAGAAGACGGAGACACGGATCGCGGTGACGTTGATGCCGGCGCGCCGGGAGGCCTCGACGCTGCCGCCGAGCGCGAAGATCTTCCGCCCGTAGGCCGTACGGCGGAGCAGGAAGTCCGTGCCGACCAGGACGATCAGGAAGAGGACCAGCGCGAGCGGCAGGCCGCGGTACTGGTTGAACATGTACGCGGCGGCGAAGCCGAACACGCCGATGACCGCGGTGCGCACGGCGATGTCGGCGAGCGGGCGGGCCGGGATACCGGCCGCCTCGCGGCGGCGGGTGTCCAGGAAGGCCGCGGCGAAGTAGCCGATGACCGCGATGGCGGCGAGCCCGTAGGCGGCGGCGACGTCGGTGAAGTAGTACGTGGTCAGCTTGCCGACCACCCCGTCGCCGTCCAGGTTGATCGTGCCGGAGTCGCCGAGCAGCTGGAGCATGAAGCCGAGCCAGAACAGCAGGCCCGCCAGGGTGACGGCGAAGGCGGGCGCCCCGACCCGGGCGAAGAAGAAGCCGTGGATCGCGCCCATCACCGCGCCGCTGACGATGGCGACGAGGATCGCCAGCCATTCGTTCATGCCCTGGGTGACGCTGAGCACCGCGACGAGGGCGCCGGAGACACCGGAGACCGAGCCGACCGAGAGGTCGATCTCGCCGAGCAGCAGGACGAAGATGATGCCCACGGCCATCATGCCGGTGGCGACCATCGTGGTGGCGATGTCGCTGATGTTCTTCGCGGAGAGGAACTCGGAGTTCATGCTCTGGAAGACGATGGCGATGATCGCGAGGCCGACGATCACCGGGATCGAGCCCAGGTCGCCACCGCTGATCTTGCGCTTGAACTCGGTGAGGTAGCCGCCGAAGCCCTGCTCGCGGATGAGCAGGCGGGGGTCGATCACCGTGGCGGCGCCCTCGGCCGCGTCCGGGTTGCCGACCGGCGGCGCGTCGGCCGGGGTGCCGGCCTTGTCCAGCGAGGTGGCGGACTTGTCGGTGGTCACTTGGAAACCTCCGCGTTGCGCGCCGCACGTCGGGTCACGGCGTTTTCCGTGGCGCCGGTGATGGCGGAGATGATCTCTTCCTGGGAGGTGGTCTTCACATCGAAGACACCGTTGTTCCGGCCCAGCCGGAGCACGGCGACCTTGTCGGCGACGGCCTTCACATCGGCCATGTTGTGGCTGATGAGGATGACCGCGTGGCCGCGCTCGCGCAGTCGCTCGACGAGGTCGAGGACCTGGGCGGTCTGCTCGACACCGAGGGCGGCGGTCGGCTCGTCGAGGATGACGAGCCGGGGCTCGCCGAGCATCGACCGGGCGATGGCCACGGTCTGGCGCTGGCCGCCGGAGAGCGAGGCGATCGGGATGCGGACGCTCGGGATGCGGATGGAGAGCGTGGACAGCAGCTCGCGGGAGCGGCGCTCCATCTCCACCTCGTCCAGGATGCCGAACCTGCGCAGCTCCCGGCCGAGGTAGAGGTTGCCGACGACATCGATGTTGTCGCACAGCGCGAGGTCTTGGTAGACGGTCGCGACGCCGAGGTTCTGGGCGTCGTGCGGCTTGGTGATCTGCACGGCCCTGCCCTCCCACTCGATGACGCCGTCATCGATGGGGTGCACTCCGGCGATCGTCTTGACCAGCGTTGATTTACCGGCGCCGTTGTCGCCCACCAGGGCGACCACCTCACCGGCGTGGACCTCAAGCTCTACATCGGTGAGTACCTGGACGGCACCGAAGCGCTTGGAGACCCCTCGCAACGCCAACACGGGCGTAGCGGACACATGAACCATCTCCTTCGCCGCCTGACCGGCGGGGATGCCGCGCCCGGGGGAAGGCGCGGCGGTGTCGAGCACAGAGGGAAATCGGGGGTGAAGCGTTCCGTCCGACGCCCCGCCCGGTAGCGGGACGGTTGGTGTGCGGGGCGCCGGACAGGCTTCGTGGCTCGCGCGTGCGGGCCGTGGTGCGGCGGGCGCGTGCGCGGGCGGTGGGACCGCCGGCGCCCTCGCGAAATCGCGGCGGGCGTCGCGGCGGGCGGGACCCGGCGGCTCGGGGGCGGGCCGGGTCCCGGGAGGCTACTTGAGACCGATCGTGTCGCAGGCGGCCTTGTACTTGGCCGAGCAGATCTCGTCCAGCGTCCAGATGCCGTCCTTGATGACGGTGTCCTTGATGTTGTCCTTGGTCAGCGAGACGACCGGGACGAGGACCGTCGGGATGCCCTTCGCGGTGGCACTGTCGACCTTCGAGGTGGCGATGGAGTCCAGCTTCTCGCCCTTGGCGAGGGCGACGGCCATCTCCGCGGCGACGATGCCCTCGGCGGGGTAGGACTTGTAGACGCTCATGAACTGCTCACCGGAGACGATGCGCTGCACGCCCGCCAGTTCGGCGTCCTGGCCGGTGACCGGCGGGAGCGGCGACAGACCGGCGCCCTTGAGGGCGGTGATGATGCCGCCCGCCATGCCGTCGTTGGCGGAGTAGACGCCGTCGATCTTGTCCTTGCCGAGTGCGGTGATCGCCGCTTCCATGTTGGCGTTGGCGTTCTCCGGCTTCCACTCCTTGGTGTCGTACTCCTTGCCGTACTTCACCTTGCCGTCGAGGACCGACTTGGCGCCCTTCTTGAAGAGGGCGGCGTTCGGGTCGGTGATCGCGCCGTTCATCATCACGATCGTGCCGCCGTCGGCCTTGTCGCCCAGGGCCTCCAGCAGGGCGGTGCCCTGTGCGCGGCCGACCTCTTCGTTGTCGAAGGAGGTGTAGGCGTCGATGGGGCCCTCGGCGAGGCGGTCGAAGGCGACGACCGGAATGCCCTCGTCCTTGGCCTTCTTGACGCTGTTCGCGATCGCCTTGGCGTCCACCGCGCCCAGGATGAGCGCGTCGACCTTGTTGGTGATCATGGTGTCGACCTGCTGCGACTGCGTGTTCGCATCCTGCTTGGCGTTGGCGTAGACGACCTCCGCCTTGCCGCCGGTGAGCTCGCTGATCTTCTTCTCGATGATCGGCCGGTCGAACTTCTCGTAACGGGCCGTCTGGTTCTCGGGGAGGAGCAGACCTATCTTCAGGTCGTCGCCCTTCTTCTCCGAGCCCTGTTCGGCCTTGTCGCCGGACTCCTTGGCACTCCCGCAAGCGGCCAGCGAGACCGCCATCGTGGTGGCGGCAACGGCAACGGCGGCACGACGCATACGCGTGTTCATTCTCGAACCTCCCTGACGAGGCCGCGACGTTGCGGCCGAGGTGGCTGGAAGTCAACTCGGCCCCAGCGCCAGCGTCAAGGAGTAAATCCTTAACGAGATGACAACGGTGCCATTCGTTATCTAAGTGAAGGCAGGAGTCGCCGCGGGGAGGGTGCTCTCCAAAAGGGTTGAATCCCCCATCTCGCTGAGCACCAGGGCGAGTGCGCCCAGTACCTCGGCGCGCCCGCCGAGCGCGCCGGGCAGCACCGAGAGCTGCCGGGCGGCGCTGGGGATCGCGTAACGCGACACGGAGTCCCGTATGGGCCCCAGGACCAGCTCCCCGGCCTCCGCCAGCGAGCCGCCGAGCACGACACGGCTCGGGTTGAGCAGGTTGCACAGGTTGGCCACGCCGCTGCCTATGTGGCGGCCCACGTCACCGATCACCCGGCGGCAGCCCGGGTCGCCCTCCCGGGCCAGCTGGACCACCCGTTCCATGGTGAGCCCGGGGCCGTGGCTGGGCTGGAGCAGCGGCAGGACGTACCGGGCGGCCGTGAAGGTCTCCAGGCAGCCGCGGTTGCCGCAGCGGCACACCGGGCCCGACTCGTCGAGCGTGATGTGCCCGATCTCGCCGGCCGTGCCGCCGGGCCCCCGGTAGATGGTCCCGTCGATCACCAGACCGGCCCCGACGCCGCTGGCCACCTTGATGTACGCGAGGTCCCTGACGCCCCGCCCGCTCCCCCAGACCAGCTCGCCCAGCGCCCCGAGATTGGCGTCGTTGTCGACGTACACGGGCACGCCGAGGCGGCCGGAGAGCTCCTCGCTGGGGTTGATGCCCGTCCAGCCCGGCAGGATCGAGGTGGAGCCCAGGGTGCCGGACTCGACGTCGATGGGGCCCGGTACGCCGAGACCGATGCCGATCACCTTGTCCGGGCCGATCCCCGTGGCCTCGATCAGCCGCTTGACCAGCACTTCCGCCCGGTCGAAGCCCTCGGCGGACGAGGCGTCGACGTCCAGCGGCTCGGACTCCTCGGCGAGCACCTGGTGGGCGAGGTTGCCGACGGCGACGCGCAGATGCGTATGGCCGAAGTCGACGCCGATGACGATGCCCGCGTCGCCGCTGAGCGAGACGCTGCGGGCCCGCCGGCCGCCCGCCGAGGTGGGAGTGACCTCGACCGTTCCGCCGTCCTTCAGCTCCCGGACGATATTGGAGACGGTGGCCGCGGAGAGCCCGGTGCTCCGGGCGATCTCCGCCTGGGTGAGCGATCCTGCCATCCGTACGGCGCGTACGACCCGCTCCAGATTGGCCCTGTGCAGCGATGTCTGCGACCCGGGAGTCTCCATCGACTCATCCACTCCTGCCCTTGGCGGGCGGTCCTGAAGACCGCCCCGGCCGGGGCCGCAGCGATGAGACCCCGGCTTCCTCCAACATGTGAACTCTAAGCTGACCGTTCGGGGGTGCCTCCCGTCAAGACCTGAGCACGCGCACACCCACAACGGCCCGGTGCCCCGGCGGAGGGATTCCGCCGGGGCACCGGGCCGTACGCGCGTCGCGGGCTACTTCAGGGCGCCCGCCGTCAGGCCGGAGACGACCTGGCGCTGGAAGATGATGTACGCCGCCAGCACGGGCAGCATCGCGATCACCAGACCGGCGAAGAGGCCGGAGTAGTCGCCCTTGTAGCCCTGGCTGGAGGCCAGCTCCACCAGGCCCTGGGCCAGTACCCGCTTGTCCGGGTCGGTGTTCAGCACCGTCGGCAGCATGTACTGGTTCCACTGCCCCAGGAAGTTGAAGATGCCGACGCTGATCAGGCCCGGCTTGGCCATCGGCAGCATGACCTGGAAGAACGTGCGGGTGTGCGAGGCCCCGTCGATGATCGACGCCTCCGCCACCGACGTCGGCAGCGTACGGAAGAACGAGGTCAGGAAGAACACGGTGAACGGCAGCGAGTACGCGATGTACACCAGGATCAGGCCGTGGATCGTGTTCAGCAGCCCCATGTTGTCCATGACGTAGAACAACGGGACCAGCGCCAGCATGACCGGGAAGCTCATGCCGCCGACGAACAAGAAGTAAATGAACCGGTTGCCCGGGAACTCGAAGCGGGCGAGCACATAGGCGGCCATGGACCCGAGGACCAGGGTGCCGGTGAGCGACCCGCCGACCACCAGGATCGTGTTCAGGAAGTACTCGCTCATGTGGGCCTGGCTCCAGGCCCGGCCCCAGCTGTCGAAGTTCAGCGAACTGGGCAGCGACCACGGGGTGTTGAAGATGTCCGCGTCGGTCTTGAACGAGGACATCACCGCCCAGAACAGCGGCAGGACGACCATGATCGCCCACAGGATCAGCATCCCGTGCGAGAAGACGTTGAGGACCTGGCCCTCGCTCTTCTTCGCGGGGGCCGACAGGCCCTTGCCCACCGGCCCGGTGCGCTGGGCCGGAACCTTCGCCGCTCCGGCGTCGGAGGGGGACCCGGAGGGCCCGGCGGGAGGGGTGTCAGTGGTCTTCATCAGAACTCCAGCCGCTCGCGCCGGCCCACCCGCATGACGATGGCGGCGAACGCCAGCGTCACGATGAGCAGGGCGACACCGATCGTGGTCGCGTAGCCCGCCTGTCCGTCACGGAACGCCGACTGGTACACGTACAGCGGCAGGACGGTGGTCGAGTAGTCGGGCCCGCCGGGACCGACACTCATGATGTGGACGATCGCGAAGCCCTCGGCTCCGAGCGCCAGGATGCCCATGTAGACCCAGCCGGACTGGACCGTGTCCCACAGCAGGGGCAGCGTGATCCGGAAGAAGGTCGTGAAGCGGCTCGCCCCGTCCAGCAGGGCGGCTTCGTAGAAGTCCTTGGGGATGGAGGCCATGCCCGCGGAGAACAGCACCACGAAGAAGCCGGTCGTGCACCAGACGAGGACCGCCATCACGACCCACAGGGCCAGCTGCGGATCGCCCAGCCAGGTCGGCACGTCGTCGAAGCCGACGGCCTTGAGCGTGCCGTTGATCATGCCCTGGGCCGGGTCGAAGGCGAACTGGAACAGGATGGCCACGATCGCGATCGAGAGCACCTGGGGGAAGAAGTACGCGATCTTGTAGAAGCCCGAGCCCCGTACGCCGGTGATGGCGGCGCCCTTACGACGCCGCCCACCCACGTTGAGCATGAAGGCGAAGAAGAGCGCGAGCCCCAGCGTCACCAGCGGCAGCAGAATGGCCAGCATCACGCTGTGCTGCAGCGATTTCCAGAAGATGTCGTCGTCGAGCATCTTGGTGTAGTTGTCGAACCCGACCATCTTGAAGTCGGGACTCAGCCCCGTCCAGTCCGTGAACGAGTAGTAGATGGACTGGATGAAGGGCCAGATGACGAAGATGACGTACAACGCCATCGGGACCACCAAGAACCCGATTATGAACCGGTATTTACCGTGTTGCATCGTTACCGACTCCGACCTTCCCGTGCTGCCCGCCGCTGGTGACGCGTGGTCACTGGTGCTTGAAGTGCTTGATGGACTGGTCCTTGGCGGTCGCGTCGGCGAAGGCCTGGATCTTCTTGATGGTCTCGGCCGGCTTGGCGCGGCCGGCCATCATCTCGCCGAGCGCGGCGACGCCGATCTGCTCCTTCTGGAGCTTCACGTACCAGTCCTGCAAGCGCGGGTTGACCACGTTGGTGCCGGCCTTCTCCAGCGCCGCGACACCCGACTTCAGGCCGTCGGACAGCTCGATGCCGTCCGTGCCGCCGTTGAAGGCGGAGAGCGACTTGGTGCTGGTGGTGAAGGACTTGGAGGAGGCCTCGCTGAGCATGATGCGCAGCTGCTCCATGCCGCCCTCGGGGTTCTTCGCCTTGCTCGGGACGATGAACGGCTCGCCGCCGGACGCCCAGAGGGTGCCGAAGGGCAGCTTGTCCGAGGAGTCGAGGCTGGAGGGAGCGCCCACGGACAGCTTGAAGTCCTTGGGGATGATCGCCGCTTCCTCGTTCTCGACCCAGGAGCCGTTCGGGATGAACAGCGCCTTGCCGCGGGCCCACGCGCCCTGGGAGCCACGGTGGTCCAGGCCCGGGGTGCCCTCAAGGATGTAGTCCTTGGCCACGAGCTCGTAGTAGGCCTCGAAGGCCGCCTTGACCGCCGGGTGCTCCCAGGCCTTCGGCTCCAGGTTGTCGATCGCGTCGAGGACCTCGACGCCGCCGATCTTGCCGATGAAGGGGTACAGCGAGAAGGGGATGTAGTAGGGGTGCTTGCCGGGGTAGGTCCAGCCGGCGATGCCCTCCTTCTTCGCCTTCTTGCAGAGCGCGAGCATCTCGTCCCAGGTCTCCGGGTACGCGGAGTCGAGCTTCTCCAGCGCGGTCTGCGAGTACCAGACGCCGTAGACCGTGTACGCGTAGTACATGATCCAGACCGGGTCGCCGTCGAACTGGCCCATCTCCACGATGCCCGGCCGCAGGGTGTCGCGGACCTTCTTGGCGGGGTCGTCGATGGAGGGGGCGTCGAGCAGCGGGGTCAGGTCGGTGAGCTGCTTCTTGCCGACCAGCACGCCCATGTCCATCTGCTGGGCACCGGAGTTGTCGATCAGGTCCGGCGGGGTACCACCGTTGAACCGCGGCTGAAGAACCGACTGGATCTTCTGCGTCGCGGAGAACTTGACCTTCGCCTCGGGATAGGTCTTCTCGTAGACGGCCTTGGCGTCCTCGGCGTACTTGGTGCCGAAGCCACCGTCGAAGATGACGATCTCCAGCGGTGCGCTGCCGTTGACGGCCAGCGGGTTCTTCTCGGTCTTTTCGCCCTTTTCGACCTTGTCGTCGCTGCTGCTGTCGCCGCTCGCGCAGGCGGACAGGAAGCTCATCGTCGGAACAGCGATCAGGCCGAGTGCGGCAGAACGCTTGATCAGATCGCGACGGCCAAGGCCCTCATTGTTGTGGGCGGAGGTGGATCCCATGCTCAAGTCCTCGCCTTCTCCAGGACTCAGGCGGTGTACCGGTCACCCGTCGAAATTCGCCTCAGGCGAAGGGCCCCGCCACCGCGGTCAGTTGCGCTTGGGTCATGCGGATATGCAGATGCACCGGACAGGCCGGTGCAGTGGGGATGCCGGAAGACCGTACAGCGAGGACACCACTGGCGTCCTCGCAACCGTCCCTGTTTCCCCCGCGCGCACGTCCGCGTGAAGCGGCCGTGCAGATGCCGACAGGTATAGTCCACTTGTCGCCAACTGAGCAAGATCGAACACAGGGTTGGGCGGCAGTCTTTCCCGAGTTGAGACCTCACGGACACCTCGGCACCCCGCGCCCTCTTCCCGCGGCGGCTATTTCCGCATTCCGGCCGATTCGCCGAGGGACCTCTCGGCAACACCCTTGACACGTCCCGCCACTTGGATCCCTACTGGACCTTGCATCCCGCTATGACAACGTTGTCCATGCATTTTCCCGGGGAGGAACGGCTCGGCATGCAGCCACCACGCGGCATCGATCACGGATCAGACAAGGCCCCTCACGCGGCCCCCCGCCCGGCTCACCGCCGGAGACGGACCCCCACAGCAGCCGCCCTGGCGGCTTCCCTCGCCCTGGTGGTGATCGCCCCCGCGGTCGCCACCGCCCAGCCCTCCTCGCCCGACCGGAAGCCGTCCGGCGACCGCACCTTCAGCACCTCGTTCGAGGCGGACGAGAAGCAGCCGGACTGGCGCAGCACCGTCGAGGAGGGCCCCGACGGCGAGAAGCGCTCCTCCGGCGTCGACGGGGGCTTCTCCTCCGGCATACCGGGCAATGTCACCGACCGGGTGACGGAGCTTCGCGCGAGCGCCGAGAACACCGCCGGCGGGGAGGTCAAGGAGAACCTCGTCGACGTCGAGCCGGGCTCCAAGTGGCTGACGTTCAAGCCCACCGGCTGGGTCGAGTTCGATCTGGACGAACCCGTCAAGGTCGTGACGTACGCCCTCACCTCGGCCAACGACCACGCCGAGCGCGACCCGAAGGACTGGACGCTCAAGGGCTCGGCGGACGGCAAGGAGTGGACCGACCTCGACACCCGCACCGGCGAGACCTTCGCCAAGCGGCACGAGACGAAGACGTACGACTTCTCGGGCGACACCGCCTACCGGCACTTCCGCCTGGAGATCACGAAGAACAACGGCGCGGCGGACGCCCTCCAGCTCGCCGACGTTCAGTTCTCGAACGGTGACACCTCCGCGCCGGTGCCCGACGACATGCGCAGCCAGGTCGATCGCGGCCCCTCCGGATCCCCCACCGCGAAGTCCGGCGCGGGATTCACCGGAAAGAAGGCACTGCGTTACGCGGGCACCCACACGCCCGAAGGACGCGCCTACTCGTACAACAAGATCTTCGACGTGAACACGGCCGTCACCAAGGACACCGAGCTGTCCTACCTGGTCTACCCGCAGATGGGCGAGACCGACCTGAACTATCCCGCCACGCACGTCGCGGTGGACCTGGCCTTCACCGACGGCACATACCTGAGCGAGCTGAAGGCCACCGACAGCCACGGCGGGCTGCTCACCCCGCAGGGCCAGGCGGACGCCAAGCGTCTCTACGTCAACCAGTGGAACAAGGTCGCCGCCCGCCTCGGCACGGTCGCCGCGGGCAAGACGGTCGACCGGATCCTGGTGGCGTACGACTCCCCCAAGGGGAAGGCGAAGTTCCAGGGCTGGATCGACGACATCACGATCGCCCCGAAGGCCCCCGAGAAGCGCAAGGCGCATCTGTCGGACTACGCGCTGACCACCCGCGGCACCAACTCCAGCGGCGGCTTCTCGCGCGGCAACAACATTCCGGCCACGGCCGTCCCGCACGGCTTCAACTTCTGGACGCCGGTCACCAACGCGGGCACCACCAGCTGGCTGTACGACTACCACCGGGGCAACAACGCGGACAACCTCCCGACGCTCCAGGCCTTCGCCGCCAGCCATGAGCCGAGCCCCTGGATGGGCGACCGGCAGACCTTCCAGCTGATGCCGTCGGCCGCGAGCGGCACCCCGGAGGCGTCCCGGACGGCCCGAGCGCTGCCGTTCCGGCACGAGAACGAGACGGCGAAGCCGCACTACTACGGCGTCACGTTCGAGAACGGCCTCAAGGCCGAGATGACGCCGACCGACCACGCGGCCCGGATGCGGTTCACCTACCCGGGCAAGGACGCGAGCCTGGTCTTCGACAACGTCACGAACGACGGCGGCATCACCCTTGACCCGAAGACCGGTTCCTTCTCCGGCTACTCGGACGTCAAGAGCGGACTGTCCACCGGGGCGACCCGGATGTTCGTGTACGGCGTCTTCGACGCGCCGGTCACCGACAGCGGCAAGCTGAAGGGCGGCGGGGGCGACGACGTCACCGGGTTCTTCCGCTTCGACGCGGGCAAGGACCGCACGGTCAACCTGCGACTGGCCACCTCGCTGATCGGCGTCGACCAGGCGAAGCAGAACCTGGCCATGGAGATCCCGGAGTCCACCTCCTTCGACCGGGTGCAGCGCAAGGCGCAGGGCGCCTGGGACGACATCCTGCGGACGGTCGAGGTCGAGGGCGCCAACGCGGACCAGCTGACCACCCTCTACTCCAGCCTGTACCGGCTCTACCTCTACCCGAACTCCGGCCACGAGAAGGTGAAGGGGAAGACCCAGTACGCCAGTCCCTTCTCCAAGGCGGTCGGTGAGAACACCCCGACGCGGACCGGCGCGAAGATCGTCGACGGCGAGGTGTACGTCAACAACGGATTCTGGGACACCTACCGCACGACGTGGCCCGCCTACTCCTTCTTCTCCCCGAAGAAGGCCGGCAAGCTGGTGGACGGCTTCGTCCAGCACTACAAGGACGGCGGCTGGACCTCGCGCTGGTCCTCCCCCGGCTACGCGGACCTGATGACCGGCACCAGCTCCGACGTGGCGTTCGCCGACGCGTACGTCAAGGGCGTGAAGTTCGACGCCGAGGCGGCGTACGACGCGGCGCTCAAGAACGCCACCGTGGCCCCGCCGTCCTCGGGTGTCGGCCGCAAGGGCCTTGCGACCTCGGTCTTCACCGGCTACGCGGACACCGAGACCCACGAGGGCCTGTCCTGGTCGCTGGAGGGTTACGTCAACGACTACGGCATCGCCCGCATGGGCCAGGAGCTGTACAAGAAGACGAAGAAGGCGCGGTACAAGGAAGAGTCCGAGTACTTCATGAACCGGGCGCAGAAGTACGTCAAGCTCTTCGACGACAAGGCCGGGTTCTTCCAGGGCAAGAAGCCGAACGGCGACTGGCGTCTGCCCTCCGGCAGTTACGACCCCCGCGTCTGGGGCTACGACTACACCGAGACCAACGGCTGGGGCTACGCCTTCACCGCCCCGCAGGACAGCCGGGGCCTGGCCAACCTGTACGGCGGCCGCGACGGTCTCGGCAAGAAGCTGGACACGTACTTCTCCACGCCGGAGACGGCGGGCCCGGAGTTCGTCGGCAGCTACGGCGGCGTCATCCACGAGATGACCGAGGCGCGTGACGTGCGGATGGGCCAGTACGGGCACAGCAACCAGGTCGCCCACCACGCCACGTACATGTACAACGCCGCCTCGCAGCCGTACAAGACGCAGGAGAAGGTCCGCGAGGTGCTGGGCCGGCTGTACGTCGGCAGCGAGATCGGGCAGGGCATCCACGGCGACGAGGACAACGGCGAGCAGTCGGCCTGGTTCCTCTTCTCCTCGCTCGGCTTCTACCCGCTGGTGATGGGCAGCGGGGAGTACGCGATCGGCTCGCCGCTCTTCAAGAAGGTCACCGTCCGCATGGACAACGGCCGCAAGCTGACCGTGAAGGCCCCGAAGAACAGCGACAAGAACATCTACGTGCAGGGCGTGAAGGTCAACGGCAAGAAGTGGACCTCCACGGCGCTCCCGCACGACGTCCTGGCCAAGGGCGGCACGCTGGAGTTCGACATGGGCCCGAAGCCGTCGGCGTGGGGCACGGGCAAGGACGCGGCCCCGGTCTCCGTCCAGAAGGACGACAAGGTACCGACGCCCAAGGGCGACGCGCTGAAGGGCGACGGCGCGCTCTTCGACGACACCTCCGCCACCTCGGCGACGGTGGAGTCGGTGGAGCTGCCGGTGTCCTCGGCGACGAAGGGCATCCAGTACACGCTGACCTCGGCGGCGGCCGACAAGGCCCCGACGGGCTGGACGCTCCAGGGGTCGGCGGACGGCGAGAAGTGGACGGACCTCGACCGCCGCTCCGGCCAGTCGTTCGCCTGGGACAAGCAGACCCGGGTGTTCTCGGTGGCGAAGCCCGGCTCGTACACGAAGTACCGGCTGGTGCTGACGGGTTCGGCGACGCTCGCGGAGGTGGAGCTGCTCTCCTGACCTGTACGCGACGGGCGTCGGCGGCCGGTACCCCCAAGGGCGGGGTGCCGGCCGTCGGCGTCTCGGCGGTGGTCCTGACGGGGCAGGTCCTGGCCCGGCAGTCCTGGCCCGGCAGTCCTGGAGGCTCTCGGGCGGGGCGAGGTTCAGTGCGGCTGGAGACTTTCGGGCAGGGCCAGGTTGAGCGCGGCGACGACCGGCCGGCCGTGTTCGGTGCCGAGCCGGGAGAGGGCGCCGGTGGCGAGCTGGAAGAGCCGCCCCTCGGCCGGGGTCAGGCCGAGGTAGCGGGCGGTGAGGACGCGCAGGAAGTGCGAGTGCGCGACGAGCGCGATGTCCGCGCTCCCGATTCCGTCGGCGGCGGACCGGACGCCCGCGAGGACCTGGTCGGCCCGCTGCCCGATCTGGGCCGGGCTCTCACCGGGGTGCTCCTCGGAGCCGGGGTCCACGCCGTCGGTCCACAGGTTCCAGAAGGGCCGGGTGCGGCGGATCGCCGGGGTGGTGATGCCCTCGTAGCCGCCGTAGTCCCACTCCCGCAGCTCGGGGGTGACCCGGGGATCGGGGAGTCCGGCCAGCTCGGCGGTGCGGCGGGCCCGGATCATCGGGCTGACGAGGGTGAGCCCGATGTTCCGGTCGGCCAGCAGCGGGACGAGCGCGCGGGCCTGGCGCTCCCCGGCGTCGGTGAGCGGGAGGTCGGTGTAGCTCGTGTGCTGTCCGGAACGGGACCACTCGGTCTCGCCGTGCCGGATGAGGATCAGCTCGCCCATGGGGTCCGTTCGCTTTCTGTACAGGTGGTGCCGGTGGTGCGGGTGGGGCCCCGTACCGTAAGTCCCTCACCTGATCCATTTCCCGTGGGGGGACCGCATGTCCGACTACTTCCCGCCTCCGCCGCCCGAACAGCCGCAGCCGGAGCACCGGGCTCCGGTGGGTGCGGCGCCGCCTTCGCCGTGGGCGGCCCCCGCGGCGCCGCCGGGCAAGCAGCGTACGGGGCTGATCGTGACGCTCGCCGTGGGCGGCGGGCTGGTCGTGGCGGGGGCGATGGTGGCGCTCGTCTACTCGTTGATGGACTCGGTCGCGGACTCCGTCGCACTGCCGCCCGCGCGGTCGGACGCGCCCTACTCCGAACCGTACGACGAGAAGCCGTACGAGGAGGAGCCGTACGAGGAGCCGGTGGAGCCCGTCGCGCCCGGGCCGGCCGCCGAGGGGGACGTCACGATCACGAAGTGCACGCGCGACTCCCTGATCGGCTGGCCGCACGCAGACCTGAAGATCGTGAACAGGTCCGGAAGTCCGGCGGCGTACATCGTGTCCATCACCTTCGTGAACGCGGACGGCGCTGTGGTGTCCGACGGCATCGCGACCACCGAGGAGGTCGCTCCCGGCGCGTCGGTCAAAGTAAGGGCCCAGGGGTCCGGCGAGGTGGCCGCGGGCACGAAGTGCCGGATCGGCGAAGTCGATCGGCATGCGCTGTGACGGTCCGGTAGCCCGACGGTACGCGAAAGGGCCGCACCCCGGGGGAACCCGGGGCGCGGCCCTCACTGCTCGGTCCGGCCCGCCTACTTGCGGATCAGGCTGCGGAGCACGTACTGCAGGATGCCGCCGTTGCGGTAGTAGTCCGCCTCGCCGGGGGTGTCGATGCGCACGACCCCGTCGAACTCCACGCCGGTGTCGGTGGTGACCTTGACCGTGCGCGGGGTGGTGCCGTTGTTCAGCTCGGTGACGCCGGTGAAGGAGAAGGTCTCCTCGCCGGTGAGGCCGAGGGTCTCGGCGGTCTGGCCCTCGGGGAACTGGAGCGGGAGGACGCCCATGCCGATGAGGTTCGAGCGGTGGATGCGCTCGTAGGACTCGGCGATGACGGCCTTGACGCCGAGGAGCGCGGTGCCCTTGGCGGCCCAGTCGCGGGACGAACCGGAGCCGTACTCCTTGCCCGCGAGGATCGCCAGCGGGGTGCCGGCGGCCTGGTAGTTCTGCGAGGCGTCGTAGATGAACGACACCGGGCCGTCACCCTGGGTGAAGTCGCGGGTGTAGCCGCCCTCGGTGCCCGGCGCGATCTGGTTGCGCAGGCGGATGTTGGCGAACGTGCCGCGGATCATGACCTCGTGGTTACCACGGCGCGAGCCGTAGGAGTTGAAGTCACGGCGCTCGATGCCGTGCTCCGTGAGGTACTTGCCGGCCGGGGTGTCGGCCTTGATGGCGCCGGCCGGGGAGATGTGGTCGGTGGTGACCGAGTCGCCGAGCTTGGCGAGCACCCGGGCGCCGGTGATGTCCTCGACCGGGGTCGTCTCCATCGTCATGCCCTCGAAGTACGGGGGCTTGCGCACGTAGGTGGACTGCGGGTCCCACTCGAAGGTGTTGCCGGTGGGGATCTCCAGCGCCTGCCACTGGGCGTCGCCCGCGAAGACGTCGGCGTAGGACTTGTTGAACATGTCCTCGCCGATGGAGTTCGCCACGACGTCGTTGACCTCGGCCTCGGAGGGCCAGATGTCGGTCAGGTAGACCGGCTTGCCGTCCTGGTCGACGCCGAGGGCGTCCTTGGTGATGTCGACCTTCATCGAACCGGCGATGGCGTACGCGACGACCAGCGGCGGGGACGCCAGGTAGTTCATCTTGACGTCGGGGTTGATCCGGCCCTCGAAGTTACGGTTGCCGGAGAGCACCGAGGTGACGGCGAGGTCGTTCTCGTTGACCGCCTTGGAGACCTCCTCCGGCAGCGGGCCGGAGTTGCCGATGCAGGTGGTGCAGCCGTAGCCGACGAGGTTGAAGCCGACCTTGTCGAGGTACGGGGTCAGACCCGCCTTGTCGAAGTAGTCGGTGACGACCTTCGAGCCCGGGGCGAGGGTGGTCTTGACCCACGGCTTGCGGGTCAGGCCCTTCTCGACCGCCTTCTTCGCCACGAGCGCGGCGGCGACCATGACGTAGGGGTTCGAGGTGTTGGTGCAGGAGGTGATCGCGGCGACGGTGACGGCGCCGTGGTCGATCTCGTACGTCGAGCCGTCGGGGGCCGTGACGGTGACCGGCTTGGACGGAGCGCCGTTCGGGGTGTTGGACGGGGCGTCGGAGGCCGGGAAGGACTCCTTGCTCGCCTCCATCTCGTCCGCGACGTAGTTGCGCACGTCCTGGGCGAACTGCTCCTTGGCGTTCGCGAGGACGATGCGGTCCTGCGGGCGCTTCGGCCCGGCGATGGAGGGGACGACCGTGGAGAGGTCGAGCTCCAGCTTCTCGGAGAAGTCCGGCTCGGCGGCCGGGTCCAGCCAGAGGCCCTGCTCCTTGGCGTACGCCTCGACGAGGGCGACCTGCTGCTCGTCGCGGCCGGTCAGGCGGAGGTACTTCAGCGTCTCGTCGTCGATCGGGAAGATCGCGGCGGTGGAGCCGAACTCCGGCGACATGTTGCCGATGGTGGCGCGGTTGGCGAGCGAGGTGGCGGCGACGCCCTCACCGTAGAACTCGACGAACTTGCCGACGACGCCGTGCTTGCGGAGCATCTCGGTGATGGTCAGCACGAGGTCGGTGGCGGTGGTGCCGGCCGGGAGCTCGCCGGTCAGCTTGAAGCCGACGACGCGCGGGATGAGCATGGAGACCGGCTGGCCGAGCATCGCGGCCTCGGCCTCGATGCCGCCGACGCCCCAGCCCAGCACGCCGAGGCCGTTGACCATGGTGGTGTGCGAGTCGGTGCCGACGAGGGTGTCGGGGTACGCCTGGCCGTTGCGGACCATGACGGTGCGGGCCAGGTGCTCGATGTTCACCTGGTGGACGATGCCGGTGCCCGGGGGGACGACCTTGAACTCGTCGAAGGCGGTCTGGCCCCAGCGCAGGAACTGGTAGCGCTCCTTGTTGCGGCCGTACTCCAGCTCGACGTTCTGGCCGAAGGCTTCCTTGGTGCCGAACTTGTCGGCGATGACGGAGTGGTCGATGACCAGCTCGGCCGGGGCCAGCGGGTTGATCTTCGCCGGGTCCCCGCCGAGCTCCTTGACGGCCTCACGCATGGTGGCGAGGTCCACGACACACGGCACGCCGGTGAAGTCCTGCATGATCACGCGGGCCGGCGTGAACTGGATCTCCTGGCTGGGCTGGGCCTGGGAGTCCCAGCCGCCGATGGCCCGGATGTGGTCGGCGGTGATGTTCGCGCCGTCCTCGGTACGGAGCAGGTTCTCCAGCAGGACCTTCAGGCTGTACGGGAGGCGCGCGGAGCCCTCTACCTTGTCCAGCTTGAAGATCTCGTACGACTCGTCGCCCACGCGCAGCGTGCTGCGGGCGTCGAAGCTGTTCGCCGACACGACAGTCTCCTTCTTCAATGTGCGCGTATCTCCGCGCCGCGCCTCATTGGCAGTCGGCGCCGCGTTTTGCCGTCTACTGCCCCGACCATCCGCTAAGATAAGGATTAGTTAGGTAACCCTTACCGGGCGGCGGCCGCGGTGCGCCTCGGCAGATATCTCGATGTCGAGATAACTCTAGTACATAGCCGCCGCTCGGTCATGCCCAGGTGCCCCACCGCACCGCCGGACGCGCCGGTACGCCGCGGTAGCGAGCGGGATCCCGCCGGGTAGAGTCCGGGTGAGGACGACATCACCTGGGGGGGCTGATGACGACAGCGGACGCGTCACCCATGGCCGCGGATGCGCTGCCCATGGTCTTCGTGCACGGCACACGCTTCAGCGCGGGCCAGTGGAGTAGCCAGCTCGCCGCGCTCCGGGGGGAATTCCCGGTGGCCGCCGTCGACCTGCCGGGCCACGGAGCGCGCGCGGAGCAGCCCTGGAGCCTGAGCGCCGCGACCGGGATCATCGCCTCCGCGGTGGACTCGCTCGGCCGCGGCCCGGCCCTGGTCGTGGGGCACTCACTCGGCGGATACGCCGCGCTGGAGTTCGCGCGACGCCACCCGGAGCGACTGCGCGGACTGGTCCTCACCGGTGCCAGCGCCTCCACCCGCGGTGCGTGGGCAACGCCGTACCGGTGGGTCGCCGGACTGGTGCCCCGTATACCGGCGGACCGCCTGACCCGGTGGAACGACTGGTTGCTGCTGCGGCACTATCCGCCGGAGGTGGTGGAGGCGACCATCCGCTCCGGCTACGCCTTCCACACCCTGCCCGCCGCCTGGGGTGAGGTACTGGGGCGCTTCGACGCGGGTGCGATGCGGCATGTGGCGGCACCGGCACTGATCCTCAACGGCGAGAAGGACAGCGTCTTCCGGTCCGGCGAGGCGGACTTCGCCCGCGCGCACCGGGACGCCCGTGTCGAACTGATCCCGCGGGCAGGGCACCTCGCGAACTTCGACGCGCCGGACGCCTTCACCGATGCCGTACGCCGCTTCGCGCGGCAGCTCACCGCGACCGGCTGAGCGCCGGGCCCACACCACGCCCGTACGGCGGGACGGGGCGTTCAGACCACGCTCGTACGCAGAACGCGGTCGAGTGCCGTCCGGCCCGCGGGCCCCCAGGTCGGCTTGCCGCCTGGAAGCCCCTGGTCCCCGTTCCGGCCCATGAGCATGAGGACCAGGCTCTTCATGGCGGCCAGCCCGCGGGCGCGCCGGATCATCGCCTCGTCCGCGCGCCCGTACGCGTCGAAGAACCGCGAGGCGGCACCCTCCGGGAGGATGACCCATGCGGCCGCGAGGTCCCACGCCGGGTCACCGGCGAACAGGTCACCGAAGTCGATCACGCCCGAGAGCGTCCCGTCCGACACGACGACGTTCGCGGGGTGGAGATCGCCGTGCACCCATACCGGCGGCCCCTCCCACTCCGGGGCCGCGACGGCATCGTCCCAGACGGCCCGGACCTCGTCGGCGATGCCGTCGGGGACGACGGCGTGGAAGAAGTGGTCGAATCCCTCCGTGTGCACCCGGGGATGACCGCCGCGGTCCGAACCGGCCGGCGCGTCGACGGGCGCCTCCATGTGAAGGGCCCGGAGGAAGTCCGCCAGAGCGCCGGCCGCATGGTCGCCGCGGCTGATCGAGGTGCGGTCCAGCGGCTCACCGGGGACCCACGTCATGATCGTCCAGGGCTTCGGGAAGCGTACGGACGGTTCGCCGGCCCGCACGGGGTTCGGGACGGGGAGCGGCAGGCGAGGAGCCAGGGCCGGCAGCCACCGGCGCTCCTTGAGCTGAAGTTCCGGGGCGCGTTCGGTACGCGGCATACGGACGGCCAGCTCGTCCCCGAGGCGCCACTGCTGGTTGTCCCATCCGCCCTCGACCTCGCGGACGGCCAGTCGCGCGAGGTCCGGATGCTGCTCCTGGAGCAGGCCGCGGACCAGGTCCGCCGTGATCTCGATCTCGAAGTCGGTCATGCGGAGCCACGGTAGTGCGGTGGACCCGCCGGACGGGCCCCGGGACCCGCCCCGCGGGGGGCGGGTCCCGGGGGTGTCAGTCGAGACAGAACTCGTTGCCCTCGATGTCCTGCATGTTGAGGCAGGACTCGTTCTCCTCGTCGGCGAGCAGCAGTTGTCCGCGCACCGCGCCGAGCGGGATCAGCCGCGCGCACTCGGCCTCCAGCGCGGCGAGGCGCTCCTCACCCACGAGCCCGGTGCCGACGCGCACGTCGAGATGGACCCGGTTCTTGGCGACCTTGCCTTCGGGAACGCGCTGGAAGTACAGCCGCGGGCCCGCACCCGAGGGGTCCTGGCAGGCGAAGCCCGCGTCCCGCTTCTCGGGCGGCAAAGAGAGGTCGTACTCGCCCCACGTGGCGAACCCCTCCGGCGGCGGCGGAACGACGTACCCCAACACCTCGCACCAGAAATACGCGACGCGCGAGGGTGACGCGCAGTCGAAGGTGATCTGTACCTGCCTGATCGGAGCCATCGGGCCACCCTAATTGCACATCCGTTCGTCGGCCTCCGAATTTCGCCGCCGCGGGAGTCGCGGTACGAATCGCCCGCCGGCGGACCGCCGAGCCGCTGACGCCCTCCGCGACGTGTTCCGCCCAAGTGGGCGGCGCGGGGCCTGCGTTCGGCTCGGAAGGATAATGAGGAAGCGGGACGCGGAGCCCGCTGAAAGGATGGTGTGCTCCAGGGCCGACCCCAGCACCAGGAGACGCACCCACCGTGACCCGCACCAGCGCCGTTTCACTGATCCGTTCCCGTTCCCTCTCCGACGTGGCCGAGTACGCCTATGCGGCCACCGCGCCCGCCGAGGCCCGGCTGATCTTCCTCGCCGGTTCGTGCCCGCTCGACGAGCACGGCGACACCGTGGCCGTGGGCGACTACGCGGGCCAGGCGGCGAAGGCCGTGGAGAACCTGCGGACGGCGCTCGCCGACGCGGGCGCCTCGGTCGAGGACGTCATCAACACCCGGGTCCTCGTGGCGTCGGCCCGGCAGGAGGATCTCGTGGCCGCGTGGGCAGTGGTCCGGGACGCCTTCGGCGACCACGACGTGCCCAGCACCCTGATGGGCGTCACCGTGCTCGGCTACGCGGACCAGCTCGTCGAGATCGAGGCCGTGGCCGCCGTCCTCGACGCCCCGACGCCCGGCGACCAGGTCGGCCCCCCGTCGGCGTAATGGCGGCGTGAACCTCCGCGCCCCCGCACGCCGAGGCGGGGGGCGGGGGCGCGGACGGGGTTGCCACGCAGCTCGTACGGCCGCGCCGGCCGCGCCCTTCGCTCCGGCGCGGGCCACGATGGGCAGAGGCCGCCTACGCGGAGCCGGTACACACCCGTCACTCGAACGGCACACCCCCACAGCAACCTCATCTCATATCTGAGATAACCTGCCGTCATGTCAGACGACTACCTCGTACGCATCGGCAAGCTCATCCGTGACGCCCGTCAGCACCGGGGCTGGACACAGACGCAGCTGGCCGAGGCGCTCGCCACCAGCCAGAGCGCCGTCAACCGCATCGAGCGCGGCAACCAGAACATCAGCCTTGAGATGATCGCCCGCATCGGTGAAGCCCTCGACAGCGAGATCGTGTCGCTCGGTTACGCCGGACCCATGCACCTGCGGGTCGTCGGCGGCCGCCGGCTCTCCGGGGCCATCGACGTCAAGACCAGCAAGAACGCCTGCGTCGCGCTGCTGTGCGCCTCGCTCCTCAACAAGGGGCGGACGGTCCTGCGCCGGGTGGCCCGGATCGAGGAGGTGTTCCGGCTCCTGGAGGTGCTGAACTCCATCGGGGTGCGCACCCGCTGGGTCAACGACGGCGTGGACCTGGAGATCGTGCCGCCCGCGCAGCTGGACCTGGAGGCGATCGACGCCGACGCCGCGCGCCGCACCCGCTCGATCATCATGTTCCTGGGTCCGCTGCTGCACCGGACGGAGCAGTTCACCCTGCCGTACGCGGGCGGCTGCGACCTCGGCACCCGCACGATCGAGCCGCACATGATCGCGCTGCGCCGGTTCGGCCTGGAGATCGCCGCCACGGAGGGCCTGTACCACGCGCAGGTCGACCGGACCGTCTCCCCGGACCGGCCCATCGTGCTGACCGAGCGCGGCGACACCGTGACCGAGAACGCCCTGCTGGCGGCGGCCCGCCACGACGGCACGACCGTCATCCGCAACGCCTCCTCCAACTACATGGTCCAGGACCTGTGCTTCTTCCTGGAGGCGCTGGGCGTACGGGTCGACGGCGTCGGCACGACGACGCTCACCGTGCACGGGGTCCCGCAGATCGACGTGGACGTGGACTACTCCCCCTCCGAGGACCCGGTCGAGGCGATGAGCCTGCTGGCCGCCGCGGTGGTGACCGAGTCCGAACTCACCATCCGCCGGGTGCCGATCGAGTTCCTGGAGATCGAACTCGCGGTCCTGGAGGAGATGGGCGTCGACTGCGACCGCACCCCGGAGTACGCCGCCGACAACGCGCGCACCCGCCTGGTGGACCTGACCGTGCGGCCCTCCAAGCTGGAGGCCCCGATCGACAAGATCCACCCGATGCCGTTCCCCGGTCTCAACATCGACAACGTCCCGTTCTTCGCGGCGATCGCCGCCGCCGCGCACGGCCAGACCCTGATCCACGACTGGGTCTACGACAACCGCGCGATCTACCTCACCGACCTCAACCGCCTCGGCGGCCGCCTCCAACTCCTCGACCCCCACCGGGTCCTGGTCGAGGGCCCGACCCGCTGGCGCGCCGCCGAGATGATGTGCCCGCCCGCCCTGCGGCCCGCCGTGGTGGTGCTGCTGGCGATGATGGCGGCGGAAGGCACCTCCGTACTCCGCAACGTCTATGTGATCAACCGCGGTTACGAGGAGCTGGCCGAGCGGCTCAACTCGGTGGGCGCGCAGATCGAGATCTTCCGGGACATCTGACACGACGATACCGCCGCAACCCATCTGACCTGCCATTTAGCGGGTCAGGGAGGGGGGCGGCGGCACGTCTGGGACTTCTCTGGGACTTTGGGCCTGCGGGGGGCTACGAGCCACACTCCACGGGCCCAGCGGGCCGGTCGCGGCTACGCGAAGATCGCGTCGATGGCGGCGCTACCTCGTGCGCGGGGCAGGAAGTGGGAGTACTTCCGCAGCGTGAACCCGGGGTCGGAGTGCCCCAGCCAGCGTGCCAGGGAGACGACCGATTCGCCAGCCTCCAGTTCCTCGGAGGCGAAGAAGTGGCGCAGGGCGTGGAAGCCGTGTTCCCGGGACGGTTCCCACACTCGGGCACCGTCTGCGCTGCCCTCGTCCAGCGCGGCGATCACACCTGCCGTGGCCAGAGCGGGCTTCCACACGTAGGAGTTGAAGTAGTTCCGGTTGATGGCCTTCCGCTCGCGTCCCGTCACCAGGAGGCGGTAGGTCCTGGGCCGTCGGTGTTTGGCCTCCACCGGCGTCTCGGCCGGAGTCGGGTCGTCCCAGGGCAGCGTGACCGGGATCGGCGCGAACTGCTCCATGTGCCGCTGAGAGTCCGAGCGCTTCCCCTTGGCGGAGCCCGAGACCTGCTCCGATCACGAGGAGTATCCGGTAGCGGTCCGGCAGGGCCTCCCGTACCGCCAGGACCCGTTCGGGCGGCCACGCCTCAACCCTGCCAGGGGCCGCGGGCGGAGGCCCGACCGTGCTGGACCGGCATGGATTGCGTCCCAGGCGACGGTCCTCGACCGCAGTCGGTCAAGACGGGCACGGGTGCGGGCACCGACACCTATGTCCACGACGACAACGCCAACGTCATCAGCCAGTCGGTCAAGGGCGTTTCCACGACGTTCGACTACGACCGCAACCGGCTGCTGACCGCCACCGTAGGAGGCTCGACCGCGAGCTACACCTACGACCCGTTCGGCCGTCAGGAGTCGGTCACCGCCGGCGGAAAGATCGTCGAGCGCAGCGTCTACGACGGCTTCGACCACATCGTCGAGTCCCAGAAGGCGGACGACACTGGCGCGCTGAAGTCGACAAAGTTCACGTTCGACCCGCTGGACCGCACCGCGTCGAAGACGGCGGACGGCAAGACGACCGACTTCAACTACCTCGGCATGTCCAGCGAGGTGCTGGGTGAGGAAGTCGCCGGCGAGCTCACCAAGTCCTACCAGTACAGCCCGTGGGGCGAGCGTCTCTCCCAGGTCAGCCATAACGCCGACGGAACCAGCGAGGACGGCTTCTACGGCTACAACTCGCACACCGACGTCGAGACGCTGACCGACAAGGAAGGCGACACCAAGGCGACCTACGGCTACACCGCCTACGGCTCCGACGACAAGGACGAGTTCACCGGCATCGACAAGCCGGAGGCGGCTGATCCGTCCAAGGAGGCCTACAACCCCTACCGTTTCAACGCCAAGCGCTGGGACGCGCAGACCGGCACCTACGACATGGGGTTCAGGGACTACAGCCCGGGACTCAACCGGTTCACCAGCCGGGACATGTACAACGGGGCCCTCTCGGACATGGGACTCGGGTCGGACCCCTTCACTGGGAACCGCTACGCCTTCACCGGTGGCAACCCCGTCAGCAATGTCGAACTGGACGGCCACATCTTCGGGTGTTCCGTCTGTGACGACGTCATCGACAAAGTCGGAGACCTCGTATCGGACGCCACCAAGAAGACGAAGGGCGGATGGCTGTCCATCGCCGACACGTTCCTCACCGGCATCGGCTGGTACGACGAGACGGCGCCCAACGGGTACGAGACGGAGCCCGGTGCCACGCCGGACTACGGCAAGGGTCTGCTCGTCAAACCGGACGACCAGAAGGAATGGACCGGCGGCGTCACCCGGTTCCCCTTCCAGGACCAGGGCTGCAAGGACAGTCGTCAGAGCATGATCTACTACATGCCGCTCGACGACGCGGGACGCGCTCAGGGGGCGATCGGCTGTCTGAACTGGCACGACACCAACAACGTGGACAAGGGGACCGGCGAGGTCTACGGGGACGGCGGGATCTTCGGCAGTGGAACGGTCTGGCCGACCGACGACCCCTTGTACATCCCCAAGGCGATGCAGAAGGGTGGTCCGCTCTATCGGAAGGGCCTGGAGCGAGGTCACCTGATCGCCAGCCGTTTCGGCGGCTCCGGTACGGACATCAGGAACCTGGCGCCGATCCACGGTGAAGTGAACCGGGGTGCGATGGCGAGGGTGGAGGACGCGGTGGCCGAGCAGATCAACAGCGGCAACACCGTCTTCTACCAGGTCATGGTGCACTACCCCAGTGCCACCGATCCGATGCCGGACCGGTTCGACATAACCTGGAACAGTTCGAGCGGCGCCAGCGGTTCGGTGCCGGTCTACAACACCCCATAGAGTGAGACCGGGGGGCGTGTCGTATATCTGACACGCCCCCCGGTCCAAGCCTTCGATCGGAATGTGAAGAGAATGTGGATCGAGCGAATCGCTGAGGTCACGCACTGGGAGCCGCTTCGGCTCGATATTCCCTGGAACAGCGTCGAGGAAGATCTTGGTACACCACTGCCCGAAGACTACAAGAAGCTTGCCGAGATGTTCGGCAAGGGCGAATTCTCGGAGTTCTTGCGCGTTTTCACCGTCGATGCCACGAACCAGTTCGACCTGGTCAGGATCTGGAAGAAGTTTCTCGACGGCGGCCCGGAGAGCGGCCCCGATCCCGCCTTCAAGCCCTACCGGATGTACCGGCCAGGTCAGCGCGGCCTCATTCCCTGGGCGTTCGGTGAGATGAAATGCAGCTACTTCTGGCTGGCGTCCGCGGATGAGGATCCGGCGAGCTGGCCCATCGTCACACAGGGAGATCCTTATCCCTGGCACGAAGTGAGCATGTCCACTTCCGAGTTCGTCTGCCGAGTGCTGACCGATCCCGATTTCGAGCCGTTCTCGATCGCGAGGCTGTTTCCGGAGCCCGACTTCTATCCCATGGACTGAGTGGCACACCGCCCCGCGCCCGACCTGAGTCCCCCGTGACGGCCCCGGGCGCGCATTGGGTGTGACGCCTGGAACGCCTGCGTCGCTGGTCGGAGTATGAACACGAACGCGACGCAGACCGCCGCGCCTTCACCCGCGTACCTCGCGGTGCTGCGCTCACCGGTCGGCCTGGGGCTGGCCACCTCCCTGCTGCTCGGTGCTGTGATCGCCACGGATGTGCTGTCCCTGGCCTCGGGCGCCCATCTGTACGACCTGCTGCGAGGAATGCCGTACGACCGGGCGGCTCTGTGGACGGTGCCCGGCGTCGAGGGCCGGCAGCGCGCCTACGACCTCTTCGGCCTGCTCCGGAGCGTCTTCTACCTCGCCACCGGAATCGTCTACGTGTGCTGGCTGTACCGCTTGCGCGACAACGCCGAAGTCTTCGCCCCCGGCACACACCGCCATGGCCGCAGCTGGACCGGCTGGGGCTGGATCGTCCCGGTCGTCAACCTGTGGTTCCCACGACGGATCACCCTCGACATCTGGGAAGCGAGCCGTCCCGCGGGACCGCACGCGCCCGACCGGCCGGGCCATGGCCTGATCAACCTGTGGTGGAGTTTCTGGCTCGCGCAGGGCTTCATCTCATTGGCAGGCGGCGCGGTCTACGACACGGCTGAATCGATCGGCCCGACGACTGTGGCTCTCGGCCTTCTCATGGCCTCTGACCTTCTCGACATCGTCTGTGCCGTTCTCGCTGTCCGGCTGGTCCGCGCGCTGACGCGCATGCAACACGTCAGGGTGCGGGAAGGGGCGACCGTCCGAGAAGAGCCGCTCAGTTGATCTCGGTCGGTGGTGGGCCAGCAGTCCGTCGGACACGCCGTGCCCGCCGAGGCCAGGCCGCACTGCTCCCGCCGCCGCCGAGTCCGATGGGTGGGGTTCGCCACAGTAGGGCCTTGAGGTCGCGGCGCCGGACCTGCCCGTCGTCGAGGAAGTACTGCTGGATCCACATCTGCCGCAGGGTTTTCACCTGGTCGAGCAACCGAAGGGTCGGCGGGGCATCCGGTCCGTTCAGGGCCCCCAGCAGGCTCAGCCCGTCGGCCCCGATCAGCTCTGTCTGCTTCGCTTTCCACTTGGGCAGGCGGGTGTCTTCGAACCGGATCGCATACCGGTCGAACCACTCAAAGGGGACCCAGTCGGCCAGCCACTCCGGCTCGCTGGCGGCCACGCTGTGCAACGCGGACCTCAGGGTCTCGCCAAGCCGCACCACCCGTTGATCTGCCGGGCGGCGGACAGCACGATCGTGGAGTCCGTGCGCGCACGGCCGCCGGCCCTGAGCAGGCCGCGCCCAGCGGCAGCCTCAAGGACCCGGTCCAAGAGCTCAGCACCAGCGTCTCCGGCGATCAGCCGGTTCCGAAACTCTGTGAGCACCGAGTGGTCGAACCCCGGATCGGCCAGCTCCAGTCCCATCAGATACTTCCAGTCCAGCCGCCCGCGCACTGCGTCCGCGGCCTGCCGGTCGGAGAGCCCCTCGGCTAACTGCGGGACCGACACCAGCGCCAGCCTGTCCGGCGACCAGGCAGGCTTCCCCCTGCTCGGATACAGCCCGGCGAAGTCCGCGTCCGAGAACAACTCACCCAGTTCGTCCCGGATCCGCATCGCGAGGCTGCCTTTCGGGAAAGCGGCACGCGCCACCCGGGCCGTCTCCTCAGGAACCCCGCCGATCTTCCTCGCGTGCAACGACACCGACACCCTCCCCAGACACAGCGTCGGCCTTCACGACCACAACGGGTCATGAAGGCCGACGTCACGTTCAGCTCCGGGATTCGCCAACAGTGTCATGGCATCACCGGGGGCACGATGTGCGCCGAACAGTGACCCGATCCGTCAGAGAGTGTTCTCCCTACGCGCGGCGAGCGGGTCACGGTCGTACACCGTTCCGTAACTGCCACTCGAAGCGAGGCTTCTGGACGCCTTGGGCGCCGACGCGGTGCCCGTGCCCTTCACCGTGATCGCACCGCTGAGCTTCAGCTCAGCACCCTGCCCGTCCTGCGGAGCCGCGGTCAGCTCCCAGGTGTAGGGCCCGTTGTGTGTGAAGGCCCCGCCCGAGTCCCTGCCGTCCCACGCCGTGGTGAGCGCCGCACCGTTCTGGACGGCGTCGAGCATGCGGACGACATCGCCGCCCGCGTCCTTGATCACGACCTGTGCGCCCGGTGTCCCCGGCTTGGACAACTGCCAGGAGCCGTCCCAGCGGGCGTCGGTGGCCGATTGCAGGTCGAGGGACGTCTCGGTCTCGGACTCGATCTCGGCAAGCGATGAAGTGGGCACGCCGGAGCCGACCGCACGCATGGCACCGGGCTTGCCCCGCTCCGGGACGTAGGCCACGCCGCCGCCGAAGCGGTCGACAGCGTAGTAACCCTGGGCCAGGTAACCGGTGATATCGGCCAGAGGGCGGGACGTCACGCTGTTGACCGTGTGGAAGTCGACGAGTTGGAGCTCGCCGGCGGTCTCGTCGTGCCGGACGACGTAGCCGTCGCCGAGTTCGCCGCCCATGGGGACATCGATCATGCGCTGGGTGGTGCGGTCCCAGACGCCGGAGCCGGCGGGGTCGCCGGAGCCCTCGCACGCCCAGTAGACCCAACGGCCCACAGCCTGGAGGTCCGTGGGCGTGCACTCCTTGCCGAGCGAGAAGGAATCGGTTGTACCCGACTTCAGGTCGGTGGCCTTGACGGTGCCCTTGGTGTCACCGGGCGTCCAGAACGTCGAGCCCCAGACTGCGGCCGCCGACGCCGTACGCGTCAGCAGCACCTTGTCGTCACCGGACTTCTCCCGGTCGATGACGTACTGCTGGTACTGCCCGAACCCCGACACGTACCCGTACCCGAAGACCACGTACCGGCCGGAGGCGTCGACCACCCGTCCGCTGCCGGGCGCGGCGATGGTCACCGCGTCGTCGGGGTTCGAGCGGACCACGATTCCGTTGCCCTTGGGATAGGCGAAGGTGCCGTCTCCCAGTGCGTATGCCCCACTGCCCGCGGAGCCGCCCGTGCCGTCCGTGCTCAGCGCTGGCTCGACCACCAGGCTGCGGGTACCGGCCGACGGAGTGTCACCTAGCTCGATGTGCCGCTTGTACAGCGACGGCAGGTAGTTGGTGTCCGTCTCCTGCACCGCCAGGTCTCCGGCCGCCAGGGCCACCTCCCCGTACGTACCTGGCTTGGGCGCCACGGCCCGCACGGAGTTCACGTCCAGGCTGCCATCAGTCCGCAGACTCACCTTGCGCACGGCCCAGTCGCCCGCCGAGCTGCCGCCGGCGACCAGGACGCCACCGTCCGGCGTCGGGTTCAGCCCGTACTTTCCGCCGAGGCGGGCGTGCGGCAGCAGGGTCCTCGCCTCGCCGCCGCCCATCGGTGCGGCCAGTAGCGGCTCGCCGCGGTCCTTCGGCGCATCGCCGTTGCGGTAGGACTCGGTCTGTCGCAGCGAGACGACCCAGGACCCCACCAGCGCGACGTACGACCGCTGCTCGTATGTCGACGCCACGTCGACGGTGGTCTCCGGACCGTTCAGGGCGTCCTTGCGCAGCAGGTGCACCTTCTGATCGCCATACGCCGGATCGAACCACCCGGCGTGCGTCCCGGAGAACACCACCTGTGTGTGGTCGCTGCCCCACGAACCCTTGAGTACACCAGTGATCTTCCCCGTCGCGAGGTCGACCAGTCCGATCTGGCCCGCCGAGTCGCCGGATACGAAGATCGCCAGTAGACCGTCGCCCGCGCCGAGCACCTTGGACGAGGCGACGCGGACGCCGTTCTCGCCGGTCACCGGGGTGTCCGTGAGCTGTCCGTCGCGCAGACGCAGCAAGTGCAGCGAGTCGACGTCACCGCCGGCCGTCCAGGTGGCCGTCACAACGCTGTCGCCGTACGTGCCGTGGTACGTCTGCCCCTCGGGGAGCGTAAAACGGGCCGCCGTGCCGGCCTTCATGTCCTTCAGCTCCACCGACCTGTCCGCTGTGGTGTAGACGCCGACCACGTCGGAGGCGTGACCGCCGACACGCTCGGCGGAGGTGTCGGCCGGGTCCTTGCCGAGGGTCTGCGGGTCACCGGTGGCGGGGCTCCAGCGATACGCCGTGACGGCGTCGCTTCCGTCGACCTCCATGCGGTTCAGGTCGGCCGCCGTGCCCGCCGACTCCAGGTTGTAGGAGCGCGGAAGGTAACGATCCGGTGCGTTGATCGTCAGGGTCTGTGGTGCCATCGTTTCGGCGTGGGCGCCGGTGAGGAGGAAGGGCAGCGCTCCGCCGGTGGCCGCAAGGGCCACGGTCGTGGCGAGCGTGCCTCGAACGAGCAATCGTGTTCGGTTAGTTCTGTGGCGTGAGGCCACGTGACACCTCCAGCTGGTCTCCAACAGGCGCGGCAAGCTAACACAGGAGATGCACCAAGTTCGAACACATTTACGAATCATGCGCAAGGGGACAAAACCTCTGCGTCAATCACTTCCGGATCATCTCGCTCCGAATCGTCGTCGCCTCGGCACCGCCTCGTCGCCATGGTCATCGGCAAGCAACCGCGGTGACGTTCGCAGCTCCTGACGCTCGTGCCCCATCCGTGCTCAGCCGAGCGGCCGACAGCGGGATCAACCCCTGACTCCACACCCGAGCCGCCACCCTCAACCTCCGCCGACTGATCAATCGGACTCACGCACACCCAAGGCACCTGGCACCTCGCTACCGCCAGCGCATGACCGGGGAGGGGGGCCTCACGGCCGGACCCCCCGAGATCTTCATCAGCCTTCTAGGGCGACATGCGACGCCGACTTCGCCAAGGCAGAACAGGGCCAAGCACCACTCGACCTGCCGCCGTTGCCGTTGCCCCAGTACGTCGTGGTCCGTATCGGCTGCTCGCCAGAGGTGCCCACTGAGATCGCCGCCGATCTGCGGCAGATCGGCGTCCCGGCGGGGCTGATCGGTTATGAGTACCAACCGCTGGCCGAGGCGGGAGTCCTCGGCGGGATGGACGAGAGCGGGCTGGTCGGCTTCGGGACCAGCGGGCACCAGGCCGCCTCCCGCCTGGAGGACAGGGGGCCGGACGGTCTCCTCCATGACCTGCAGGACTTCGCACGCCGTCGCCCCGGGGTGTTGGAAACCGCCCGACGTCGGCCCCGTCGCCCCGCACTCCGTCCTACTCCTACGGGGGAGAGATCGCCCCGGGGCCCGAGCGGGCAAGGCGGCCGGGATGCTCGCCGGCTCCGGGTACGCCGGACATCTGATGCTGCTCATGGGCAGCCTGGCGGCCGTCTTCGGCCTCGCGCAGGTGGTCGACCTGGCCTGGGCCGCGCTGATCGTTACCGGGTTCTGGGCGATCCTGGCTGCCGTTCTCTTCGTGGTCGGCCGCAAACGCCTCAAGACGGTCAGCGCCAAGCCCGAACGCACTGTGGAAACGCTGAAGGAGGACGCGCAATGGGCACGCAACCCGACGAGCTGAAGTCCGACGTGGAAGACACCAGGGCCCACCTCGCCCACAACGTCGACCGTCTCGCGGACAAGGTCTCCCCGGGAAAAGTCGCGCAGCGCAAGGCGGACGCCATTCAGCGGCGGATCACCCGTGTGAAGGAGCGTGTGATGGGTGCGGCAAGCGACACCACGGCCTCGGGTACGCAAGGCGTCGCGGACACCGCCGAACAGGCGGGGGACGCGGTCAAGCACACCGCCGACCAGGTGGGCCGATCCGTACGCCGGGCCCCCGACCGGATCACGCGCCAGACGCAGGGCAGCCCCGTCGCCGCGGGCATCATCGCCTTCGACGCCGGCATGCTCGCGGCCGCGTTGATCCCCACCACAGACGCCGAGGAACGCGTCGGCGCCCAGCTCCGCGAACACTCCGACGAACTTCTCGAACCCGTGAAGCAGACCGCCCAGGACGTCGCCCAGGACGTCAAGGAGGAAATGCGCGGACCTGCCACGGAAGCCGTGGACGCGGTGAAGAGCACCGCACAGGACGCGGCTGAGACCACCAAGCGGAAGGCACAGGACGCCGGGCAGGAGGCGGGGACGGGGCTGCGCGAAGTCGGCCGGGAAGCCGCCCGCGAAGCCGGCAACTGACCCGGTCGCTCCGAAGGACCGGTCCGAGGACACGAAGCGCTCGGCGTCGGCGTGGTCCCGTCGGTTTCGGGGCCTCGCCCGGCGGGCGTCCCCTCCGGGCGGCGGCATGACGCGGCCGTGAAGTCGCCGGCCGTCCATCGCTGAGGTTGTGTGATTCCTATGACGAATGAACGGCACGGTCAAGAGAACCTGGGCCCGGAGAGGAACCGGTCGGGTGCCGGCGCGCACACGCGAGCGGACCCCTCCCCGCCCGAATCGCCGACCAAGTTCGGCAGGGGATCGTGGGGCGCGGTGATGAAGCGCACGCTGGGCGAGTTCAAGCGGGACGAGCTGACCGACCGGGCCGCGGCTCTGACGTACTACGGCATCCTGGCCCTGTTCCCGGCCCTGCTGGTCCTGGTCTCCCTGCTCGGTATCGCGGGCAAGGAGACCACGCAGACCGTCCTGGACAACATGCAGAAGCTCGCGCCGGGAGCGGCACGCGATGTCCTCACCAACGCGGTGACCCAGCTGCAGTCCAGCGGCGGGGCCGGCTGGGTGATGGCCATCGTGGGTCTGCTGGCCGCGCTGTGGTCCGCGTCCGGTTACGTGGCCGCGTTCATCCGGACCTCGAACGCCGTGTACGACGTACCCGAGGGCCGGCCGGCCTGGAAGGTGCTCCCGGTCCGCGTCGGCCTGACGCTGGTGCTGATGGTGCTGGCCTGTGTGAGCGCGCTGATCGTCGTGCTCTCCGGCGGGATCGCCCGCCAGCTCGGCACCGCTCTGGGTGTCGGTGACACGGCCATGACCGTGTGGTCGATCGCCAAATGGCCCGTCCTGGTGGTGCTGGTGACCATCATGCTGGCGCTCCTGTACTGGGCGGCGCCGAACGCCAAGGGCCGGGGCTTCAAGTTCGTGTCGCTGGGCAGCCTGCTGGCGCTGCTGATCTGGATGGTGGCCTCGGCCGCCTTCGCCTTCTACGTCGCCAACTTCGGTTCCTACAACAAGACGTACGGCGCTCTGGCGGGCGTGATCATCTTCCTGGTCTGGCTGTGGATCACGAACCTGGCGATTCTGCTCGGCCTGGAATTCGACGCGGAAATGGCCCGTGAGCGGGCCGTCCTCGACGGCCACCCACAGACGGAGGAGCCGTACGTCGCCCCCCGCGACACCCGCAAATGGACCGACGAGGACCGCAGGGCCATGGGTGACACCGGCCCCGCCGACCCACGCTCGGACGAGTAGGGACAACGGCGTCCGAGAGCTGCCCGGCCTCGCACGCCTCCGAGCGCCGCGATTTCCGGCACGACACGGTCATCCACACGTGCGTTCCGGATCACCGAGCTCCTTCGGGGCATCACTCGGGGGCGGGTCCGGAGGCCCAGCGTCCGGTGCGACGGTTCCGGTGGGCGAGTCCGCGGTCCGCGAACGCTTGGAGCCAGTCGGTCATCGGCCACCAGCCCCAACGGCGATGGAAGATCTCGGCGTTGCGCAGGATGTCGTACAGGTGTGCGACGGGCGGGCTGGAGACCGGGTGATGCTGATGGAAGGCCGGTGCGCCGCCGACCCAGGTGAGCGGGACGCCGCGGAACGGGCCCGTTGGCCGTAGTCGGTGTCCTCGCCGCCATATCCTTCGTACTCCTCGCAGAACCCGCCGATGGCGTGCCAGGTGTCGGCTGTCGCAGCGAAGGACAACGACCAGAACAGCGCATACTCCGTGTTCCGTGGATCTCGCCGCCGCTGGGAGTCGGCCGGCCGGAATGGGGCTCGGCGAGCGTGTGGAGATCGGCCAATCGGTATCCGGCCGGGTCCGGAGGCGGCAGATAGGCGACAGTGCCGCAGAACAGGGAGCGATGGGGCGTGAGCTCAAGGGCCGCCTGCCGGTAGCGTTCCAGCAGCTGTCACCCCGTGGGCGGCCGCCCCGCGGGCGTGCACGACGCGCTCGGGGATGCGCTCGTGGTCGAAGTGGGTGATCTTCTCGCGCAGGTGGTGGTCCTGCAGCAGCACCGGGCCCCGCGGTCCGGCCTTGAGCGAACGGTCGGTGTCGTGCAGCCGGGCGCCCCGCGCTGTGGTCAGGTACGGGCCGCTCTGCGCCATCCGGGCCTGTTCAGCGCCGGTGGGCCGGCCGGTGGGGCTGACGGGCTCCGGACCGTGCTGGTCGGTCTTGGGCGGCAGCGGCTGGACCGGCTCGGTCGGCCCTCCTCGCCGCGCAGCATGTCCGCGATCCTTTCCGCGGCGGCCTTGATCGGGTTCTGCTCGCTCACCTTGCACTCCTTGAATTCGCTGTGTTCTTGGGCAAAACGAACAGGAAGTCGTCGGGCAGGTGCGTCGGAGCCCAATCGAGCCTCGGCAGCGACCTACGCGTCCACTTTCGCAGGCATCGGAGGGAGTCGCCGTCTGCTGGGCAGCAGGTCGGGTAGGCGGTACCACGTGAAACTCTTTCCCACGACGCCTCCGGCCTCGGACTCTCAGGCACCGCTCAAGAAGGCTCTGACCACCCCGCTGCTCTACTTCTTCATCCTGGGAGACGTCCTCGGAGCAGGCGTGTACGTCCTGGTGGGCCAGGTGGCCGCCGAGTCCGGCGGTGCGGTGTGGGCTCCCCTGCTCGCGGCCCTCTGCTTGGCTCTGCTGACGGCCGCCTCCTACGCGGAGCTGGTCACCAAGTATCCGCGCGCCGGTGGCGCTTCGCATTACGCCACTTTGGCTTATGGGCCGTTCTTCGGGTTCCTCGCCGGCTTCTGCATGCTGGCGGCCGGAGTGGTGTCGGTGGCCGCTCTGGCCCGAGGGTTCGGCGGCGACTACCTGTCCGAGTTCGTCTCCCTCCCCATCGTGCTGGTGACGATCGTCTTCCTCACCGCGTTGGCGCTGCTGAACGCCCGGGGCATCAGCGAGTCGACCCGGGCCAACGTCGTCGCCACGGTCATCGAGGTCGGCGGACTGCTCCTGGTGATCGGGCTCGGCGCCTGGATCGTGCTGCGCGGCGACGGAGACATGGGAAGGCTCACGGACCTGGGCACCGCGCGCCAGGGCCCGGCGGCAGCACTGCTCAGCGGCGCGGTGCTCGCCTACTACTCCTTCGTCGGCTTCGAAACGTCCGTCAACGTAGCCGAAGAGACGCGTGACCCCCGCCGCTCGTACCCCCGGGCGCTCTTCGGCGCCCTGGTCACCGCAGGGGCGGTGTACGCCCTGGTGGGTGTAGCCGCTGCGGTGGCCGTGCCGACCGCAAAGCTGACGGAATCCAGCGGACCGCTCCTCGAAGTCGTCCGGGCGGCCGGAGGAGTCCCCGCCGAGTTGTTCAGCGCCATCGCCCTGGTGGCCGTCGCGAACGGAGCACTGCTGACAGGCATCATGTCCTCCCGCCTGGCCTACGGCATGGCGCGGGACGGCCTTCTTCCCCGCTTCCTCACCAAAGTCCTGCCCGGTCGGCGCACTCCTTGGGCCGCCATCGCCGCGACCGCCGCGCTGTCCCTGCTCCTCGCCCTGACCGGCGACGTGACCACCCTCGCCTCCACCCTGGTCCTTCTGCTCCTGGTGGTCTTCTTCCTCGTCAACACTTCACTCCTCGTACTGCGCCGCGACACGGCTTCTCAGAACCACTTCCGGGCGCCGACCATCGTTCCGGTCCTCGGAGCCGCGTCCTGCGTCATGCTCGCCACCCAGATCGACCGTGATGTGTGGCTGAGGGGCCTCCTCGTCCTGGCCGTCGGCGCCTGCCTGGGCGCCATCGCCGCAGTTCGGTCGGCACGGGCCTCCTGACACCAGCCCTTCCTCTGGGACTTTTCTGGGACTTCCAACCCCATCAACCGGCACAAGTGTGAAACAACCAAAAGACGATTTGCACAGGTCAGCAAATAAGGCCCCTCATCGTGGCAGGGCTTGTCCGGGAGTGCACTCAGAGGTCTGGGCGGATCTTGCCCCCGACGTGCGCGATGCGGAGCTTGCTGTCTTCCCCGACCGGGCGGAAGTGGATTCGGCCGGCGCCCGGGGTGAAGCGGGCGTGGAGGTGAAACGTCTCCCACTGCCCGTCGAGATCTTCGAACCGGCATACTCGCTTGCGCGTCTCGCCCTCCGGCGTCACCTTGGTCCGCCATTCCGGCTCATGCGCCGTGGCAGGGTCCCATGCGGCGGCCGCGGCATCCAGCCGCTCCAGGCAACGTCGCACGGGCACGACCCAGCGCGCATCGAGGTTGCTGAACTGAGCCTCAGTACGGGGCAGGAACTGGAGGCTCGGGTAGAGGTCGGACCTGCGTTCCCAGATCTGGCGGCCGGTCACTGCCCGGGCCAGGCTCGACTCCCGGATCCAGCCGAGGTGTTCCTCTACGTGCGGCAGGGCCGAGATATGCCGCACGTCGACCGTCTCGTGCTCGAACTCCAAGGTGTCGTCGTCGAGTTCGACGAGTTCGCTGCGTTCGATACTGACTTCCGACGTCTGCCACTCACGGGAGACCGGAAGACTGACCGCGACACCATCCATGAAGTGCGCGGCGCCCAGTGCCTGGACTACCTCTCCCTCGTGGCGGTAGTCGAGATGGCCATCCGCGTCCGGTTCCGGAAAGACGCTGCGGACCGGGGACCTGTTCCGCAGGCCGAGGAGGCGCTGCCAGCGGACATGGTTCTTCGGACTGGCCCCGATCCACTTACCGACCGGATAGCCCTCGGCGATCTCCAGTGACTTGAGCGCGACCTCGCTGACCAGAGAAGTCTCGCCCGGGTCCTCCTTGGCGACGGCCCGCACGGCGTCGACGAGGTCGGCCATGGCCGCGTCGGCTCGGTCCGGGTCACAGCCAACGCCGCAGGACTTCTCGTTCAGGAACAACAGAGGCACGCTTCCCCCCTCAACTGTCGGTTACTCTTCGTCAGTCCAGCAACTGATCCAGTGAGTTCTCCCACTCGTCGAAGAACCCTTCTGGCCACTGGGCCAGCATGCCGTCCTCGTCGACCCGGGGGCTGATGACCTCGGCACCCGTGCCGTTGCCCCGGAAGAAGTGGATGAGGGCCTCGTCCGGCTTCAGGTCTCCCCGTTTGACGGCAAGGCGGACTCCGTTGAGGACGTGGTCGCTGTGGGTCTCGACAACCATTTGCGCTCCGGTGGCAGCGGCCGCCGAGATCAGTGCCGCCATCCTGCTCTGCCCCTTGGGGTGGAGATGGGCCTCGGGATTCTCCAGCAGGATGAGGCTCTCGGGAGTGGCGGTGAGACAGGCGACCACGATGGGCAGGGCGTAGGTCAGGCCGAAGCCGACGTTGGTGGGGCGGCGACGCCTGGTGGCGTTGATACCGGCGGTGCCACCGAAGCCGTAGGAGAGACGGACGAAGTCGGTGCCCTCGATCGAGGAAGCCTGGAGGTTCACGCCGGGGCAGAGTTCCTGCATCCAGGCGACCGTCTGGTCGAGGAGCTGAGGGGAGACCGCGCCCGGATGGCGCAGAGGCCCCTCGGGGACCTCTCTCTCGGTGAAGTGACGCAGGTAGTTGACCGTGTGTTCGCCCCGGACGCCGAGGAACCCCCGGTCGATGGCTTCCTGCCGTGATCGCGGGTAAGTGACGGCCGGCGTGATGCGATCGGCGTGCAGGTACTGGAATGGCGTGTCGAGCGACTGGGGAAGCTCCGGCGACATCCGTACCTCCATCACGTCTTCGTCGGGCTGCTCCGCGTCGTACAACGCGGCGACGCGGACCGCGTCGCCCCCTTCGACAACGAGACCCACCACAGGCGCCTGGGTGGCCAGCAGGTCGTCGGCTGGGCCGAAGTCGTCGTGCAGGACGTCGCGTGCGGTTCCCAACTCCACCAGCTCGCCGTTGAGCAACAGCCCTCCTCGGGGGGTCGTCGCCCGGTCGGGCCCGAACGACTGGCGAAGCAGGGCGAGGGACTGGACGACACTGCTCTTGCCGGAGGAGTTCAGTCCGGTGAGCAAGGTGAGGGGGCCCATGGGGAGTTCGAGGCGGCGGAACGCCTTGAAGTTGACCAGGGTGAGCCGGGTGATCATTGTCAGGCGTCTCCGTGTTCGAGGAGGTCTTCGAAGAGTTCCTGTACGGCTTCGAACCGCTTCCGCACCTTCTTGGGGTCTCCGGTGGCCACGGAGATGGACCGTTCGAACTCGGTGTCCTCCATGAGGTCCGCGAAGGAGCGCAGCACGTCCAACTGCCTCAGCACCTCATGCTGGGACGGGGTGAGTCCGGCCAGATTCACCGCGACGGTCTCGAACAGGGCCTTATTGATGGGGGACTTGCGCTGCTGCCCCGGCCTGTACTTACGAAAGGCGTGAACGCCGAAGATCGCCTGGGCCGCGTCCATGGCGTGGGTGAACTCGTTCCGCAGCTGCGCCTCTTCCGCGGGTGCGAAGCGATTGATGCGGTGCATGGCCTGACCCAGGAACCCGTCGAAGTCGCCGTTCTGGTACCCGTCCGGAGGTGTGAGACGGAACGCCAGAAAGCGAAGCACCATCTCCCGGTCGGCCATCCGGTCCCCGACCACGCTGTAACCGGTGGCGCTGCGAAACTCCTCGGACTCGGCGAGTTCCGCGAGGAAGGTCCTGGAACGGCCCGGGATGAGCGCGTGCCGAATCTCCTGCCGCGTAAGCGGTTCGCCGCCGGTGTTGATACGGGCGAAAACGTTGAACATGACCGGCTCGGGAGTGCCGCGCCTGATGACGTGGACGACGACCTCGGTCTCGCGCAGCCGGATCTGAAGCTTGCCGGAGAGGTCGTGGAAGCCCGCCCCCGCAAAATTGCGCAGGTACTCCAGCCCCTTCAGCGTCAACGGTGGGGCGTTCACCGTCTCCGCGTCGAAGAAGCGAGCGATGGAGGTGAGACGTTGGATGCCGTCCACGATGGCCCAGCTGCCGTCCTTCTGTTCGGCGGCGTAGAAGGACGGGATGGGAATGCGCAGAAGCAGCGACTCGATCAGTCGGCTCTGCTTCTCGTCCGTCCAGATACCGGCCCGGCGCTGGAAGTCGGGCGCGAGGTCGATCATCTCGTTGCGGAGCCGGGAGATCAGCAGGTCGACCGTGGTCGTGCGGGTCTCGATGTCGATGTGCTCGGGGTCGAAAGGCGAAGTGATCTCGTCGACACCGCCCTCGGTGGCCTCCCGCTCGACGTCGGTGGGCCGGCCATCGGAGGCGGTCTCCCGACCGAAGAGCTCGTCCAGGGTGGAAGGCTCCCCCGGCACCTCCTGGTAACGCTCGAAGACCGACCGCTGGTCCCGCGTGCGCCTGTGGCTGCTGTCGTCCAGCGCGGCCATGTCGTCCGTCGCCCTCGCCCTCGTGTCGTGCCGGGTCAATCTGTCCGTCCGTCCTGGCTCCTCACCCTACCGGCCGCGCTCCGGCGGCGACGGCTGGACGGCCGGTGCGGAAAAGGCGGGACGGGGACGGTGCCCCAGTACTCGGCTCGCCACCCCCGGGGCAGCGGACGAGCGGCCGGTGAGGAGCTCCGGTGGCGGGCGGCAGGCCTGACTTCGGGGCGCCACCCCGGAGCGCGTTGACGATGTCAACACGATCGTGTCATGCTGACAATCAGGTCAAGGTATACGCTCCCCGGGGATATGTCTGCCTCGTGCGCGACAGGTGAAGAAAAGGGGGAGGCGCGGTGAGCCTGGAGACGGTCGACGCACGGTTCCGGATCACGGGAATCGTCGGGCGCGGGAACATGGGCGAGGTGCACAGGGCCGAGGATCTCCGGGCGGCGCCCGGCTCCCCGCACCGGGAGGTCGCGGTCAAGACGGTGCTGCGCGGCCGGACCGGGATCGCCGTCAACACCTCGCAATCCACCAGGGAGTTCGACCGCTTCCGCCGCGAAGTGCGGATCATGCGCATGCTCTCGCAGGGCCACCCGAACCTCACCCTGCTCATCGACGGGGGCATCGACGGCACCCCGGGCGGCAACGGTCTGCCGTATCTGGCCATGGAGCTGCTGGACGGTCATCCCCTCGCGGACCTCATCGACGAGGAACCCCAGCTCCCCGTCTCCTGGGTCGCCGCCATCGGCGCGCAGATCGCCGCCGGGCTCACCGCCGCGCACACGGCCGGGGTCGTCCACCGTGATCTGAAACCCGCCAATGTCATGCTGACCCGTGACGGCACCGTCAAGATCCTCGACTTCGGCATGGGCACGATCGTCGACGATCCCGATCAGACGCGGCTGACCAGCACGGGTGTCAGCGTCGGCACGGCTCGTTACATGGCGCCCGAGCAGTTCCGGGCCGAGCGCGTCTCCGGCCTCGCCGATCTGTACGCACTGGGCTGCATCCTGTACGAACTGCTGGTCGGGCAGCCGCCGTTTTCCGCCAGGACCCCGTACGAACTCTCCGAACAGCACCAGCACGCCCAGCCGCCCCTCCTGACGCTGGTACGTCCGGACCTTCCCGCCGAACTGGTCCGCCTGGTGGACCGTCTGCTGGAGAAGAAGGCCGAGCTTCGGCCCGAGAACGCGGCCCTGCTCCGTGACGTACTGGTACCGCTCGCGCTGGCGCCGGACGACACGGCGGCCCTGCTGGCGCCGCACTGGGCGGTGATGAACCCGGTGGCGCGGCTGCGGACGCTGCTCCCGGAGCGCGCCCCGGCCGTGCCCGTGCCCGTGCCTCGCAGGGAACCGCGGCTGCCCGAGACCATGGACGTCTTCGGTATCCATGCCGACCTGATCAGCGAGTACGAGGACTTCACCAAGAGTGCGACGGTCTTCCGGGACGCCCGGATCGAGGGCTTCGTCAAGGACGACCTGGCGGCGAAGTCGCAGTGGCCCGACCCCTGGCTCTCGCTGAACCCCTTCTTCGCCGACGGGGGCAAGGTCACCGACCTCGTCCAGGAAGGCCTGCTGCACCCGAAGTGTGCGGAGATCTTCCAGGCGGGCAAGAAGGAGAGTTCGCGCCGCCCGGACGGGCGGCCGCTGACCTTCCATCTCCACCAGCGGCAGGCGATCGAGGCCGCGGGGGCGGGCGACTCCTATGTGCTGACCACCGGCACGGGTTCCGGCAAGTCCCTGGCGTACATCGTCCCGATCGTCAACCACGTCCTGAAGGAACGTCAGGCGGCCAGCCTGCGCGCGGGAGGGAACGGCACGGGAGGGAACAGCACGGGAGGGCGCACCGAGGGGGGCCGGGTCCGTGCGATCGTCGTCTACCCGATGAACGCCCTGGCCAACTCGCAGCTGATGGAGCTGGAGAAGTACCTGCGCCACGGTTTCGGCGCGGGGCAGGAGCCGGTCACCTTCGCCCGATACACGGGCCAGGAGTCCGAGGAGCGGCGCAAGGAGCTGCGCAAGAACCCGCCGGACATCCTGCTGACGAACTACGTGATGCTGGAGCTCATGCTGACCCGGCCGGACGACCGGTCGAGCCTGATCCGTAAGGCCGAGGGCTTGCAGTTCCTCGTCTTCGACGAGCTGCACACCTATCGGGGCAGGCAGGGCGCGGACGTGGCGTTGCTGATCCGCCGGGTCCGTGAGGCCTGTGGCGCCTCGGACTCCCTTCAGTGCGTCGGCACTTCGGCGACCATGTCCACCGAGGGTTCCTGGGAGGAGCAGAAGCGTGAGGTGGCCGCAGTCGCCGGCCGGCTGTTCGGTACGAAGGTGCTGCCGAAGCGCGTCATCGGCGAGACCCTCGTCCGGGCGACCGACGAAGCGCCGGTGACCGTGCCCGCCGAGCGCCTGCGCGTTCCGGCGGCACCCCGTTCCTACGAGGCGCTCACGAAGGACCCGCTGGCGCGTTGGGTGGAGTCACGGTTCGGCCTGGAGCGCGAGGAGGAAACGGGGCGGCTGCGCCGCTGTCCCCCGGGCACCGTCGAGGACGCGGCGGCCGAGCTGGCTTCGGATTCCGGGGTGGCCGAGGAGGAGGCGCGTGAGGCGATCCGCACCACCTTGGAGGCGGGTTCGCAGGCGAAGCACCCGGTGACGGAGAGGCCGTTGTTCGCCTTCCGGCTGCACCAGTTCCTCTCCAAGGGCGACACCGTCTACACGACGCTGGAGGATCCGCTCAGCCGGCCCCTCACTCGCACCTATCAGCTGGAGCAGCCGAACAGCGACGGCAAGCCGCTGTTCCCGCTGGCGTTCTGCCGTGAGTGCGGCCAGGAGTATCTGACGGTCTGGCGCACCGAGGAGAACGGTTCGTTCCGTTACGAGCCCCGCCGGGACACGTCCGCCTCGGGCGGCCGGGCCGGCGAGGGCTATCTGTATCTCGGTGTGCCGGGCGAGGACTACGAGTGGCCGGCGGATCCGCAGACGGCCGTGGACGACCGGCGGCTGCCGGAGTCCTGGCTGGAGTCGGACGCTCAGGGCCTGACCGTCGTCAAGAAGTCCTACCGTCCCCGGGTCCCCAAGCATGTCGTCGTGGACGGCTTCGGGAACGAGTCGGGCGAGGGGCTGGCGGCGGCGTTCGTCCCCGCGCCGTTCCTGTTCTGCGTGCACTGCCAGGTCAGTTACGAGCAGACCCGCGGACGGGACTTCGCCAAGCTGGCCACGCTGGACCAGGAGGGCCGGTCCTCGGCGACCTCCCTGATCTCCGCGTCGATCGTGAAGTCCCTGCGGGCGGTGCCCGAGGACAGTCTGGGCAAGGAGGCCCGCAAGCTCCTCACCTTCGTCGACAACCGCCAGGACGCCTCGCTCCAGGCGGGCCACTTCAACGACTTCGCTCAGGTGACCCAGTTGCGCGGCGCCCTCTACCAGGCCGCGCTGCGGGCCGGTGAGGACGGTCTGCACCACGACGACCTCGCCGAGGCGGTGACCGAGGTCATGGGTCTTTCGACGCGCGAGTACACAGGGGGTGCTTCGCTGGCTCCCTCCATGGAGCGGCGCGCGACGAAGGCCTTCCGCGATGTCGTCGGGTACCGGCTCTACCGGGACCTGGAGCGCGGCTGGCGCATCACCATGCCGAACCTGGAGCAGACGGGTCTCCTGCGGATCGACTACGAGGACCTGAGCTGGATCGCCGCCGCACCGGACCGCTGGGAAGCCACGCATGCCGTGCTGCGCGACGCGGACCCGGCGCTGCGCGAGGAGATCGCCCGGACCCTGCTCGACTTCATGCGGCGTGCGCTCGCCATCGACGTGCAGTACTTCCGCGACGACTTCGACACGCTTCAGCGTGCCAGCGAGGAACGGCTGACCGGGCCGTGGGTGCTGAGCGAGAGCGACCGGCCGGACGTGGGGACCGCCTACCCGTACGGTTCGAAGCCCGGCATGGAACGCTCCGCGCTGTTCGTGTCGGCCCGTGGCAAGTTCGGGAAGTACCTGCGGCGGAACATGCCCGAACTGCGCGATCTTCCGCAGGACGACGTCCAGACCGTCATCGAGGACCTGCTGAAGGTGCTGCTCGCGGCGGAACTCGTACGCGAGGTGGACGCGACCCCCGAACGCTCCGGCCCCGCCTTCCGTCGCCGGGCGGCCCAGAAGCGCACCGGCTACCGGGTGTCCGCGGCCGCCCTGGTCTGGCGGGCCGGTAGCGGCGAGCGGGGCGCGATCGACCCGCTGGCCCGCACGTACAACAGCGGTGAGGGCCCGCGCGTCAACCCGTTCTTCCGCGACCTGTACCGGACGGCGTCGGCCGAGCTGGCCGGCCTGTTCGCCCGGGAGCACACCGCGCAGGTCACTCCGGAGGACCGGCTGGAGCGCGAGGGCCAGTTCCGTACGGCCGAGCTGCCCCTGCTGTACTGCTCGCCGACGATGGAGCTGGGTGTCGACATCTCGTCGCTCAACGCCGTGATGATGCGCAATGTGCCGCCGACCCCGGCGAACTACGCGCAGCGTTCGGGCCGGGCGGGCCGCTCCGGTCAGCCGGCGCTGGTGACCACGTACTGCGCCACGGGCAACAGCCACGACCAGTACTACTTCCGCCGGTCCCAGGACATGGTGGCCGGGCAGGTGGCGCCGCCGCGCCTCGACCTCGCCAACGAGGACCTGGTCCGCTCCCACCTTCAGGCAATCTGGCTGGCGGAGACGGGGATGAAGCTGGGCATCGCGGTCCCGGACGTCGTCGATGTGGCCTACGACCCGGACGGCAGCGACCGCCCCGATCCGCAGATGCCGCTGCCGCTCCTCCCCCACATCCGGGATCTCTCCGAGGACGAGGGGGCCCGGCGGCGCGCGGTCTCCGTCGCCCACGCGGTCCTCGATCCGCTGAGGCACCTGTTCGCCGACACCACCTGGTGGTACGACGAGTGGATCGAGGACCGGATCGAGCGGGCCCCCGAGCGGTTCGACAAACGCTTCAACCGGTGGCGGGCCCTGTTCCGCGCGGCCGTCGTCGACCAGTACGAGCAGAACAAGCGGGTCGTCGACCACACGCTGTCGCAGGGGCAGCAGGTCCAGGCCCGTACCCGGCGCCGCGAGGCGGAGACCCAGACGAACCTGCTGCTGAACCGCTCGTCCGACAGCAAGTCGGTGATGAGCGACTTCAACCCGTACCGCTATCTGGCGTCCGAGGGGTTCCTGCCCGGCTACAGCTTCCCCCGGCTGCCCCTGGCCGCGTACATCCCGCGTTCCGGGAACCGCCGCAACGCCGACGGCGACTACCTGCAGCGTCCCCGGTTCCTCGCGATCCGGGAGTTCGGCCCCGGCGCGCTCATCTACCACGAGGGCGCCCGCTACCAGGTCACCCGCGTGCAACTGCCGCCGGACGCCTCGGGTGATCTGGCGACGGCGGAGGCGCGGCGCTGCGACGGCTGCGGGTATCACTACAGCGTCAAGGCCGGCGTGGACCGGTGCACGATGTGCTTCGAGGAGCTGCGGAACAAGCGCACCGGTCTGCTCCATCTGCACACCGTGTACACCACCCCGCGCGAGCGGATCTCCTCCGACGAGGAGGAGCGCCGCCGGGCCGGTTTCCGTCTGGAGACCTCCTACGCGTTCCAGGACCACGGGGCCCGCAAGGGCCGCCTCACCTCGCAGGTCACCGACGCCGACGGGCTGCCCGTCCTCGCCGTGGACTACGGCGATTCGGCGACCGTGCGCATCACCAACCTCGGCCGGGTCCGTGACAAGGAGGGCGAGCCGGACGGCTACTGGCTCGACCTCGGCGACGGCCGCTGGCTCAACGACCGGGCCGCGGCGGACGCCATCGAGGGCACCGGTATGCCGTCGTCCTCCACGGGCATGCCGGTGGTCGACGACGACGGCAACGAGAAGCGCCGTAAGAAGCGGGTCCTGCCGTACGTGGAGGATCGCCGCAACATCCTCGTGGTCACGCTCGACGAGCCGGAGCCCGAGCCGGTGGCGCTGTCGTTCCTGTACGCGCTGGAGCGGGGGATCGAGGCGGCGTTCGAGCTGGAGGACTCCGAGCTGACCGCCGAGCTGCTGCCCCCGGACGACGGCCCCCGGCGTCGCATCCTGTTCACGGAGGCCGCCGAGGGGGGCGCCGGTGTGCTGCGGCGCATCCAGCAGGACAAGCGTGCGCTCGCCAAGGCCGCCCGGACCGCCCTGGAGATCTGCCACTTCGACGCGGAGACGGGAAAGGACGAGGGCGAGCTGGTGGGCGGCGAGGGGTGTGCCCGCGGCTGCTACGCGTGCCTGCTGACGTACGCCAACCAGACGCACCACCGCAGGCTGAGCCGGCACCTCGCGCGCCCGTTGCTGCGGCGGCTGGCCGGCGCCCTCACGGAGCGGGAGGATCGCGGCGAGTCCCGCAGCGAACAGTTCCGCAGGCTGGCCCCTGCCGCCCGCCACCGAACCGGTGACGGTGACGGTGACGCGGCGGCCGAGAGGCCGCCTGTGCCCTCTCCCACCCCGCTGGAGGCGGATCTCGGGGCCCTCGTCACGAGCGGCGACCTGCTCGGCTGGCTCCGGGCGAAGGGCTACCGGCTGCCGGACGAGGTCAGGAGCCTCGTCCCGGAGGCGGGCGCCTGCCCCGATCTCGTCTTCCGGCTGGACGGCGCCAACCTCGCCGTGTTCGTCGACGGCCCCGGCCGGCCGGCCGACGCGACGCGGGACATCGAGGCGGGCTACCGCCTGGAGGACGCCGGCTGGGACGTCGTGCGCTTCCCGACGGACGCTGACTGGGACGCCATCACCGAGCACAACGCCGCCTACTTCCACCTGCGTTGACCGCCCCGCCTCCGCCCTCCTCCATCCACAGGAACTGAGACAATCATGAGCCTCACGTACACAGCCGGCTCCCTGGTGGCCGCCCGTGGCCGGGAATGGGTGGTGCTGCCCGAGAGCGCCGCCGACATGCTGGTGCTGCGCCCCCTGGGCGGGAGCGAGGACGACATCGCGGCCGTCTTCCCGGCCTTCGAGGAGGTGCGTCCGGCGGAGTTCGCGGCGCCGAGCCCGTCCGATGTCGGCGACCAGAGGTCCGCCGGTCTGCTGCGGACGGCGCTGCGCATCGGGTTCCGTTCCGGCGCGGGCCCGTTCCGCTCGCTGGCCTCGATCGCCGTGGAGCCCCGGGCCTACCAGCTGGTCCCGTTGCTGATGGCGCTGCGGCAGCGGACCGTACGGCTGCTGATCTCGGACGACGTCGGCATCGGCAAGACGATCGAGGCCGGGCTGATCGCCAAGGAGTTGCTCGCGCAGGGCGAGGCGACCCGGCTGACGGTGCTGTGCTCCCCCTCGCTGGCCGAGCAGTGGCAGTCCGAACTGCGGGAGAAGTTCGGCATCGAGGCCGAACTGGTCCTGGCCTCCACGGTGTCCCGCCTGGAGCGCGGTCTGGATCTCGGCCAGTCCCTGTTCGACAAGCACCCGTACACGATCATCTCGACGGACTTCATCAAGTCGACCCGGCACCGCGAGGACTTCGTACGCCACTGTCCCGACCTGGTGATCGTCGACGAGGCCCACTCCTGTGTGACCGCCGACGACGCCGGGCAGGGGGCGGCGTCCGGTACGAACCAGCTCCGTCACGAACTGCTGCGCAAGGTCTCCGCGGACCCGGACCGGCATCTGCTGCTGCTGACCGCCACTCCGCACTCGGGCAAGGAGTCGGCGTTCCGCAACCTGCTCGGCCTGGTGCGGCCCGAACTCGCCTCTCTGGACCTGGAGTCCCCGGCCGGCCGGGCGAGGCTCGCCGAGCATTTCGTGGCCCGTAAGCGCGCCGACGTCCGCGAGTACCTCACGAAGGAGGACGGTCTCGCCGACGACTCCCTGGTCCAGCGGACGGCCTTCCCGTCCGACCGCTGGACGAAGGACGAACCGTACAAACTCAACCCCGAATACCGGGCGTTGCTCGACGACGCCATCGCCTACGCCCGGGACCGTGTCGCCGCCGCGGGCGAGCAGGGCAGGCGTGAGGCCCGGATCGCCTGGTGGTCGGTGATCGCGCTGCTGCGCTCGATGGTGTCCTCGCCCGCCGCCGCCGCGCAGACCCTGAAGACCCGCTCCGAGTCCGCGACCGCCCGCACCGCGCAGGAGGCGGACGCGCTGGGCTCCCCGGTGGCCGCCGACTCCGCCGACAACGACCGGCTCGAAGGCATGGACGTGGCGCCGGGGGCCGCCGAGTCGGAGGAGGCGGGCGCCCGGCTGCTCGAACTGTCCGAGCGGGCCGCCGAGCTCGTCGGCCCGGCCGGCGACGCGAAGCTGAAGGCGCTCACCCGCCACCTGAAGGGCCTCATCGCCGACGGCTACAGCCCGATCGTCTTCTGCCGCTACATCCCCACCGCCGAGTACCTCGCCACGCAGTTGGAGGGCAAGCTCGGCCGGCGGACGAAGATCGCCGCGGTGACCGGGACGCTCTCCCCGCAGCAGCGCCTGGAGCGCATCGAGCAGCTCGCCGCCGAATCGGCCGGGGATGCCGGGGCCGGCGGGGCGGCCCCCGATCCGGCCGCCCGCCGGGTCCTGATCGCCACCGACTGCCTGTCCGAGGGAGTCAACCTCCAGCACCACTTCGACGCCGTCGTCCACTACGACCTGGCGTGGAACCCCACCCGGCACGACCAGCGCGAGGGCCGTGTCGACCGCTACGGGCAGAAGCGCGACCAGGTCCGTGTCATCACGATGTTCGGCGAGGACAACGGCATCGACGGCAAGGTCCTGGAGGTGCTGTTCATGAAGCACCGGCAGATCATGAAGGACCTCGGCATCTCCGTGTCGGTCCCCGACGAGACCGCCTCGGGTGTCACCGACGCGGTGGTGGAGTGGCTGCTGCTGCACGGGCGGCAGGGCAGTCAGGAGAGCCTGTTCGACCTGGAAGGGCACCAGGAGTCGCTGGACCGTATCGAGCGCGAGTGGAACTCCGCCGCCGAGCGGGAGAAGACGTCCCGTTCCAAGTACGCCCAGCGCGCGATCCACCCCGAGGAGGTGGCGCGCGAGGTCGCCGCCGTACGGGCCGCGCTCGGCGGCGCGGAGGAGGTCCGCGACTTCGCCGTGGAGGCGCTGCGCGACCTGGACGCGCTGGTACGGGACCCGGCGGACGGCACCGGCGACTTCACCGCCCAGGCCGGCGGCGCCCCGGCCGGGCTGCGGGACGCGCTCGCCGCGACGCTCGGCGGGCGGCTCGTCGAGGAGGACCGGCAGATCCCCTTCCGCACCACACCGGCGATCGGCCGCGGCGAGGCGGCCCTGGTCCGCACCGACCCGGCGATCGGCGCCATCGCCTCGTACGTCCTGGACTCGGCGCTCGACGCGAACACCCCCGGCCCCCGGCCGGCCCGCCGCTGCGGTGTGGTCACCACGGACGCGGTCACCGTCCGCACCACGCTCCTGCTGGTCCGCTACCGCTTCCACCTGACGCTCCCGTCCCGTACCGGCGAACGGCAGCTCGTCGCCGAGGACGCCCGCCTCCTCGCCTACGAGGGAATGCCGTCGCGCGCCCGCTGGCTCGACGACGACGCGACCGCCGCCCTGCTCGCGGCCCGCGCCACCGGCAACACCCACGAGCAGCTGGTCCGCAACCAGATCGCCCGGGACCTGGGCGCGCTGCCGGACCTGGCCGGGCACCTCACCGAGTACGGCACCCGTCTGGCCGCCGAGCTCGACGCCTCGCACCGCCGGGTCCGCAAGGCGAACGAGGAGATCGTCCGCGGTCTCAAGGTCGTCCCGCAGGAGCCCGCCGACGTCCTCGGCGTCTACGTCTACCTGCCGCAGCAGCCCGCCGCCGCGTCCGCTTCTACCGTGTCCGGAGCCGAAGCCTGATGTCCGCCGCCACCCGCACCGCCCTGGCCTTCACCTCGATCAGCACGGTCGGCGGTCTGCTCCCCGCCGACATGCTGCTGCGCGTCGCCGAGGCACGGAACCTGCCGGGCACCCGGCCCGCCGACTACGGCCTGCCCGCCTCCGTACCCGTGCGCGACGAGGCCGAGCGCGCCTGGGAATACCTCAAGCCGCTCTGGCGCGAGCTGCGCGCCGCGCTGCCGTCGGACCCGAAGACCGGCGTGCCCGCCGCCGACCCGACGGGCCGGGCCGGCACCGACTGGCTCGCGCAGCTCTTCCGCAAGCTGGACTTCGGCGCGCTGACGGAGATCGGGGGGGCGGGCGTCCCCGCCGACTCCGACCCGGACAAGCGGTTCCGGATCTCGCACCGCCACGGCCCCGCGCTCGTCCACCAGGTGGCCTGGAACCAGGAGCTCGACAAGCGCCCGGCCCCCGGCCTAGTGCCGCCGCAGTCCCTGGTCCAGGACTGCCTCAACCGCACCGAGGCCCACCTGTGGGCGATCGTCACCAACGGCCGCCATCTGCGGCTGCTCCGCGACTCCTCGTCGTTCTCCACGGCGGCTTACGTCGAGTTCGACCTGGAAGCGTTGTTCGACGGTGAGCTGTTCAGCGAGTTCGTCCTGCTGTACAGCCTGCTGCACGCCTCCCGGTTCACGGTGGCGGAGGGCACGGCGGCTTCGGGGTGCTGGCTGGAGAAGTGGCGTGCCGAGGCCGTCACCTCCGGCACCCGCGCCCTGGACCAGTTGCGCCTGGGCGTGCAGAACGCCCTGACCGTCCTCGGCACCGGCTTCCTGCGCCACCCGGACAACGTCGCGCTGCGGGAGGAGACCGACCCCAAGGCGCTGCGGGACGCGCTACTCCGTCTCGTCTACCGGCTGCTGTTCGTCTTCGTCGCCGAGGACCGCGGAGCCCTGCTCGACGGGGAGCCCGACGACCCGCGACGCAAGGCGTACGAGCGGTACTTCTCCTCCGCCCGGCTGCGCGAGCGCGCCCGCCGCCGCCAGGGCACGGCCCACGGCGACCAGTACGAGGCGCTGCGCATCGTCCTCGACGCGCTGGGCGCCGAGGGCGGCCGTCCCGAGCTGGCGCTGCCCGGCTTGGGCGGCCTGTTCTCCCGTACCGACGCGGACAAGCCGCTGGACGGCCTGAAGCTGTCCAACGAGTCGCTGCTCGCCGCCGTCCGCCACCTCGCCCAGGTCCGCGACCCCGGCGCCCGCCGGTGGCGGCCGGTCGACTACCGCCACCTCGACGCCGAGGAACTGGGCTCGGTGTACGAGTCCCTGTTGGAGCTGGAGCCGAAGCACTCCGCCGCCGACCGCTCCTTCGAGCTGGTGGAGGTGGCGGGCAACACCCGCAAGACGACGGGCAGTTACTACACCCCGTCCTCACTCATCGAGTGCCTGCTGGACACCACCCTCACCCCGGTCATAGACGACGCCGTCAAGCGGGGCGAGCAGCGGGCCACGACGGCCGGCCGGACCAACCCGGCCGACGACATCGTCGCCGAGCTGCTGTCCCTGACGGTGTGCGACCCGGCCTGCGGCTCCGGCCACTTCCTCGTCGCCTCGGCCCGCCGCATCGCCAAGCGGGTCGCCTCGGTCCGCGAGCACAACCCCGAGCCGACGGCCGGCGCGATGCGCCACGCCCTGCGCGAGGTCGTCTCCCGGTGCATCTACGGCGTCGACCTCAACCCGATGGCCGTGGAACTGGCCAAGGTGTCGCTGTGGCTGGAGGCCATGGAACCGGGCCGCGCGCTCGGGTTCCTCGACGCCCACGTGAAGCGCGGCAACGGCCTGATCGGCACAACACCGAAGCTGCTCGGGGAGGGCGTTCCCGACGACGCGTTCAAGCCGATCGAGGGCGACGACCGGAAGTACGCCTCGGCGCTGGTCAAGCGCAACAAGGCCCAGCGGGGCGGCCAGGACGAGCTTCTGTTCGACACGGAGACCCTGCCGAGCAACGAGCGGTACGCGGTGGAGCTGGCCCGCATCACGCTGGCCGCCTCCGACCGCCTGGAGGACGTGCGGGCGCAGGAGTCCGCGTACCGGGCGTACACGGAGTCGACGGCGTACGTCCACGACCTCCACGCCGCCGACGCGTGGTGCGCGGCGTTCGTCTGGCCGAAGTACGCGGGCGCGCCGGAGGCCCCGACGGACCAGGTGTTCCGGGCGCTGCGGAACCGGGACCAGTCGGCGGTGCCGGACGAGACCCACAAGGAGATCCTGGAGCTGCGGGACCGCTACCGCTTCTTCCACTGGCACCTGGAGTTCCCGGAGGTGTTCGCCGTCCCGGAGTCGGGGGCGGGCGTGCAGCCGGGGACGGGGTGGGCCGGGGGGTTCGACGCGGTGGTGGGGAACCCGCCGTGGGAGCGGGTGAAGCTGGAGGAGCAGGAGTTCTTCGCCCAGCGCTCGCCCGCGATCGCCGAGGCCAAGAACGCCGCTGCCCGGAAGCGTCTGATCTCTGATCTGCGCAAGGACCCGGACCGCGAACAGTTGTACGCCGAGTTCGAGGCCGCCAAACGCCGCGCAGAAGGCGAGAGCCACTTTCTTCGCGTAAGCGATCGTTTTCCGCTGACCGGCCGTGGCGACATCAATACTTACGCGGTCTTCGCGGAGTCGGACCGCATGCTGACGGGGCCACTCGGACGGACCGGCGTAATCGTTCCGACCGGAATCGCGACGGACGCGACGACGCAGTTCTTCTTCAAGGATCTCGTCGAAAACAAGTCGCTGGCAGCTCTTTTTGACTTCGAGAACGCAACGCCTCTCTTTCCGGGTGTCCATCGGTCATTCAAGTTCTGCATTCTCTCCTTGGCGGGTTCCGGCCTTCCTGAACACACCGCTCGCTTCGGTTTCTACCTTCACGACCCGGCCGAACTGGCCGACCCGATGAAGGCCTTCGCGCTCGCACCAGAAGAGATCACACTGCTCAACCCGAATACCGGCACATGCCCAGTGTTCCGCTCTCGTCGGGATGCGGAGATCACCCTCGGAATCTACCGTCGCGTACCCGTCCTGATCGAGGAGGCCAAGGGCCCCGCTGGAAACCCGTGGAACATCTCTTTCATGACGATGTTCCACATGTCCAACGACTCCTACCTCTTCCGCCCCGATGCCCAGAACGGCGAGACCTTTGAGGACCTGCTGAGTGATGGCTGGAAGCTGAACGGCAACGTCCTGGAGCGCGGCAACAAACGTCTACTTCCCCTCTCCGAAGCCAAGATGCTCCACCACTACGACCACCGGTGGGCCACCTACGCAGACGACAGCGACATCCACGACCTCACGCTTCCCGAGAAGCAGAATCAGAGTGCCATAGTCCTGCCCCGCTACTGGGTTCCGGAGCACGACGTTTCCAACGGAAGGACCGACAAGCAGGGCGTGGAAATAAGGGACCCAGGTGTCGCTTCCCGCCTCGCCGCCAAAGGGTGGACCCATGATTGGCTGCTCGGCTGGCGAGACATCTGCCGTGCCACTGACGAGCGGACTGCGATCGTCGGGATCTTGCCTCGCACTGGAGTCGGCAACAACCTTCCCGTGTCAACGTTTACCGGCGCCACGCCTGCCGCGATCGCCGCCCTGGCCTCATGTGCGTCGTCATTCGCCTTCGACTTCACCACGCGCTTCAAGGTCGGTGGCACTCATCTCAACTTCTTCATCACCCATCAGCTCCCCACACTCACACCGGAACAGCTCACCCCGCACATCCCCTTCGTCACCCCACGCATCACCGAACTCTCCTACACCGCAGTCGACATGACCTCTTTCGCTCGCGATCTCGGCGACACCGGCGCCCCCTTCCACTGGGAGCCAGACCGTCGCGCCGTCGTCCGTGCCGAGTTGGACGCCCTGTTCTTCCACCTCTACGGCATCTCCCGCGACGACGCGTCCTACATCCTTGACACCTTCCCCATCGTGAAACGCAAGGACGAGGCGGCCCACGGCGAGTACCGCACCAAGAACCTCATCCTCGCCGAGTACGACCGCATGGCCGCCGCCGGCCTGACGCTGGAGAACCCGCTCACCGAGGGCGAGTCCGGCAGCTACCGCTCCACCCTCACCCCGCCCCCCGGCCACGGCCCCCGCCACGCCTGATCCCGCACGAGGAGCTGAGCACTCCGTGGTACGCCTCAACCAGACCAGCAACCCGCGCACATCCGTCGTCCTGTCGGCCGGCGCGGACTGGCGTACGCGGGCCGCCGGGCAGCGTCGGGTCAGCGGGGCCGAGTTCCCGATGCCCCGGCGACCGGCGGCGAGGCTCAAGGCGTTGCAGCAGTGCCTCGGGGTGATTCGTACGGCGATCAACACCAAGCACTGGGCGCAGGCGCGCCACGGGCTCAGCCGGGCCCGGGCTCTCGTCAACGCCCTGCCCGCCGACCTGACCGCCAAGGAGCGCGAACAGCTGTCGGTGCTCCGGAAGAGGTTCGAGGCGCGGGGCACCACGGCCGCCAAGAACAGCGCGGCGATGAAGAAGGCCACACGCAAGCCCGCAGCCAAGAAGGCCACACCCAAAAAGAAGACCGCACCCAAGAAAGACGCGCCGCGACCCGCGCCCGACCTCGGTGACCGGCTCCTCAACCGTGCCTCACTCGGCTACGGTCCCGCCGGCGACGCCTGACGCGCGCCACCTCACGTCGCACATCTCTGAGAAAGGACCATCTATGGAGCCACGCGGATACCGCATGGTCGTGTCGACCGAATCGGACTACGTGGACACCTGCGCGATAGCCGAGCGGGAGTTAGTCGAATGGCTCAAGTCCAAGCGGTACGACCCGTCCGGGCTTGACGACGGACGGACCGAGCTCGCCGCCCACGCGACCCTCGACCGCGACTCCGAGTCCGGCAGGAACGGCGCCCACAGCCGGTGGCGCATGCGAGAGACGCGCGACGCCACTTCCGGCACCTGGCAGTCGACGCTCGTCGTGCGCTCCGGGCTCCCCGAGGACAAGGGCCGCACCTGGGTGCAGGTCGACATCGAGCACCAGCCCGCCCGGGCCGACGAGTTCCCCACCCGCGCCAACACCCCGGGCATCGCCCGGTCCCTCCTCGATGCGCTCGAAGCGCGTGACGGTCAGGCCGACGTCACCACCTCGCCGGCCTTCATCGAAGCCGACGAGGTCGATGACCTGGTCGAAGAACTCTGCGACGCCAACCGCCGCATGCCGGTCGTCATCGCCACCGTGCCGTACAACGAGAACCCGGACAACTGGTCGCGCTCGGTCGTGGAACCGCTGTTCCGCAATCTGCACGGGCTGGCGGTGCTGTACATCCTCACGCCGGCGGCGCAGACGGCCTTCAACGCCGCCCTGGAGTACCACCCCGTGTTCGGCGGGGGCGTCCGCACCTACCTGCCGAGCCTCGATCCGGCCTGGAAGCCGGACTCCCAGCGGCATCCCGTGATGTCCCGCCGGACGATCGACGCCGACGTCCGCCGGGCTGCCTCCATCCTCGCGGTCCTCCCGCAACGACTGTCCTCGCGCCACCTGCTGCCTCCCGCCCTGCTGAGCGTCTCGCTTCAGCGGATGCGCCTTCGACCGAGCCCGGCCGGCACAGACGTCGCCCAGCTCCGGAGCGAGAACACCGCGTTGGTCTCCCTCCTGGGCGAGGCGGAACAGGCGGAGGCGCTGCGCGCCAAGGAGATCAATGATCTCTTCGTGGAGCTCGGGAACGCCGAGCGGGGAAGCGACGAGCTGCGGGGTGAGAACGAGGAGCTGTACGACAAGTTCCAGGAGTCCCAGCGGCTCATCCGGTTCCTGCGCGAACGTCTGGAAGAGGCCGGACAGTTCGCGACGGCCTACGGCCCGGTCGACGCCCCGGCCATCACCTATCCGGAGACCTTCGCCGATCTGCTCGACCGGCTGAAGGAGCTTCCCTTCCTCACATTCACGGGCCACGCCAAGACCACCCGAGGGCTCGACAGCCAGTCGGTGGACAACTGGCTGTCCGTAGCCTGGGACGGCCTCCTGGCCCTCAACCGCTTCGCTCAGACCTCGGCCGACGGCAAAGCCGCCGGTGACTTCCTGAGCTGGTGCAAGTCCGAGGCGTCCGGCGACTACCCGTTCCCGGCGGCCAAGGTGGCCATGCGAGAGTCCGACCAGGTCGCCAACAACGGCAAACTGCGCAGCGAGCGCATGCTTCCCGTGCCCAAAACGGTCGACCCGAACGGCAAGGTCTTCATGCAGGCCCACCTGAAGATCGGCGGAGGCAACACCGTCGCCCCCCGCCTCCACTTCTACGAGGACGGGCCCCGGTCGGGGAAGGTCTACGTCGGCTACCTGGGACCGCACCTGCGCAACACGCTCACCTGAGGCACAGGCAGTGCGCCGCTGTAGGTGCAAGGCCCACAGCGGCACACCGGTCGGTCAGTCCCCCGCGACGAACCGCACGAAGGGTGCCCACTCCGCGCGCCCCACCTCGAAGGCCGGACGGGCCAGGTCCTTCGAGTCCCTTACGTGAACGGCCTGTTCGGCCATCGCGATCTCCACGCAGCTGTCGCCCTGGGTACCGCTGTAGCTGGACTTGAACCAGGCGAGTCCCGTCGTGCCGCTGCTCATAGCTCTCCTCGCAATCGCTTCAGCAGGCCCCGGGATTCCTTGGGGTTCAGAGCCTGCGAGCGCAGTGTTTCACAGCGCTGACAGAGCAGACGCACCTCTTTCAGGTCGGTGATGAGCCGACCGTTCTGCTGCCCTTCGGAGTAGCCGAGCCGCCGCCCCTCCGGAGTCTCCAAAAGCTGCACCGGCCCGTCCAGGCACGCATGGAACTCCAGCTCCATCGGCACCACTTGTAGCGTCACGTTGCGCGGCTCTGTCAGCTCAAGCACGTGGTCCAACATGCCCGCATGCACCTGCGCCCCACCTAGCCTGCGCCGGAACACCGACTCCTCCACGATGAAGCTGAACGGTACGGTCGGCCGCTCCCGCAGCATGCTCTGCCGCTCCATCCGTGCGACCAACTGCGTCTCGGTCTGCCCGTCCGTGAGCAGCGGGATACCGTTGTCGAAAACCGCCCGCGCGTACCCCTCCGACTGCAACAGCCCCGGCACCAGCCGACACTCGTACGTGGTCAGGCTCACCGCCTCCCGCTCCAGCCGGGCCCAGCGCCGGAACCAGGCAGCGAAGCCGACCTCGCCACGGCTGAGGTGAGGGGCGGCCCGCCGCAGCGCGCCGGTGTTGCCGAGGGCCGCCTCCGCACGTTCGACGAAGTCCTGGTCCGGCATGCGGCGGCCCAGCTCGACGGACTCCACCGTGTGCTTGGAGAACCGGACGAGGCCGGCCAGCTCCGCACGGCTGATCCCGGTGTGTTCGCGTAACCCCTGGACGACCGCGCCGAACGTCCGCAGACTGTCCGACGGGTGGGGTTCCCGCTCCCAATCCCCCGCCGGTGCCGTCCGGGCTTCGACGTCCCCGGCCGTCGCCTCCTCGTCGGAGATGCTCATCCGCCGCCCCTTTCCTCGTCCCGGGTCCGCGTCGGTCACCGCGTCGCCCGTTGCCACGACTCAGCGTGACGGATCAGCCCCCGTACCGTCCACTCCCCGTGCTCGTACGCTGACTCCGCGTACGGGGTTGAATGCTCGCCCCCGGTCGTGCACGGGCGTCACGCTGGCCGCATGAACCGACCCGTTCCCCAACTGGACCCGCCCGCGTGCGGCTTCACGCAGCTCCTGTCGTCCACGCGCCGCGGGGCCCGGCTCGCCCGGCTGCTCACCGTCTCGGCGCTGTACTCCTGGGACGCACCGCCGGATCTCACGGAGCGTGCCGGGCTGGTCGTGGCGGAGCTGGCCGCCAACGCCGTGGTCCACGGATACGTGCAGGGCCGCGACTTCCGGCTCACGCTCGCCTTCGACCCGGTGGCAGGCGTGCTCCGCACGGAGGTCACCGACGCCCGGGGGGACCGGTTTCCCTTCCTGCCCCTGCTCCCGGCCCCGGGCGAGGACGGGGCGCCGTCTGGTCTGCTCCCCACCTCCGGGTACGGGCTCGCTCTCGTCGCCGCGCTCGCCGAGAGCTGGGAGACGGTCCCGTATCCACCCAGCGGCAAGACCGTCCGAGCCCTGTTGACGTCTCCGGCCCGGAGACACCGCCCGGACCGGCCGAACACGTCACCTCAAGGCGACTTCACGCCAAGATCCATGACCTCGTATCAGTCGCGTTGACGCCGCCAACACGCCTCCATACGGTTGCCTTCGGTACATGGGGGATCAAGGGGGCGGCAGCGCGTGCTGATGGAGGAGACCGGTGGAACCAGCCGTGCCATCTCGGCGGACTCCTTGCTGGACGCCGCCGAGCAGGCGTTCCTGCGCGCCGAGTTCGACGTCGTACGACCGCTTCTGCAGCGGCTCCGCACCGAGTTCGGGGCACCTGACGCCTTCCCGGCCGCCGTGCGGTACGACGCTCTCCTCGGCGCACTGGCCGGACGGGCGGGCAACTGGCCCGAAGCGGTCCGGCGGTGTCCGGACGAACCTGCGAGGGCCAAGACCGGGGTCGTGCACTCGCTCGCCGTCAGCGCACTCCGTGAGCTGGCGCGCGAGGGGCGGCACACCGATACCGGTGTCGCGGCCATCGTGGTCGTGCTGTGGGCGTACCTCCTGCACGAGGAGGACCGGGGCGACTTCCGTGCGCTGCTCACCGAACGGCGGGGCGCAACCGTGCCCGACGCACTGTGGGAGCAGGGCCTCGGGCAGCTGCGCGGGCGCGTCGCTGACCTGTTGCACGCCTTGGACGTACGGGCCGGGCGGGACGTCCTCTCCGCCTGGAGCACGGCCTGGGAGGCCGAGTGCAAGGACGATACGGTCATCTTCGCCGACGTTCCCACGGACGCCGGACCGCATGCCCTGATCTCTCTCGAAGAAGCCGCCTGGTATCTCGTCGACTACCGCCGGGGCACGGACTTCCTCGCCGCCTATGGGGCCCGCCACCCGGAGGCCGACGGGTGGCCGGCCGCTGTGCCCGGCCATGACGCGCTCACCGCTCCGCTGGCCCGGGCGATCGCGAACCGCGGGAGGGAACTGGTGCTGGCCGGCGAGTGGAGCGAGGCGCTCGCCGAACTCGACGCGGCGGTATGGCTCGGGCACACGCTCGTGGCAGACGAGCGGGCTGCCGTCCGTGAGGCGGGGAAGAACATCGGCCGGAGCCGGACCGGGCACGGCGACTCCCCCGCCGTACGGATCGCCGGTCTCGAACAGGCCCACCGTCTGCTGCCCGGGGACGCCACGCTGGCCGCCGAACTCACCGCCGTACTCGTGGCTGAGGGCCAGAGGAGAGCCTTCTCCGACCCGGCCCGAAGCCGGAGCCGCTTCGTGCGTGCCCTGGAGGTGACAGCCGGGGACCCGGGCGCCCGCGCGGGCCTCGACCGCCACCTGAGGGCGGACCTGCTCAAGATCCTCGACGGTACGTACACGGGGGGCGAGCTGTCCGTCGATGAGGTCCTGGACCTGCTCGCGCGGCAACCGGACTGCTCGGAGGCGCAGTCGTGGCTGGGCGACCACTACCGGGACCAGGCGGTGGCCGCCGCCGCTCGCGGGTGCAGGGACGAGGCGCTGAGCGCCGTCCGCGAGAGCCTCCGGTACGGCGAGCCGCCCTGGTCGCACGGCGGGCCGGGGGTGGACGAGCTGCTCTCGGATCTTCTGGTCGTCGCGGCCCGGCGCTCCGACTCCGGCACCCGCGCCGACCTGGAACGCCGCGTCGAACTGCTGCACACGGCCTCGGCGGTCACACCCCAGCACCCGGACTTCTTCGGTGAGGACCTCGAAACGGCTCTCCTCGACCTCGCCGAGCACCTGGAGACCACCGGCACCCCGACCGACGTCATCGAACTGTTCCTGCGGGACCGGATGCCCATCGGAGTCAGCGCCCGCTTCGACCAGATCGTGGAAGCCGCCTATCGGGACCGTGCCCGCACCCGCGAGCGTGCGGGCGATCCCGGCGGGGCGCTGCGCGATCACGCCTGCGCGAAGCGGGTCGGCGCCGGGCTGCCTGCCCAGGGTTTCCTCTTCGGCCCCGGCCCCGCTCCCCGTAGGCCCCGGCGGGCCCCCGACGAACAGGACACCCTCTTTTGACCACCGGCAGACCCTCCCCGAAGGCCACGGACAGCAGCCCGCTCGCACTCCCCTGGTTCGGTCCCACACTCCATGAGCTGGTGCCCGGCACGCCGCCTGGAAGCACACCCCTGATCCTGCGCAGACAAGCCGGCCGCGCGGTGACCTCCGGCCGACAGGACCCGGACCGGCGCGAACTGGTCCGCCGGGCCGATCGGAACTCCCACACCCCCGTGGCCGCGCTCGTCGCCGAGATGCTCACCCCGCCCCTGCCCCGTCACCACACCGAGGAGCGCCCGTGACCGGCCCCGGTCCCACCGCCCCCGCCGACGGCCCGCCGTCCGAGCTCGACAAGCTGCGGCGCAGGGTCGCAGCCCTGTCCGCCAAGCGCGACGAGGCCGAGGCCCGGCTGCACACCCTGCTGGGCTCGCTGCTGCCGCTGGACGACCTGCTGGCCGACACCCGCCGGCGGGCCGACGCCCTGCACACGGCACGCACCGCCCGCGAGACGGCGTCGGCCGCCCTGGCGCTCGGGGAACAGATCGAGGCGGCCCATCTGATGCTGCGCGGCGAGTTCGCCCGCAACGACGTCAGCCCGATGGACGTCGTGGGCAGGCCGGCCGACCCAGCCGAGATGCGCGTCATCGGCACGGAACCGCATCCGACCCGGCCGGACGGGACCGTACTTCACGAGAAGGTCACCGGCTTCCGGCTCGGCTCCGCCACCCTGCGGCCCGCTCAGGTCGTCGTCTCGGTGCCGGGGCCCGCACCGGACCCCGCGCCCACGCCCGTACCGGAACCGGCTTCCGTATCCCCGGCCGGGGGCGGGCGGGCCCAGCCCCGGCGTACCACGCGGTCCCAGCGGCGCCTGCCCCGCAAGCCGTCGGCCCCACACCGCCGCTCCCGCCGCGGCTGACCCGTAAGCCGTCCGCCCTCCCGCCTCCGACCTCCGCCTTCGCCTCACACGACGATCAGGAAGCACCCAGCATGCACCGGACACTCGGCATCGACCTCGGCACCACCAACTCCGTCACGGCCTGGATGCGTGACGGTGTGCCGGTCGTCCTGCCCAACCGCGACGGAGGCCAGTCCACTCCGTCGGCCGTCGGCACCGACGCCACCGGCGCTCTGCTCGTCGGGCAGGAGGCGCTCTACTGGCGTTCGGGCGACCCCCGTGCCGTGATCACGGAGGTCAAGCGGCTGATCGGGCGGCGCTGGGACGACAAGCTCGTCAAGCAGGCGCTGGCGTCGCGGCCCCAGGACGCCCCGCCCGTCCGGGAGGGCTCCGACGGGTCGGTGGAGATCCGGCTCGGCGCGCACTACCTCTCCCCCGTCCAGGTCTCCGCGATTCTGCTCCGCCGGCTGAGGAAGGACGCCGAGGACGCGGCCGGAGTGGCGTTCCGGCGCGCGGTGATCACCGTGCCCGCGTACTTCGCCGAGCCGCAGTTCGACGCGGTGCGCGAAGCGGGGCGGCTCGCCGGATTCCACGTGTCGCGGATCGTGCAGGAACCGACCGCCGCCGCACACGCCTTCGGCGTCCGGCCGGGCGAGAACGGCCTCAAGGACTACGCCACCGTGCTCGTCTTCGACCTGGGCGGCGGAACCTTCGACGTGTCGCTCCTGATGCTCGCCCCCGGCTACTTCTCGGTGGCCAAGCTGAGCGGGGACAACCTCCTCGGGGGCGCCGACTTCGACGCGCTGCTCGACCGTCACCTGCGGGAACAGTTGGGTGCACGCGATCACGACGGCGAAGGCGACGCCTTCCGCATCCGGAACGCGGCCGAACGTGCGAAGGTCGAACTGTCCGCGCAGGACGTCTCCGACGCGGTCCTCTCCCCGCTCGGACGCCAGGGCGGCTCCTGGTCCGGAGCGGTGCGTCGCGCCGACTTCGAGGAGCTTCTCGCCGAACACCTGGCACGGATGCGGAAGACGGTCGAGACCATGCTGAAGGAGTACAGCGCGACTCCCGAGGACGTCCAACGCGTGCTCCTGGTCGGCGGTTCCACGTACATTCCCGCCGTCCGACGCGGCCTCCAGGAGCAGTTCGGCGAGGAGAAGGTGTCGGACGCGGTCGACCCCATGACGGCCGTCGCCCACGGCGCGGCGGTGGAGGCGGGACTCCTCGACACCCTCGACTGCCCGTCCCGGAGCTGTGGCGCCGAGCGCATCCCCGTGGGCTCCGACGCGTGCCCGGACTGTGCAACCACCCTGCTCGGCCCGGCCACGGTCGACTGCCCGGGCTGTCACGTACCCGCCGCCGAACTCACCTCCGCCTGCCCGGTGTGCGCCACCGACCTGTCCGGGCTGCGCGCGGCCGCCCCCGCCGCCGTCCTCAGCGAGTGCCGGGAGTGCGGCCGTGACGACAACCCGGCCACCGCCGCCGTCTGCCTCGACTGCGACGCCCAGCTCGACACGGGCGGGCTGAAGTGCCCCGGCTGCTCCATGGTCAACGCCCCCGGCCTCAGCGCCTGCTCGTTCTGCGACGGCGACTTCGGCACCGCCCTCCCCCAGCAGATCACGGCCCAGGACATCGGCATCCAACTGGCCGACCACACCATGGAGGTCCTCTTCCCCGGAGGCACCCCGTACCCGACCCCCTGGCAGCGGATCGACCACCTCATGGTCCGTGGCGCCCACGGCAGCTCGGTGTCGTTCACCCTCTGGGAAGGGCCTCATATGAGGTCCGCCGAGCGCAACGAGTTCTGCGGGAGCTACCTCGACGAGGACCCGGACGGTCTCCGCGGCGATGTGCCGCTCGCCCTGGAAGTGCGGATCGACGCCGACCGGACCATCGGCCTGCGGTACCGCATCGGCTCCGGAGACCTGCGCAGCGCCCGCCTCCAGCGCCGTACGGTCTCCGCCGTCGGCCGAAGGGCCGCCACGCTCCGGAACGAGTACGCCGAGTTCCTGAAGACCTGGGAGCATGCGCTCACCCACGCCGAACGCGACGCGCTCGGCGAGATCTCGGCCGACCTCGCGGCCCTCGGCCGAGGCGAGACCGTGGGCCGTTCCATCGACGGGCTGCTGGACTCCGCCCGCGAGACCCTGGAGCTGTGCCGGCAGGCCCGCAGCGCCGAAGTCGGCGCCGGGATCTTCTCCGAGGGCGGACGGGGACTGCTGCCGTCGCAGCTCCTGAAGGATCTGCGACGTGGGGCCGAGGCCGTCAGGGACGCACGTGAGGCGATGGACACCGACCTGATGCTGTCGAGCACGGAAGAGGTGGACGACCTCCTGACCGGGATCGACCCGGCGGTCCGTACCGCGCTCTACACCATCCGCCTCGCCGAACAGGGTGCCTACCCCGCCACCCTGCGCAAGGAGGTCATCGAGGCCCGGGACGGCCTGCGCGGTGCCGTGGGACGCGGCGACCAGGCCGCTCAGGACGCGCGGCTCGTGCTGCTCGGGCGGCTGGGCGCGCAGGGCCGGGGGCAGATGGTGGCAGGAGCCGGCCCCGGAGCCGAGGCGCTCGTTTTGCCGTCCCGGCGGTGAGGCAGCGGCGCCGGGACCTGCGCCGCTGGTCGGCCCTCAGGCCGTGGTGACGAGCCCGCCCAACTGCTCCAGGTGGCGGGGCGGCCGACCCCCCTGCCAGCCCAGGACGACCTCCTCGCGGGCGCGGGTGATCATGACGTAGTAGGTCATGCGGAGGGCGGCGGCCGTGGGGTCGCCCCCCGCGTCGGACTCGGCGTCGGGGATGAAGACGGCGTCGAAGTCCAGGCCCTTGGCGCTGGCCCGGTGGACCAGGACGACACCGGGGCGGGTGAGGTCGAGGTCCCGGTAGCGACCGGAGACAGCCTTCGAGCTGTACAACTGCGGCTCCTGGGCGAGCCCGGCGCGCTCCAGGCGTGCCATGAGGTCGGCCCCGGTGCGCGCGGAGGCGACGATCACGCCGATGCGGTGCCCGGGTCGCCGGGCGGCCAGGGTGACGATGTCGTCGACGACGGCCTGGGGGCCGGGGTACTGGCGGACGAGGGGGAGTTTTCCCCTGCGCCCGGGTGGCTCCGGGAGGGGGCCGCCGGTGCGGAAGTGTTCGGCCAGGGCGAAGATCTCACGGGTGTTGCGGTGGTTCCCGGCGACCTCGACGTGGCGTGTGGGACGGCCGAGGGCGGTGGTGATCTCGGCGAGCGTGGAGTGCGTCTCGGTGAGGCGCTGGCACTCGTCGGCGAAGACCGTGACCGTGGTGCCCAGGAGGCGGGCCAGTCGGTAGAAGTCGGGAGGCAGGTCCTGCCCCTCGTCGACGACGAGGTGTGGCGTGGCCGGATCGTCCTGCCCGAAGGTGTCGGCCGCCCGGTTGATGAGAGCCGGCCAGTCGAACCAGCCGTCGTCGGTGCTCCGGGCGTCCCGCCCGAAGTGACGCTGGACCCAGCTGTGGACGGTGGCCGCGACCGCGGGGGCGCCGGGGACGGTGAGGCCCTGAAGCGTGCCGTCCAGGAGCTGGCGGAGCAGGTTGGAACGCGACAGCAGGAGTGTCGGGCGGCCGGTGAGGGCCAGGTGGACCGTGCGGTGTGCGGCGAGCAGGCTCTTGCCGCTGCCGGGCGGCCCGCTCACCACGTGGTGGCCCGCCAGCGGCAGCGCGTCAAGGCAGTCGCGCTGGGCCTGGGTGAGGTCCGGATGGAGGACGGGGGCCGGGCCGGCGGCCATGGGCTTCGGCCCAGGGCCGTCGGTCACGGGCGTCGTCCCGCGGCCGGGGTTCACGGGCGTCCTCCCAGAGCCGTGGCGGCCGCGTACTCGCGGCTCGCGGTGAGGACGTCGGCGAAGTAGCCGGGTACGCGGGCCGAGCCGACGAGCAGGGCACGGTCCAGGAGGGTGTTCCCGGTCTGGCAGCTCGTCTCGGGCAGCAGGGTGCAGGCGTGGCAGGCGGCCCTGTTGAGGTTCCCGAATCCCTGGCCCGTGTGCTCCGCGCACAAGGGGTCGGCGGAGCACCAGGCCGCCGCTTCCAGCATCCGGATCAGCGTCTCCGAGAAGTGCGGCTTCTCGCCCTGCCGGACCAAGCCTCCCAGGGTGCCTTCGGCGTCGCCGGCGGCCGTGTAGACCAGCAGCCCCCGCTGGCCGTACTCGGGACGGCCGTAGACACGTTCGCGCAGGCTCGCGGTGGTGTATCCGGAGTCGAAGGAGAGCTGACGGATGAGCAGGTGGGCGAGCGTGTGCAGAAGAAGGAAGCGTGGGGAGAGCTCCTTCCCGACGGTCTCGGCGAGCTGTTCGTCGCGGAACGAGGCGTCGAGGTCCGCGCGGACCCCGTGCACATGGGCCCGGACACGGGGGTCGTTCTCCCAGTCGGTGAGGCGCTGCTCGCCGAGGGTGAGGACGATGCCCTCGCCGTACACCTCGGTCGCCGGCAGCCAGCGCAGCCGGGCGCCGGTGTCGGCGGGGACGAGCGTGCCGTTCACCGAGTGACGGCGGAATCCGGTGAGCGCGCGCACCTCGCGGAGGCGGTCGACGAGGACCACTCCGCCGATGTGGGCGTCGAGGGTGGACCAGGGCTCCTCGGTCTCGCCGTCGAGGCCGAGGCCACCGCGGCGTACGGCGAACTCCTCCGTGGCCTCGGGGAGCTGATCCGCGTCGAAGGCGTACCACTCGTCGCGGCTCAGGTCGAGCTTCGAGGGACCCGGTCGGGGGGCCGCCGACGCCGCCGGCGCGCCCGTCGCCTCGGCTGTCAGCTGGTCGATGAGGATGTCGGACGCCTCGGTGTCGCTCTTGATCATCGTGCGGAACACCTCTTCCCGGTCCGTGCCCAGCGCGCCGAGGAAGACGGTCCAGAGTCCGTGCCCGCGGACGGACTCCGCCGCGTCGCGTTCGGCGCGCGGGGGTTCGGCGGACCGCGGGATGTCGAGCGCCGAGTACACGACCGGGTAGTAGACGTTGCCGGCGGTGCGCTGGACGTTGTGGACCTGCTGGCCGCAGGTGGCCCGTTCGTCCCAGCGCTGCCAGGGGTTACGGCCGGAGCAACGGCCGGCCTGCGGCCCCAGGAGGTCGAGGAGGTCGCGCTCCGCGCCACAGGTGCGGCCGGTCGCTCCGATCGCTCCGCAGCTCACCGTGAGCGCTTCGAGGCCGGAGGCGCGGTCGGCGACGCGGAAGGCCAGCCGTCGGGCCTGCCACGCCCGTTGCCCCTCGGAGCACGCGGCCCGCTGTTCGGGGGTGAGGCCGGAGTGGGCCCAGTACCACCAGTCGATGTCGTCCAGGTGTCCGTCCGGGCAGATGCGGACGAAGCGCATCGGAGTGAGCCGGGGAGCGGCGGCGCACGACGCGCAGACGGGTGGCTCGCCGGGCTTCTCGTCCGCACGCAGGAAACGGACCATGGTCCGGCAGGCCCCGCAGAACAGCCAGCCGGGGAAGCGGACATAGGGGACGCCGGGGCGGTCGGCATCGTCGTACCGGTCGTTGAGGGTGTGGGGGGCCGCGAAGAAGCCGGTGACGCCGAGGCGGGTGGCGAGGCGCTCGGATGCCACGGCGGTCCTGGTCCCCGGCCAGCTTCCGATGCCGGCGGCCACGAAGGACTCGCCCTGGACGTCGAGTACGGCTCCGACGCCGAACGGCAGTACGGTCTGCGCCTGGCGGACCCGGAGTTTACGCTTCACTTTCCCGTTCCCGTCACGGTGATCTGGCACTCCCGGTCGACGCTGCGCATCGAGTTGAGGGTCTCCCACAGGCCGTAGCGCTGCTCGAACCCCTTGAGCAGGTTGTAGTGGCCCTTGCCCTGGCTTCGGTAGTAGAGGTCCTTGCCCTCCGCCCCGGCCAGCGCGGCCTGCCGGTACCAGTCGTCCAGCAGATAGCCGAGTTCGGTGCGGACGTCGGCACGCAGCGCGTCCGCGGCGCGTCCCGTGGCTCCGCTCCCGGCGATCGCCGCCCGTCCGGCGAGAGCGTCGGCGATGCTCTCGGCCTCCTTCCGGTGGCCGGTGATGTGTCCGGCCCGGTTCTCGGCGGCCAGACCCATCCGGTGGCGGACCAGGATGACGAGCGCGGCGTGCAGGGCCCGGCGGCGGGCCGGTACGGACCAGGGGGTGACGCTGGCGGGTTCGACGTACCGGTAGAGCGCCCGGTGGTAGTCGATGAAGGTCTCGTAGTGGGAACGGTCGCGCGGGCGGGTGGCGTTGAAGTAGGTGAGGACGAGTCCGGGCACGTGGTGGCGGCCCACGCGGCTGGTGGCCTGGATGTATTCGGCGGTGGTCTTGGGCTGGCCCTGCATGAGCATGTAGGCGAGCCGCTTCACGTCGACGCCCACGGAGAGCATGTTGGTGCACGGCAGGAAGGAGATGGCCTGGGGGTCCTTCCAGGGCTTCTCCAGCCGGTCGAGGAGGATCGGCTGATCGGCGCGGGCGACCGTGCTGTCCAGCTGCTGGACGTCACCGCTGCCGAGCGGGCGGACGCCCTCGCCCTCGTCGAGTGCGCGGAGCTGGGCGGGAATGTCGTCGCCCGCCGCGGTGACGGTCCTGCCGAGTTCCCTCAGGCTGTGGTGGTAGGCGACGAGCGTCCAGTAGTCGTCCCGGTGCTCTTCCGGCAGTTGGTGCACGCCTTGCAGCATGGCGGCCGTGGTGGCGACGGCCCCGCGGCCCGCGGTGTGGCCCTGCGCCATCACACCGAGGTAGAGGCGGCCCGGCCGGCCGGTGTCCGGAACGGCGAAGAAGCTGTCGTCGGCGTCGAGTCCGGGCGGTGGGAACAGCTGGACGTCCTGGTGGTGCAGCGCGCGGACCTGCTCTGCCGAGCGGCGGATGGTGGCCGTCGCGGCGACGATCTTCGGCGGGCGGCCGTCCGGCCCGGTGCACAGTTCGAGGATGGCCGCCTCGTACAGCCCCACGGTGGTGCCGAGCGGCCCGGTCAGCAGGTGCAGCTCGTCCTGGATGATCAGGGACGGGGGCGGATGGGGGGTGCCGGCGCCGAACAGCCGCCCGGAGAGGGGTTGCCAGGCGAGCTGGGCGAACTTGTCGACCGTTCCGAGGACGAAGGTGGGCGGCTGCTCGTACAGGTGCTGATCGACCACGGCGACGGGCAGGACGTCGTGGAACGCGCATGCGTCGCGGACGCAGTTGAAGGCGAAGGCGTCCGGGGCGGCCTTGATCCCGTAGTCGGAGCGGACGGTGGACCGGGTCGGCGGCAGAATGCGGGTGCCGCACCAGGGACAGCGATCGAGAATGAACACGTCCCCGGGGTGGCTGGCCTCACGCTGCTCGTCGAAGGCGGTCTCGGCCGTCTCGTAGCTGTTCGGCGTGGTGGTGTCGCCCACCCACAGGCCGACGGTGATCGGGTCGGCTCCGAGCCCCAGCTCCGGTTCGCGGCGGCGGAGGTACTCCAGCGCGCAGACCGTCGTCGCGGCCCGCTGGAACTGCTGGGTGGTCAGCAGGCTCAGGGTGTAGCGGCTGAGCACCGCGGTTCCGCTCCCCTCGCCCCTGATGCGTCGCAGTGCGACCGTGAAGGCGGCCAGCAGCAGGTACGCCTCCGTCTTGCCCCCGCCGGTCGGGAACCAGATCAGGTCCGTGGTCCCGCGGTCGCGGTGGGCGGGATCGGCGACACCGTCGAGCGAGAGGAGGAAGAACGCCAGCTGGAACGGTCGCCAGGTGGCCGTGGGGTCGACGGGCGGGTCGACCGCGACGGCTTCCGACCTGAGCCACCGGCGTCCTGCCTGGTCCGGGGCGGAGTGCCGCATCTGCAGCAGCATGGCGCGCTGGGCGATGCGGAAGGCGTCGAGAAGTTCGGGCCGGGCAGGGTCGCACAGGGTGCGCACCCCCGCCTCGATGCGGGTGACGGCCTGACGTACCCGGTCGAGAACCCGTTCCGCGGCCTCCTCGCCCCAGGGCGGGACGGTGACGGATCGCTGCCCCACGTACCAGGCGTGGTAGGTGGCTGCGAACTCGGCTAGTTCCTCGCGGAGTTGGTCCGTGTCCACAGCGGGATCGGCGAGGTGGCCGATCGTGAGGACCGGGGCGTCCAGAGGGCCCCCGGCGCGGACGGCCGGCACTTCGGCCAGGGGCAGGGCCTCGCAGGCCAGGAAGTCGATCCTGCCGTGTTCATCAGCCCGCTCGCGGACGGCGCAGCCATGTCCGACGGCATGGGTGACGACGTGCCGGTACTGAAGACGGAGCTCACGTTCCTCGGGATCACGGCTGGCCAGCCGGACACTGGGGTAGGGCAGCACGGACCTGCCGACCGTACGCACCGTGAGGCGGCACTGGAACAGCATGTCGTCCCAGCTCGGCGTCCTGCCGTCGGAGCCGTCGTGCCGCGCCCGGTTCACCAACGCCACGGTGATCAGTACCCCGTCGCCGTACGGGCGGTGGCGCAGGCGGAGCTCCGCGCGGCCGTCGAGAACAGCCACGGACTCCTGGTCCGGGCCGACGGTGTGCGTCTCCTCGGGGAGAGCCAGCCGACGCCAGCGGCGCCCGCGGCCAGGAGCGTTCCGCTGCGTCTCGTAGCGGGCGGCCGCACAGGTCACCTCGAGCTGTGCGGCGTCGGTGTAGAAGCTCAGCCCGAGGGACGCGGGCAGCCAGCTGTTGGTCTCGGGCACGGGATCACCGGCGGGGTTCGCGTCCGGTGAGTCCCGCTCGGTCCCCGGCGCCTCGGGATCGTCGGCCGCGTGGGCGAGCTGCCGCTGGAGGTCCGCCTGCTGCGGATAGAGCGTGCCCATGAGGTACTGCCGGTCGGGCGGCGCGTCGAGCACCTCGTCGGCCTCGCCGACGGGGCCGACGAGCTGGCGGGTGAGGTAGTCGACCAGCTCCTGGCGCGGGTCCATGTGCGGGCTCCTTCGGGTGCTTCGGGGGAAAGGACGCGGTGGCGGTCGCACGTCAGACGTGGGACGCGATCATTCCGTGGCGAACCAACTGGCCCCGGAAGATCGCTTTGGCCTTGGGCTCGACCTGGCGGATGCGCTCGCGGGTCACGCCGAAGACGACTCCGATCTCCTCCAACGTGCTGGGTTCGTCACCGTCAAGTCCGGTACGCCGGATGACGACATGCCGTTCACGCTCGGAGAGGTGCCCCAGAACGTGCCGCAGCCTCGCTTGAAACTCCTTGCGCAACACCACGACGGGGGGCCCGGGAAGCCGGCTCGGCCCGATGATCAGGTCGCCGAGAGCGGTGTCGTCACCGATGATCCGGTCCAGCGAGTCGGTGGGGCGGCTGATCCTGCGCACCCCCTCCACCTCCTCGAAGCTGAAGCCCGTCGCGAAGGCCACGTTCTCGACCGTCCTGGGGCGTCCCTCGCTCAGCAGCTTGCGTTCGGCGACGGCGACCTTGCTCACCTTCTCGTGCAGGTGCACGGGAATCCTGATCAGGGTGCCTTCGTCGGCGACGGCCCGGCCGATGGACTGTCTGATCCACTGCGACGCGTACGTCGACAGCTTGTAGCCCTGGCCGGCGTCGAACTTGCGGACCGCGCGCATCAGTCCGATGGTGCCGTGCTGGACGAGATCCTCGATGTCCAGACCGCGGCCCTGGTATGCCTGCGCGATCTTCCAGACGAGCCGCACGTTGTGCAGCACGAGGCACTCGTGAGCGCGCCGTGCGTCACTGCCGTACGGCAGGGCGGCGATCTCCTCCTTCGGGACGTCCCGGCCGAGATCCCCGACGCCGCCCCGGAGCAGCACGGACAGGCCGACCTCCTCCTGCGCGCCGAGCAGCTTCGCACCGCGGTCGCGTCGCCATCGGTCCGCCTCCAGGACCGCCCGGGCGGCAAGGACGGCTTCGCGCAGCGAACCGTCCCCGGCGGACATCGCCGGGCCGCCGCGCCCCTTCCCCGCTGCCTCCGACGGCTTCGCCCCGGATCCGGGGGCCCGGTCCTGCCACGCCGCCGCGTCGACCGGCCGGGGCCGGTTGACCGGGAAGTGGGCGCTCAGCTCCCGCGCTTCGGCGGGGCCGAGGCCGTGGAGGCGCACCACGCCGTCGTGGGCGAGCTTGCCGACGCGCCCGTCGGCGTCGGCGTAACGCGCCAGCATCTTGCGGGCCTGAGCCAAGCGCCGGGCCGCCTCGGAGGGAAGCATCTCGGAGGCCGTCGCAGCGGTCGACACGGCGGGAGGCCGCTCCCGCACGTCCATCGCTCGTGGACGGGTCTTCAAACGAAGGCCGACGCCCGCCAGTCCCGTACGCAGCCTGCGGCGCTGCTCCTCGGTACCGAGCCCGAGCCGCTCGGCCTCCCTCTCGAAAACCGTCCGACTGATGACGCCATCACTTGAGGCGCAGCTTCGCAGTCGCCGGATCACATCAGGCAACTCAGCTGCGATCAACCGTCGTTCGGCCTCGGACATGGCTGAATCCCCACTCATACCGCCCCCACCCCACGACCGCGCACCTCTTCCATCCGGAAGTGCCGTGGCCGTGCCCTCACCTTAGACCTAGTGCGTTTACACCGCCAACACATCGGTAGAATCTGTGTACTGGCCGGTACGAGTGACTTGACAGTGTCAACAGCTAGGCTGTGCGGTGTTCGCGCAGGCCCGCCCCGGAAGGTGATCCATGACGCAACCCCAACACCTCCCCGGTGCACCGGAGTTCCGCATCAGACTCCCCAAGGACGGCGGAGTGGCACTCGGCCGCCTCCTCGTCGAGTTCGGCGGCAACGGCACGCACAAGTTCCTGCTGCGCGAGGGCTCGTCGGTCGCCGCCGAAGCATGGCCCGGCCTGAGCCGCCACGCGCGCGAGTCGCGCGCGGAGCTCCGTGCGAGTGGCGCCCTCGCCGACGCCCCGGCGACACACGGCACAGCGGGCGCGCCACCGCGCTGGGTGACGACCCGGGACATCACGTGCAACTCCTCGTCCGCGGCGGCCGGGCTGGTCTACGGATACGACGCCTCCGGGCCCGAATCCTGGCGGACCGCCGAGGGCCACCCGCTCGCCGACTACCTCTCCACCGGGTGGCGGGCGCCGAGGAAGGCCTGGCTGGTGCGCGGTTCCAACGTGTCGGGACACAATCTGGTGCGGCAGCTGTGGCTGGAGCAGAGGTTCGTCTCCCTCTCCGGGGCCCATCTGCCGCCGTTGGACGAGAGCGAACCGACCAAGAGCGCGCTGCGCCGCTTCGTGGAGGACGGCTACGAGGGGGCCGCCTCGTACAACCAGAAGCGCGGCCTCGTCGACGAACTCCACGGCTTCCTCACCCAGATGCGGGAGGGCGACACCGTGGTCACCATAAGCGAAGGGCAGTTGTACCTCGGGCGGATCGATGGGCACGCCGTACAGACCGCGTCCCCGGGCGGGCTGTCGAATCTGCGGCGTGCCGCCTCCTGGAGGCCTGGCGGCCTGGCCTACGAGGAGCTTCCCGAAGCCGTGCAGCAGAAGCTGTCCGTGCAGCACGACATCGTCGACCTGACCGGCGTCCTGGACACGCTGGACGCACTGACCGGGCCCGTCGGGCCGGCCGAGGGCGGTGCCTTGGACCTGTCGGCCTCCGCCGAGATGAGGGAGCTGGTCCTGCCGGAGGTGACGGACGTCCTGGCGGACAAGCTGCTCGTGCACGAGCGCGCCTGGCTGGACGAGGTGCGTGAACTCCTCGCGGACGAACGGCAGATGGTGCTGTACGGTCCGCCGGGCACCGGCAAGACGTATCTGGCCATGAAGCTGGCGGAGCACTTCGGCGGCGGCCCCGAACAGGTCAAGATCGTCCAGTTCCACCCGTCCTACGCCTACGAGGACTTCTTCGAAGGGTTCCGGCCCGTGGAGGACCCGGAGACGCGCGAGGCCGCGTTCCGGCTGACGGCGGGACCGCTCCGGGAGCTGGCGGATCTCGCCTCCCGCGAGGGCAACGCCCACATCCCCCACTTCCTGATCATCGACGAGATGAACCGCGCCAACCTCGCGAAAGTCTTCGGTGAGCTGTACTTCCTGCTCGAATACCGCGAGCGGTCCGTCCGTCTCACCTACTCGGGGGACGACTTCGGGCTGCCACCCAATCTCTTCGTGATCGGCACCATGAACACCGCCGACCGCTCCATCGCCCTGATGGACGCGGCCATGCGGCGCCGGTTCGCCTTCGTGGAGCTGTCTCCCCGCACCGAGCCCACCGCCGGTCTTCTGGCGCGCTGGCTGGAGCGCGAGGGCAAGGGCGACGAACCCGCCCGCCTCCTGGACGCGCTCAACGCCCTCATCGACGACCCGGAATTCTCCATCGGCCCGTCGTATCTGATGAAGCCGGGCGTATACCGGGACGGGGGTCTCGGCCGGACCTGGCGTACGAAGATCCTCCCGCTCCTGGAAGAGCACCACTACGGCGAGGGACTCGATGTCGCCGCCCGTTACGGCCTCGACGCTCTGCGGACCAGGCTCCCGTGAGCCCGGCGGAGGTATCGCTGCGCGAGTACGGCCCCGCCGTCTCCGTACCGCTGCCCACCGAGGCCGGCCGGGCTCTCGCCGGTGCCGGCTTTCTGCGGAGTGCCACCCCCGATCCCGGCCGGGAGGGGCACTGGCTCCTGCGTGCGGGAAGCAGCGTCGGCGCGGTACGCGTCCCCGGCGGCCCCGTCGTGCGCATCATGCCCAAGACGCCCGTGGCCAGGCTCTTCTTCCTGCTCGGGTTCAGTCTCGACCCGGCCAGGGCCTGGCGGGACAGCCGGGAGGGGAGTATCGACACCGGGGGCCACGAGGATGTCGTCCCCGCGCTCGCGCACGCCGTGGAGCGACAGATCGACGTGGCTCTGCGGCAGGGCGTTCTCCAGGGGTACCGCACCGTGGAGGAGTCCGCGCTGTTCGTACGCGGACGCATACGGGAAGCCGACCAGGTCCGGCGGCGATTCGGCCGGACACCGCCCGTCGAGATCAGTTACGACGCGTACACCGCCGACACCGCCGAGAACCGCATCCTGCGTGCCGCCGTCGAACGGCTGCTCCGGCTGCCAGGGGTGACCCCACCCGTGCGGCGGCTCCTCGCCCGCCAACGTCTCCGCCTCGCCGACGCCCTGCCTCTGGTCCGGGGCCGGGAACTGCCCCGCTGGCAACCGTCGCGCCTCAACTCCCGCTACCGACCGGCCTTGCGCCTGGCCGAGGCCGTTCTGCGCGGCACGTCCCCGGAACACCGGCCGGCCGGAGCCGACCCGCTCTCCATCCATGGCTTCCTGCTCGACATGAACAAGCTGTTCGAGGACTTCGTCACCGTCGGACTGCGGGAGGCCTCGCAAAAACACGGGCTGACCGCCCGCTTGCAGGAAGCCCACCACCTCGACGCCGCCAAGCGTGTGCGCATACGCCCGGACCTCGTCGTGCGCGGCGGCGACGGCCGCGCCCCGGTCGCCGTCGTGGACGCCAAGTACAAGGTCGAGAAGGCCGATGGTCTCCTCAACGCCGACCTCTACCAGGCGCTCGCCTACGCGACCGTCCTCCAACTGCCCGAGGCACACCTGGTCTACGCGGCCGGCCGGGAACCGGTACGCGTCCATGAGGTGCACGGCGCCGGAATTCGGCTCTTCCAGCACAGCCTCGACCTCTCGCTCCCACCGGCGGCGCTCCTGGCAGCGCTGGAGCGCATCGCCGGGCAACTCGCCGGGGCGGCACCGCACACACGAACATGAACCATCGTCAGGCACACATGGGAGGACCTCATGCCCCGGCTCGCTTTCGCGCAGAGCTTCTGGGACGGCTACGAGACCCTGGAGAAGCCGGTTCGCGCCGGTGTACGCAAGGCCATGGCCAAGTTCCAGGCTCTGAGCCCGGCCGAGTTGAACGCGGACAAGGGACTGCATCTGGAGTCCGTGGAGAAGGCACGCGACGGACGGATGCGGACCATCCGCATCACCGACTTCTGGCGGGGCGTCGTCCTCGCACCCGACGACGGCAGCGACGTCTTCCTCCTGGTCAACGTGTTGCCGCACGACGACGCCTACACCTGGGCCGCGAAGCGCCTGTACAGCGCGAACTCCGCGACACGGGCGCTGGAGGTGCGCAACGCCGTCGCCCTGGACGAACTGACACCGGTGTACGAGACCGCCGCACGCCAGGCTCCTCGGCTGCTGTTCGCGAAGATCTCCGACGGCACCCTCCGCGAGCTGGGCATCGACGACCAGGTCCTGCGCGCCGCCCGCTCCATGGTCGACACGTCGCAGCTCGACGCCTTCGCCACGCTCCTGCCGGAGGACCAGCTGGAGGTTCTCCAGTACCTCGCCCTGAACTTCAGCCCCGACGAGGTGTACCGGGACGTCGTGGCGGTCCGGCGTCCCGCGGACGCGCCGGCCGAACCGGTCGAGGACCTGGCGACGGTGATCGCCAACACGACCGCCCGGATCCGCCTGGTCACCGGAGTGCGGGAACTGGAGGAGGCCCTGGAGAAGCCCTTCGAGGCCTGGCGGGTCTTCCTCCACCCCTCCCAGCGGCGCGTCGCCTACCGCACCTCGTACGGGGGGCCCGTCCAGGTCACCGGCGGACCCGGCACCGGAAAGACGGTGGCCGCCCTGCACCGGGTGCGGCATCTCCTCGCCCGGTCCGCGGACAGCCGCATCCTGCTGACCACGTACACGAACGCGCTCGCGGCCGGACTGCGCGACATGCTCGGCCTGCTCCTCGACCAGGACGAGAAGGCGCTCGCGCGCGTGGACGTGACGACGGTCGACGCCTTCGCGAACGGCATCCACCGGGCGGCATCGGCGACCGCGCCCACGCCGATCGGGGACCGGGATCAGCGACAGCTGTGGGAGAAGACGGTCAAGCAGCTCGGTCTGCCGTTCACCGCGCAGTTCCTCGCGCAGGAGTACCGGCACATCGTCCTCGGCCAGGACCTGCGCGGTCTCGACGCCTACCTCGGCGCGAGCCGTCGCGGCCGCGGCACCGGCCTCGGGCCCGCGCGCCGGCGCGACGTGTGGAGCGCGGTGGAACGTTTCGAACAGCTGCTGCGCGACCGGGGAGACACCACCCACCTGCGGATCTGCTCGCGTGCGGCCGAGCTGCTGAAGGGCGAACCGGCCCCGTACGCACACGTCGTGGTCGACGAGGCGCAGGACCTGCACCCCGCGCAGTGGCGGGTGCTGCGCGCCGCCGTCACCCCGGGCCCCGACGACCTGTTCATCACCGGCGACCCGCACCAGCGGATCTACGACTCCCGGGTGTCCCTCGGCTCCCTGGGAATCGCCACCTCGGGCCGCAGCTTCCGGTTGCGCGTCAACTACCGCTCCACCGAAGAGATCCTCACCTGGTCGGCCGGGCTGCTCTCCCCTGTCACCGTCGGCACGCTGGAAGGCGAGGGAACGGACTCCCTCAACGGATACCGCTCCCTCCTGCACGGGAACCGTCCGCTGCTGGCAGGGCACGCCACGCGGGCGGACGAGGTCGAAGCCCTGGTGGACCGGGTCCGGTCGTGGGTCGCCGAAGGGCTCCAGCCCCACGAGATCGGCGTCTGCGCGCGCTTCAACCTCTCCCTGGACACGGCGGAGGAGAAGCTGCGGGCCGCCGGCATACCGACCGTGCGGGTCAAGGGCCAGGTGCCGCACGGGGCCGGGGGCGTACGTCTCGCCACCATGCACGCGATGAAGGGGCTGGAGTTCCGCGCGGTCTCCGTCCTCGGCGTCAGCGACGGCACCGTACCGTTCGGCCGCGGGATCACCGCCCGGGAATCGGACCCGCTGCAGCACGAGGCCGATCTGCTCCGGGAACGCTGTCTGCTCTTCGTCGCCTGCACGCGCGCCCGTGAAGCCCTGTCCGTCACGTGGAGCTCGGAGCCGAGCCCCTTCCTGCCACCTGCCACTCGCTCCACCTGACCGGTCCCGGAACGGACCGGGGCCGGGCCCGGGTACGACCTCGCGCGACCACTCAGTCCTCGGGCACCAGTCCACCGTTCGCCAGACCGTCCCGTGCGAGATCGGCGAGCTGTCTGCTCAGCTCGCCGATCTCGCGCGCGTCCTGCTCGAACGCGGACAGGGAGCGGAAGGCGGAGCCGTAGCGGCGCTGCTCGTCGATGCCCATCCTGGGGAGACGAGCGCCCCGCGTGTCGAGGCGATGGGTCCCGCTGGCGCTCGTGGACCGACGGGTGTTGGCGGAGCTGCGCATAAACCCCTGCAAGTAGTCCGTGTCGAGCTGGTCACTCGCCGAGACCGGCTCCGAGTCCTCGTAGCCGACCAGCCCGGCCCGGGCGAGATCGGCGATGCTCGTGGTCGCGCCGTCCAGCGCCCCCGGCCCATCGCCCTCGGCCAACTCGGGCAGGAGGGCGACCAATCGGGCGATTCGTTTCTCCACCTCCTTGCGCAGGGCCGCGTACTCCTCGGGGAAGTCTCGGTGACGGGGGCGCAGATGCGTTCCGGGGGTGAGATCGACGGTGTCGTCGAGAAGTTCGATCAACGGCACCTCCGCGACCTGATCCGGGCCGGGGTCCAGGCCGCCGTCCGGGCTGTTGCCCGTCAGGTCGACCATGCGCACGGCCTGACGGGTGTCCACGTCTCCGGTGCCGTGGGGACGTCTGAGGCACCAGATGTGCACAGGCAGGGAGTGTGAGGTCGCCACTCCCGGTGGCAGGGCGACCACCTGACGCAGAATGCCGCGGCGTACGAGCTCCGCGCGGATGCGACGCCCCGCCTTGCGGTAGGCCACCGAGGCGGGCATGACCATCAGAACGTGGCCACCCGGCACGGTATGCGCGTAAGCGTGTTGCAGCCACGCCAGCTCGCCCTCGGCCTTGGACGGTGTGCCCAGCTCCCAGCGGGCGTCGAGCAGCAGCTCCTCCCGCCCCCACTCGGTGACCCCGGCCGGCGGATCGCAGACCACGAGATCGGCCCTGAGGTCGGGCCATGCGTCGGCGCGCAGGGAATCCCCTTCCACTACGGTGACCCGGCCGCACTCCAGAAGATCGGCACGGAGCTGTGCGAACCGAGCGCTGTCGGCGTCCGATTCCTGACCGCAGCAGCGCGCGTCCGTCCCCCAAGCGACCGCCAGGAACAGCAGTCCGATGCCGCAGGCGGGGTCGAAGACCGTCGCGTCCGCGGGGAGTTCGGGGGCGAAGTGGCTCACGGCCCGCACGATGCGTTCGGGGGTCACCTGGTCCGATCCCGCCCGCCGCGCCGAGTCCACGAACCGCTCGGTCAGGCCGTTGACCAGGTCGACGGGCGCTTCGCTCCTGGCCAGGCGCCGCACTCGGTCCATCACCTCGTCCGGCAGGCCGGGCGAGGGGTTCCCGGCCAGGGCGGCGGCCACCTCCGCCAGGCCCGCGACCAGCTGTTCTCCATAGACGGCCCGCAGCGCCTGCCACAGCTCGACCTCGGGCGAGATCTCCTGGCCCTTGCGCTGCTTGTCCAGCCAGGCCTGAACCTCGACGAGCGAGAAGAGCGGGCTATTGGCGGCGCCACCCCCCGGCGCGGGGAAGTCGTCATAGCGCCGTCGCCAATTGGAGACTGCCGCCCGGGTGACACCGGCCAACCGAGCGATCTCGGCTCCGGTGACCAGGGCGCCGACCGGTGCAGCGGCATTCTCTGTCATCTCCCCAGCGTACACGGGTGGCACAATCACGCCGAAGTGAATGTCGTTGACACTGCGCACAGGCATATGTCGGCATTCAGTGATGCACAGTCCGTCTTGGCTGCGTTCACGGCAGACGTGGCCAAGAACCTTTGTTTTGTGCTTACTTGTGAGCGAAGACTGAACACCTCTGTGCGCTCGGTGCGCAGATTTTTCGCTGATTCACCCATCCGGAGGCACGCACTACGGCATAGGATCATGCCGCGCGCCCCTGGGGCCTCAACTGCCCCACCGGCATCGCTCCCCCTACCGCCATCGTTCCCCCCATCAGCACGCCCTCACCGACACCCCCCACCATCCGTAAACAGGTACAGGTATCTGCGTGTCACCGATACTCGAGCCCGGTTCCGGCGACGGAGCCGCGCAGTGAAAATCAATCGTCGCCTCGTACTCCTCGTCACCGCACCGCTCACCGTGGCCGTCGCCTTCTCGGTCCTGGCACTCGCACCGGCGACCAACCAGGCGCTCCAGGCCGACCGGCTGGCCTCGATGGTCGAAGCCGCTGACGGGGCAAGCGAGTTGGCCAACCGGTTACAGCGTGAGCGGGCTGCGGCCACCGCCCTGATCTCCGAACAGGGAGACGCGGAAACATTCCGGTTACGTGCGAACGCGACCGACGAGAGCATCGCCGGATTCCGCGGCCGGACCAAGGGGCTCTCCGCGGTACCCGGCAGCGCGCAGGGCGCCCTGGACCGTATCGAGCGCTTCGTCGAGGAGATGCCCGGCCTCCGCGCCCAGGTGCGCTCGGGAAGCAGCACCGTCTCCGCCCTCGCCTTCGGCTATCGGATCGTGATCGCCGACCTCAACAGCTACCGCGACGGCATCGCGCAGGCGGACGGCGTGGACGCAGACATCGCGGACCGGATCCGCGCCGCCGCCGCCCTGTCCGAGGCCGCGGAGCACACGGCCCAGCAGCAGGTCACCGTCATGAGGGCGCAGGCCGCGGGCGGCTTCACCATCGCCTCGCAGCGGACCTTCGACGCCGGCCGGTTGGGCTACACCGAGTCGACCGGCGCCATGTTCGACCTCGGGCCGGGCGAATGGCGGACCTGGCTGGAGCGCACCCTCTCCGGGGCGAAGGCGCTGGAGGCCCGCCGCCTTGAGGACGAGATCGGGCGCACGGGCACCGGCAAGGACATCACGGTCACCCCGAAGGAATGGCAGAGGGCGGCCAACGACCGCCAGGAACTGCTGCGTTCGGTGGAGAGGCGGGTCGACGCGGCCGTCCTCGCCCAGGTCTCCGACGTACGCACCACCCTCATCTGGACGGCCGGCGCGGAGGTCGTACTGGTGGTGCTGACCCTGGTCGGCGTCGTCGTCGTCGCGATCCGGCTGGGCCGTGTCATGGTCCGGCGGCTGCGCGATCTGCGCAACGCCGCGCACGAGGTCGCCCACTCCGGGCTGCCCGCCGTGATGAGCGAGCTGTCCCAGCCCGGCGCACTGCGCGGCGCGACGCCCGAGGAGGTGGCCCGGCGGACCGGCAACCCGGTCGGGACCACGGGCGAGGACGAGATCGGCGAGGTCGGTGAGGCGTTCAACGCCGTCCACCACGAGGCCGTCCGCCTTGCCGCCCAACAGGCTTATGTTCATGACCAGTTGGCAGAGACGCTGGTCGGTGTCGCACGCCGGGGAGCACGGTTGACCGCTGTCATGGTGTCCGAGCTGGACACGGTGCAGCGCGACGAGGCCGACCCGGTGCGGATGAAGACCCTCTTCGCTCTCGACCACCTCGCCATCCGCATGGAGCGCAACACCAACAACCTGCTGGTGCTGGGCGGTTACGGGAACGCCCGGGTGCGCTCGGCCGATGTGGGCTGCTCCACCGTCATCGTGGCCGCCGCCCAGCAGATCGAGCGGTTCGACCGCGTCTCCCTCGGCGTGATCGAGTCGGGGATCGGGATCACCGCCCGCGCCGTGCACGACGTGGCGCACATCCTGGCGGAGCTGCTCGACAACGCGACCCGTTACTCGCCCCCGGACAAGCAGGTCGGGGTCGCCGTCTGGCGGCTGTGGGACCGGGCCGTCGTGCAGATCGTCGACGAGGGCGTGGGCATCACGGCGGAACGCCGCGCGGTCCACAACGCCGCGCTGCTCGAACCGCAGGCCGGCATCGGCGACGTACGGTCCATGGGGCTGCATGTGGTGGCACGGCTCGCCGCGCGCCACGGCATCGTCGTGGAACTGCGCGACTCCTCAGGACCCGGCACCATCGCCGAGGTCACGCTGCCCGCGAAGGTGCTGGCACTGGACCTGAAGGAGGACCAGCCCCCGACGCCGGGCACGCTCGGCAACGATGTCGGCTACGAGACACCCCGGCCGATCACACCGCCGGGGCCGGGGGGCCGCCGGCAGCCGGCCGCGGCGAACGCGCGACCCGGCCACGACAGCACCCCGGTCGGGGCGGGCGTCGGAGCCTCCGGAGCCGGCGCCCCGGGAGGCGGCGAGCGGGAGGCCCCGCCCGGCCACGACGGGCCCCGCGGCTCCACCCGCGAGCGGGACCACGGCACCACGCGCGCGCCGCACCCCGTGCACGACGAGCCGGTGTCGCGTGTCGCCGGCGTCAGCTCCTCGGGGCTGCCCCTGCGGCAGCGCAGGGCGCCCCAGCAGTGGCCCGCCGCGGGGAAGCGGGAGGGCGCCGAACAGCGCCCCGGGGCCGGCGCGCCGCGGCCGTCGCCCCGCCGCCGGGACTCCCGACAGGTCTCCGACGTGCTGGCGGCCTACGCCCAGGGCATCAACCGGAGCACGAACCACCGGGGGCGTTCCGCCCCGGACGACAACACCGAACGGACCGAGAAATGACCACCTCCTCCGACCTGAGCTGGATCCTGAGCGATTTCGCCGGGCGTCTCCCGGAAGTCACCCAGGCGATAGCCGTGTCCGTGGACGGACTCGCGCTGGCGTACACCGGCGTGGAACGCGACGATGCCGAGCGGCTGGCCGCCATCGCGTCCGGCGTCGTCAACCTGCTGTCCGCGGCGGCCCAGTTGACCAACACCGATCCCGTGGAGCACAGCCTCACCGCGATGGAGGGCGGCTACATGTTCTCGATGGCCGTCTCCAGCGGTGCCTCGCTCCTCGTCACCACGACCAGGGACGCGGACATCGGCGAGGTCAGCTACATGATGTCCGAACTGATCAACCAGGTCGGCGACTCGCTGTCTCCCCAGGTCCGCGATCCGAGCCTCCCGCCCCTCCGCTGACCGCCGGTCCGGACTCCCCACGGGTGGCGGCAACCCGCCGCACCCGTCCTGACCGGCACGCACGACACTCCTGCCCCCGAGACCGTGATGTGAGCCCCCATGTTCCCCTTCGCCCTTTCCCGCCCCCACCGCCGCAGATTCCGGCCGGCCGGCGCTGCCGCCCTCGCTCTCGGCCTGGCGGCCGTCACCGGTTGCAGCGGCGACAGCGGCGCCGACGACGACACCGTGAAGGTCGGCCTGGTGGCCTCCCTGTCGGGCACCTACGAGCCGGTCGGCACGGAGCTGCGGGACGGCTTCAAGCTGTATCTGGAGACCCATGGCAACAAGCTGGGCGGCCGAAAGGTCGAGCTGATCGTGGCGGACGAGGGCGACGGCCCGCCGACCGCCGTGCCGGCGGCCACCAAGCTCGTCAAGAAGGACAAGGTCGACGTGCTGACGGGCCTCGTCGGCGGCGGCTCGGTCAACGCGGTCCTGCCGCTGATCCAGCAGGCCAAGATCCCCTTCCTGGGGTCGAACGCCCGGCCTCCGGTCAAGGACATCGAGTACGTCTGGACGACCAGCTTCCTGTCCGACGAGCCGGGCCGGGCCATCGCCCCGTACATCAAGGACAAGGTCGACGGACCGGTCTACGCGATCGGCCCCGACTACCAGGGCGGTCACGACGAACTGCGCGGTTTCACCGATGAGTTCGAGCGGATCAAGGGGAAGCTCGCCAACCCGGACGGCAAGACCACCTGGACGCCGTTCCCGAAGACGACCAACTTCATGCCGTACTTCGCGGAGATCGCCAAGACGGACGCCAAGGCGGTGTACTGCTTCTACGCCGGCAAGGCCGCGATCGACTTCGCCAAGCAGTACGCCCAGTCGGACATCGCCGATCTGCCGCTGTACACGGCCTTCGTGACCGAGGGCAGCGTGCTCCAGGCGCAGGGCGCGGCGGCGAAGGACATCTACTCGGTCCTGAACTACGCGGCCGACCTCGACAACGAGGCCAACCGCACGTTCGCCGCCGACTGGACCGCGGAGCACGACACGCAGCCCACCACCTACGCGATGGCTTCGTACGACGCGGCCGCCGTACTGGACAAGGCGATCGCCGACGCGGCGAAGGACGGCGACGTCACGTCGCAGACCATCAACAAGGCCATCGCGGGGCTGGGCCAGATCGACAGCCCGCGCGGCGCCTGGGAGTTCGGCGACAAGGCCCACTCGCCGGTGCAGACGTGGTACCTGCGCCAGGTGCGGCCGGACGGGGCACAGTTGGCCAACGTCATGGTCCAGGACCTGGCGACGCTCGGCAGCTGACATGGATCTCCTCGATGCCCACCTCATACCGGCGGTGGACGGGGTGGCCTTCGGTCTGCTGCTGTTCGTGGTCGCCGCCGGCCTGAGTCTCGCCTTCGGCACGGCGGGTGTGCTGAATCTGTCGCACGGCACGCTGTACGCGATCGGCGCCTATACGGGGGCCGAGTTGAGCGACGGGACCTGGGGCGGTCTCGCCCTCGGTCTGGCCGCCGGAACCGCCGCGGCGTGCCTCGCCGGGGCGGGGCTGTCCGCCGCGACGGCTCCGCTCGCCCGGCGTGGGCATCTGGCGCAGGCACTGCTGACGTTCGGGCTCGCCCTGATCGGCGGTGATCTGCTCATCCAGCTCTTCGGGGCGGACGAACTCCCCGTGCGCGTTCCCGAGGCGCTCGACTCCTCGGTGATGCTGCTGGGGCACCGCTACCCCGCCTACCGGCTCTGCTTCATCGTGATGGCCGTGCTGCTCGCGGCGTTCGGGACCTGGGTGCTGACCCGGACCCGGATGGGCGCCGCGGTACGGGCCGCCGCCGACGATCCGCAGATGCTCGCGGCCACCGGTCGCGACCCCCGGGCGGTGCACACCGGCGTCCTCGCGGCGGCCGGCGCGCTGGCCGGGGCGGCGGGCGTGCTCGGGGCGCCGATCATCGGCCCCGGCCCCGGTACGTCCGAGAACGTGCTGATGCTCTCCCTCGTGGTGGTCGTGCTCGGCGGGCTGCGCTCGCTGTGGGCGACCTTCTTCGCGGCGATCGCGGTGGGCGAGGTGCAGACGCTGGGCGTCTCGCTGGCACCCGATCTGGCGCCGTATCTGCTCTTCGCCGCGATGGCGGGGGTGCTGGTGCTGCGCTCCCGTTTCGCGGAACCGACCGCGGGGCACGGCCCCGAGGGTCCCGGACCGGACCCGGTCGCCCGGCTCCGGAGTCACCTCGCCGGCCGTCTGCGACGACGGCCGCACGGGACGCCGGGGTCGGCCGGAGCCGCGGAGACGTCGGGGACAGCAGGGGCGTCGGGAGCCGGCCGGGCCGCGGGGGCGGCCGGGACGGGCCGGGCCGACGCAGCGCCGCGCGAGCACGCGAGGCGCCTGCCGGCCTGGATCGGCCGGCTGCCGGGCGGGGCCGCGTGGCGGCAGGCGGCTCCGCTGCTCGTCCTGCTCGTCGTGCTGATCTCCCTGCCGACCGTGCTCGACGCGTACAGCATCTCGCTGGCCGGTTCCGCCCTGGCCCTGGGGCTGCTCGCGGTCAGTGTCACCATCCTCACCGGCTACGCGGGACTGCCCACCCTCGGGCAGACCGCGCCGTTCGCCGTGGGCGCGTACGCCACCGCGAACCTCGCGGACGCGGGGTGGACCGTGGGCCCCGTGCAGCTCGTCCTCTCGGCGCTCGCCGCCGCCGTCTTCGCCGCGGTGGTGGGGCCGGCGGTGATCCGGGCCCGTGGCACCACCGTCCTGATGATCACGCTCGCCATCGGCGAGCTGACCGGCGCGGTCGTCAACCAGCTCAAGTCCGTCACCGGCGGCGCCGACGGCCTCGTCGGCTTCCCTGCCACCCGGGCGCTGTGGGGCGGGGAGGAGATGCTGGAGGAGAGCCAGCTGTACAACTACGCGCTCGTCGTCGCCGTCGTCGCCGTCTCCCTCACCCTGCTCGTCCTGCGCTCCCCGGCGGGGAAGCTGCTGACCGGCACCCGGGGCGCCGAGGCGCGGATGCGTGCCTCCGGGCACCCGGTCGGGCGCTACCTGCTGGTGGCCCACATCTGCGCGGGCGCGCTGGCCGGGGTGGGCGGTTCACTGATGGTGACCGTCCAGCAGTATCTCGCCCCCGCCGACGTCGGGTTCGAGATCGCCGCGTTCGCCCTGCTGGCGGTGGTCATCGGCGGTACGACGTCCGTGATCGGCGCCCTGCTGGGCGCCGGGCTCATCGTCGCCACCCGGGACTGGGTCGCCGGTTCCTGGCCCGGCCACGGGCCGCTGCTGCTCGGTGTGCTCTTCGTCGCCACCGTGTACCTGCTGCCGCGCGGCCTCGCGGGGCTGCGCGGTGGGTCCGGCGGCGGGAGCGGGCCGTCGTCCGGGGCTCCCGTGACCGGGGATCAGCCCCCGTCGGCGCCCGCCCCCAACCCCGCCGGGAAGGTCTCCTCATGACACCAGCACCGACCGCCGCGGCGCCGGAGCCTCCCGTACTGGACCTCACCCGGCTCACCCGCCGGTACGGCACCCTCACCGCCGTCGACGACGTCAGCCTGCGGCTCCCGGCGGGCGCCCGGCACGCCGTCATCGGTCCCAACGGCGCCGGCAAGACCACCCTGCTCAACCTCATCGCGGGCACGGACCGGCCCGACCACGGCACGATCGCCCTGGACGGCACCGACATCACCCGGACGCCGACCGCCAGGCGCAGCCGCCTCGGCGTCGCCCGCAGCTTCCAACAGCCCTCGGTGATCGGTGAGTTGTCGGTGCTGGACAACATCGTCCTGGCCGGCTGGCCGCACCACCCGAAGCGCCGTGGGGCCTGGCGCAGCCCGTCCCGCTACCGGCTGCACACCGAGTCCGCCGCCCGCCGTCTGGAGACCGTCGGTCTCGCGGACCTCGCCCACCGGCCGGCGTCCACGCTCTCGCACGGGCAGCGCCGCATGCTCGACCTCGCCGCCGCGCTGGCGGGCGACCCCCGGCTGCTGCTCCTGGACGAGCCGGCGGCCGGGCTGACCGACGACGACATCGGCCGGCTGCTCGCCATCCTCGGCGGTCTGCCTCCGACCGTCGCGGTCATCCTGGTCGAGCACCACGTCGAGGTGGTCGCCCAGGTCTCGTCCACCGTCACGGTGCTGGCCGCCGGGAAGCTGCTCGTCACCGGCCCGACCCAGGAGGTTCTGGCGCATCCCGAGGTCCGCGACGCGTACCACGGCACCGGTTCGACGGCGGGCCCGGCCGCCGCACCAGCGAGAGGATGACCGACGCCCGATGCTCGAACTCACCGGCCTGACCGCGGGCTACCACGGCGGCACCGTCCTGCACGGGCTCGACCTGTCGGTCCCCGCCGGCACGGTCCACGCCGTCGTCGGCCACAACGGCGCCGGCAAGACCACCCTCGTCCACACCGTCGCCGGACTGATGCGCCCGAGCGCCGGAACCGTACGCCTCGACGGCCGCGAGGTGACGAGGCAGCCCGCGCACCGGATCGCCCGTGCCGGGATCGGGCTCGTACCGCAGGGCCGCCGGGTGTTCGCCGGGCTCACCGTCGAGGAGCACCTGCGGCTGTCGTACCGTCCGCCGCGCCGGGGCGATGCGGAGCGACCCAGCGTGTGGACCCCCGCGCGCGTGCTGGAGCTGCTGCCCCGGCTGGGCGAGCGTCGGGGCAACCGGGGTGCGGAGCTGTCCGGCGGCGAGCAGCAGATGCTTGCGCTGGCCCGCGCCCTGCTCGGTTCGCCGCGGGTGCTGCTCCTCGACGAGCCGACGGAGGGCCTCGCCCCGGTGCTCGTCCGGCAGGTCCACGAGCTGGTGGCCACGCTGGCGGCCGAGGGCATCGCCGTACTGCTGGTCTCCCCCAGCCCCGCCCAGGCCGTCGAGTCCGCCGGGGCGCTCACGGTCCTCACCTCGGGGCGGACGACGCTGCGCATGGACGGTGCGGACGCCCGCGCCGACGGCACCGCGCTGCACGCGGCGCTGGAGCTGGCGCCGACGGCGGTCTGATACACGAGCGGTGGAGGCGGGCGGCGCGGTACCGGGCCGCCCCCCCCTTCCCGCCCCGGGAGGCCTACCCGGCCTTCAGGCTGTGGCCGCCGAAGCCGCTGCGGCGGTCGGAGCCCTTGTTCTGGTCCTGCCACCACGTGTCGAACTCGGTCCGGCCCATGGCGGACCAGTCGGGTGTGTGCTCGACCTGCGCGGCGCCCATCCGGCGGGCGAGCGCGACCATGGCCGACCCGATGGGCCCGCGCCCGGCGTCGTAACTCTCCAGGATCTCCTTCCAGCTGCCCCCGGCCGTCCAGGCGGCCTCCAGGGCGGTGGCGTCCTGGAGCGCCTTCACGCTGCCGCCGCCGATGTGCGGCCGGGCGACGCTGGCGGCGTCACCGACGAGCACCATCCGTCCCGAGGTGTAGTGCGGCACCTCCAGGTCGTAGATGGGCTGGATGAAGGTTGTCTCGGCGGGGGTGCGGAGCACCCTGGCCGCCCAGTACGGCGGGAAGTTGTCGGCGACCAGGGCCCTCAGGTGCGCGGTGAGCTCGGAGTTGAGCCGGCCCGGCGGGAGCGAGGTGGGGGCCCGCAGGTCGGGGTGGAGGCCGTCGGCCTCGGGGGGCGCGGTGTAGAGCACCCAGTTGAGCCGGTGTCCGCCGACGCCGTCCGGGATGCGGTAGATCATGCAGTGACCGCCGGGGAAGACGATGTTGTGCGCGTCGTGGCCGTCCGACGGGAGGTCAGCGACGTCCGGCGACGTGCCGCGCCATCCGATGTATCCGGCGTACGTGGCGTCCGCGCCGGGGAACATGGCCTCGCGGACGACGGAGCGGTATCCGTCCGCCCCGATCACCGCGTCGAAGTGCTCCCGGTGCCCGTCCCCGAGGCGCAGCGTCACCCCGTCGGCGTCCGGCTCCACCCCGGTGACCACCGCGCCGGACCGGTAGGAGACCTCCTCGGGCACCCGGCGGCGCAGTTCGCTCCAGAGCGAGCCCCAGCTGTAGGCACGGAAGGGGAACGGCTGCTCGCCGACGACCCGGCCGTGATCGGCCTCGCCGTCCCGCACGCTCCACACCCGCCGGGTCAGCGGCGCCCAGGGCATCTCCGGGGCGACGTACCCGGCCTCCCTCAACTCGTCGTAGCGGTCGCTGTGGAGGGCGATTCCCACCCCTCTGTCACGGAGCCGGGCATCGGCGCGTTCCAGGACGGTGATCCGTTCGGCTCCCCCGCGCGACGCGGCCAGGGCCGCGGCACACCCCGCTATGCTGCCGCCGACCACGGCGACGCTGCCTCCACGCATGTCTGGCACTCCACTCACTCGACGTTCCGGCCTTCCGGTCCTGCCCACCCGACCTACCCGACGCGGTGCCCGTTCAGCGCTTCCGGAAGGCCGCGTCCAGGTCGGGGACCTCGACGGAGGCATGCAGGGTCACGCCGTCGGCCGGCTCGACCCGGGCGGCGATCAGATCGAGTACGGCGTCGGCGAGGCGGGTCTTGGTCTCGTCGGTGCGGCCGTGGAGCAGGCGTATCTCGATGTGCAGGACGGCGTGGCCCTCTGACCGGTCGCCGATGACGAAGTCGTCGACGCGGCGGAAGCGGGTCTTGCAGGCCTCCGGGCGGGTGTCGACGGTGGCGACGACGATCGGGTGCAGGGCGAGCGCGAAGGCCTGACGGTCGAAGGCCGCAGCGAGCGTGCCGGAGTAGTCGACGGTGATCTGCGGCATGGGGGCAACTCCTCGGAGAACAGCGCGGGCTGGGGACGTCCGCCCGTACGGAGGGAACGGTAGCCGAACACGCGTGCAGGGTCGGGGCTCGCCCGCCGCCCAGGTCGGGGCTCGCCCGCGTCCAGGGTGGGGCTCGCCCGCCGTCCGTGCGGAGGGCTCGTCCGCCGTCCAGGTCGGCGGCTGCTCCGGTCGGCCCCGCCCGCGCTGCGCACCCGGGCGCACAGCCCTACCGTCTGTGCTGACGCCGTCACCCAGGGAGCCGGTCGTCGCGGAAGCCCGCACCCGGCGGGGCGCCCGTCCCACCCCCGTACAGGAGGAGCCCATGCCGGAGCTGTTCATCGATGGTCAGTGGACCGCCGCCGCCGAGGGGCGGACGCGGGAGATCCGCTGTCCCGCCGACGGCACGCTGGTGGCAGAAGTCGACGAGGGCGGGGCCGTGGACGCCGACGCGGCCGTCGCCGCGGCCCGGCGGGCCTTCGACCGGGGCACCTGGCCGGGGACGCCGGCCGCCGAGCGGGGGCGGCTGCTGCTGCGGGTGGCGGAGCTGCTGGAGCGGGACAAGGACGTCTTCGCGCGGGCCGAGTCGCTGGACACCGGCAAGCGGCTGGTCGAGAGCGCCTACGACATGGACGACATCGCGAACTGCTTCCGGTACTTCGGCAACCTCGCCGCCGCCGGGGGCACCGACCGGGTCGTCGACACCGGGAGCGCCGACACGGACAGCCGTATCGTCCACGAGCCCGTCGGGGTCTGCACGCTCATCACGCCGTGGAACTATCCGCTGCTCCAGACCGCCTGGAAGGTCGCTCCCGCGCTCGCGGCCGGCAACACGTTTGTCCTCAAGCCGAGCGAGCTGACCCCGCACACGGCCGTCCTGCTCATGCGGCTCCTGACCGAGGCCGGGCTGCCGGACGGGGTCGCCAATCTGGTGCTGGGGGCGGGAGCTGTCGTGGGCGCGCCGCTGACCGAGGATCCGCGCGTGGACATGGTGTCGTTCACCGGAGGGCTCGCCACCGGACGGCGCGTCATGGCCGCCGCCGCGCCCACCGTGAAGAAGGTCGCCCTGGAGCTGGGCGGCAAGAATCCCAACATCGTCTTCGCCGACGCCGACTTCGACACCGCCGTCGACTACGCGCTGATGGCGGTGTTCCTGCACGCGGGGCAGGTCTGCTCCGCCGGGGCGCGGCTCCTCGTGCAGGACGAGCTGCACGACCGGTTCACCGACGAGCTGGTGGCGCGGGCCCGCCGGATCAGGCTCGGCGGGCCGTTCGACGAGGACGCGCGCAGCGGTCCGCTGATCTCCGCCGCGCACCGCGACAAGGTCGAGGCGTACGTGGCCGCGGGCATCGCCGAGGGCGCGGTGCTGCGCTGCGGCGGGGCGCGGCCCGACGATCCGGCGCTGGCTGACGGCTTCTACTACCCGCCCACCGTGCTGGACGAGTGCGCGACCTCGATGTCCGTGGTGCGGGACGAGTCGTTCGGTCCGGTGCTCACCGTCGAGCGGTTCCGGGACGAGGACGACGCGGTCCGGCTGGCCAACGACACCGTGTACGGGCTGGCGGGTGCCGTGTGGACGCAGGACGGCGGGCGCGCCCACCGGGTGGCCTCACGGCTGCGGGCGGGCACCGTGTGGATCAACGACTTCCACCCCTACGTACCGCAGGCGGAGTGGGGCGGTATGAAGCAGTCCGGCTTCGGCCGCGAGCTGGGTCCCGCCGGGCTGGCGGAGTACCAGGAGGCCAAGCACATCTGGCGCAATGTCGCGGCGGTTCCCCAGCGGTGGTTCGAGTGAGTCCGGACAGCGGTCCGGGCCGGGACCGAGCGGCCGAGGCCCGCGGCAAGGCCGACGACGACGCGCTCGGCGAGCTGGGCTACCGGCCCGAACTCCGGCGTACACTCGGCAACTTCCACACCTTCGCCGCCGGGATCAGCTACATCTCGATCCTGACCGGCACCTTCCAGCTGTTCTACTTCGGCGTCAGTTTCGGCGGTCCCGCCTACTGGTGGTCGTGGCCGATGGTCTTCTGCGGGCAGCTGATGGTGGCCCTGTGCTTCTGCGAGCTGGCGGCCCGCTACCCGGTGGCCGGTTCGATCTACAACTGGGCCAAGAGCATGGGCGGTCCGCACGTCGGCTGGCTCGGCGGCTGGATGATGATGACGGCCACCATGGTCACCCTGTCGGCCGTGGCGCTGGCCTACCAGATCACGCTGCCGCAGATCGACGACTGGTTCCAGTTCGTGGGTGACGGGAGCGGCAGGAACGACCAGGCGGCCAACGCGGTGCTGCTGGGCAGCGTGCTGATCCTGTTCTCCACGCTGGTGAACGCGTTCGGGGTCAAGCTCATGGCCCGGATCAACTCCGCGGGCGTCTTCATCGAGCTGATCGCCGCCGTGGCCCTCATCGTCTTCCTGGCCGCCCACATCACCCGTGGCCCCAGCACCGCCCTGACGGAGACGTACGGACTCGGCAGCGGCCAGTCGCTGGGCTACTTCGGCGCGTTCCTCACCGCGTCGCTGGCCTCGGCCTATGTGATGTACGGCTTCGACACCGCGTCCTCGCTCGGCGAGGAGTCGCACGATCCGGGCCGCAACGCGCCCCGCGCCATTCTGCGGGCGCTCATCGCGTCGTTCCTGATCGGCGCGTTCATCCTGCTCTTCGCGCTGCTCGCGGTGCCGGACCTGCACGCCGAGGAGCTGTCGACGGGCGGGTTGCAGTACGTGGTGCTGGCGACGCTCGGCGACACCGTCGGGGAGGTCTTCCTCTGGGCGGTGGTCGTCGCGATCACCGTCTGCGTGCTGGCGGTGCAGGCCGCCGGGATCCGGCTGATGTTCGCCATGGCGCGGGACAACAACCTGCCCGCCGGATCGATGCTGGCCAGGGTCAGCCCCCGCTTCGGGACGCCCGTGGTGCCCGCCGTGCTGATCGGGGTGGTGGGCGTCGTCATCCTGGTGGTGAACATCAACCAGCCGCAGATCTTCTCGGTGATCACCAGCATCGCGATCATCATGATCTACGTGGCCTATCTGCTGGTCACCGTGCCCATGCTGCTGCGCCGGCTGCGCGGCGGCTGGGAGCCGCGCGAGGGCGCGTTCTCGCTGGGCCGCTGGGGGCTGCCGGTCAACGTCGCCGCCGTGCTCTGGGGCACGGCGATGTCGCTCAACCTGGCCTGGCCGCGCGCCGAGGTGTACAACGCGACCGGCCCGCAGCACTGGTATCTGCGCTGGGGCGCGTTCCTGTTCATCGGCGTCGTCGCGCTCGGTGGCTTCGCCTACTACTGGTTCGTCCAGCGGCACCGGACCGGCGTCCTCGCCGAGCACCGGTTCGAGACACCGGACCCCGCCGACCCCGCCGACCCCGGCGCCCCCACCGCTCCCCCGTCCCCACCGGCCGTCTGAACCCTGGAGTCGTGATGCCCGACGCAAGCCCAGCTTCCGTGTTCGACTACGTCGTGGTCGGCGGCGGTACGGCCGGAGCGGTCATCGCCGCCCGCCTCACCGAGGATCCCGCCGTCACCGTCTGCGTACTGGAGGCGGGCCCCTCGGACGTCGGGGACGAGAGCGTCCTGCGGCTGGAGCGGTGGATGGCCCTGCTGGAGTCCGGTTACGACTGGGACTATCCGGTGGAGCCGCAGGAGCGGGGCAACAGCTTCATGCGGCACGCCCGCGCCAAGGTGCTCGGCGGCTGCTCCTCGCACAACTCGTGCATCGCCTTCTGGGCCCCGGCCGAGGACCTCGACGAGTGGGGCGCGCTGGGCTGTACGGGGTGGAGCGCGGCGGACTGCTTCCCGCTGTACCGGCGGCTGGAGACCAACGACGCGCCCGGCGACCACCACGGGCGCTCGGGTCCGGTCACCATCCGGACCGTGCCGCCGCTCGACCCCTGCGGCGGCGCCCTGCTGTCGGCCTGCGCGGCGGCGGGCATCCCCACCGTCCCGTTCAACACGGGCTCCACGGTGATCCGGGGTGCGCACTGGTTCCAGATCAACGCCCGCGAGGACGGCACCCGCTCCTCGGCCTCGGTCTCGTACCTGCACCCCGTGCTGGGAAAGCGGCCCAACCTGGAGGTGCGGACGGGGCTCCAGGCGAAGCGGCTGCTGTTCGAGGGCGAGCGGTGCTCCGGGGTGGAGTACCTGGAGCCCGACACCGTCCACAGCGGGACGGTGGACGCCCGGCGGGAGGTGATCGTCTCCTGCGGGGCGATCGACTCCCCGAAGCTGCTGATGCTGTCCGGCATCGGCCCGGCCGGGCATCTGCGGGACACCGGGGTGGACGTGCGGGTGGACTCCCCCGGCGTCGGCTCGCACCTCCAGGACCACCCGGAGGGCGTGATCATGTGGGAGGCGAAGCGGCCCATGGTCACCGCCTCCACCCAGTGGTGGGAGATCGGGATCTTCGCGGACACCGAGCCGGGACTGGACCGGCCGGACCTGATGTTCCACTACGGCTCGGTGCCGTTCGACCTGAACACCTACCGGCGCGGATACCCGACCTCGGACAACGCGTTCTGCCTGACCCCGAACGTCACCCGCGCCCGGTCCCGGGGCACGGTGCGGCTGCGGACCCGGGACTTCCGGGACAAGCCCCGGGTCGATCCGCGCTACTTCACCGACGAGCACGACGTACGGGTCATGACGTACGGGCTGCGGCTGGCGCGGGAGATCGTGGCGCAGCCCCCGATGGCCGACTGGGCGGGCGCGGAGCTGGCTCCGGGGCCGGGCGCGACCACGGACGCGGAGCTGTTCGACTACATCCGCGAGACGCACAACACCGTGTACCACCCGGCCGGAACGGTCCGTATGGGCCCGGCGGCCGACCCGGACTCGCCGCTCGACCCTCGGCTGCGGGTCAAGGGGGTGACCGGGCTGCGGGTGGCCGACGCGTCCGTCATGCCGTTCCTGCCGACGGTCAACCCGTGCATCACCACGATGATGATCGGCGAGAAGTGCGCCGATCTGGTCAAGGAAGGCTGAGCCGGAGTTCGTCGCCGAACGCTATTCGCACACTTGCTCGAATAGCGTTACGCTCTCCTCATGGCCGTACACCTGCAAAGCTCGCTTTTCGACCAGGAGGCCGAGGTCGAAACCGGCCCCCTGAGCGGACTGCGGCGTACCGATCTGGGGCACGGGGCCTGGATCGACGTGCTGCCGCAGTGGCTGCGGGGCGCGGACACGCTGTTCGAGACGCTGGTCCGCGAGGTCGACTGGCGGGCCGAGCAGCGCGTCATGTACGAGCGCCTGGTGGCGGTCCCCCGGCTGCTGGCGTTCTTCGGCCGCCGTGATCCCCTTCCGCACCCGGCCCTGGAGGCCGCACGCACCCGGCTGGGCGAGCACTACGCGGCCGAGCTGGGCGAACCGTTCACCACGGCGGGGCTGTGCTTCTACCGGGACGGCCAGGACGGGGTGGCCTGGCACGGGGACACCATCGGCCGGGGAAGCAGCGAGGACACGATGGTCGCGATCCTCTCGCTGGGAGCCCCCCGGCACCTCGCGCTGCGGCCTCGCCGCCCGGGTCCCGCCCCCGTCCGCAGGCCGCTCGGGCACGGCGACCTGATCGTCATGGGCGGCAGTTGCCAGCGCACCTGGGAGCACGCGATCCCCAAGACCGCGCGGGCCGTCGGGCCGCGCATCAGCGTGCAGTTCCGGCCCGACGGGGTGCGCTGAGCCCGGCGTCCGGCGGGCGCGGCCCGGGTCACCGCGGTTGTGCCGACCTGGGGCAGGGCGGATTCTGAGGGTAATGAACCGGGCCGGTGTCGCGCCGTGAGCGCGGCGAGCACGGCGGAGAGCGCCGATTTCCGGGGCCCCCTGGACATCACCAGGGCGGCCACGATGGTCCTCGACGTCGAGAGCACCGTCATCGGCTGGAGCCCCGCCGCCGCCGAGCTGCTCGGCTACGGCCCCTCCGAGGCCCTGGGGCGGCCCGTGACCGCGTTCCTCACGGTGCGGCCGGCCGGGGGCGCCCTCCCGGTGGAAGCAGCCGGGACGACCGGTCCCTGCCCCGGCCCGCCGTCGCTCGTCGGCAACGAGATCCACGTGGCACACACCCGGGACGGCCGGGAGCTACTGGTGGCGACGGCGACGTGTCCGCTGCCGGCCGGGGCGGCGGGCCACGGCCCCGGCGAGCCGGACCGGATCCTCGTGGCGGCCGAGGTGGAGGCGCTGCTGTACTGGGAGTCGCGGATCGCCCTGCTCCAGGGGCTGGCCACCCAGTCCCCCGTCGGTCTGGCCATCTACGACACCGACCTGCGGCTGAGCTGGAGCAACACCGCCTACGAGCGGGAGATGGGGCAGCCGCTGGACGCGTTCCGGGGCAAGCACGCCGACGAGCTGTACGGGGCGGGCTCCTTCGTGACCTCCGGCTATCCGCGGACGCTCGACGGCGTCATGCGTCAGGTGCTCGACACCGGTGAGCCGGTCCTCGACCTGCACTTCCGGGGGCAGCCGCCCAGCGACCCGGGGAGGTTCCACCTCTGGTCCTGCGCCTACTACCGGCTGGAGGACGCCCACGGGCACGTGCTCGGCGTGTGCGAGGACGCGTTCGACATCACCGACCGCTACCGGGTCCAGGAGCGGCTGACCCTCCTCGTCGAGGCCGGCCGCCGCATCGGCACGGTCCTGGACGTGGCCACCACCGCCGAGGAGATCGCCGAGGTGGCCGTGAAGGACTTCGCCGCCACCGTACGGGTCGACGTCACCCGGGCGGCGGTGACCGGGGAGACGGCGGCGGTGGGCAGCCCGGCGGACATGACCCTGCTGCGGGTGGCGGAACGGTCGGCGCCGGGGTCCGGTACGCCGGATCCCGGCCTGCCGGGGGCCGGACAGGCGGAGGCCGGACAGGCGGAGGCCGGACAGCCGGAGGCGGGCCTCCCGGGGACGGGCCTCCCGGGGGAAGGCGACCTCCCGGAGACCGGCCCGCCCGGGGCGGGGCGGGCCCCCGGCGAGCCGCGGCAGCCGTATCCGCCGGTCGTCTATCCGCCCGGATCGCCGCAGAACCGCAGCCTGTCCTCGGGCGGGCTCGTGCTCGACGAGAGCACCCTGGTCGTTCCGCTGCGGGCCGGGGGCGGCATCCTGGGGCTCGTCACCTTCGACCGGGGCGCGGGCCCCGACGCCCCGGGCCGGACGCCCGCCCCCGACCGGGCGACCACGTTCGACAACGGCGAGGTCGCCCTGGCCGACGAGCTGGCGGCCCGGGCCGCCGTCAGCATCGACAACGCGCGCCGCTACACCCGCGAGCGCACCGCCTCCCTCGCCCTCCAGCGGCAGTTGCTGCCCCATCACCTGCCGCCGCGGTCCGCCGTCGAGACCGCCCACCGCTATCTGCCGGCCGACGACGTGACCGGCGTCGGCGGAGACTGGTTCGACGTGATCCCGCTGTCCGGGACGCGCGTCGGCCTGGTGGTGGGGGACGTGGTCGGACACGGGCTCCAGGCGGCCGCCACCATGGGCCGGCTCCGCACCTCCGTACGGGCCTTCGCACAGCTCGACATGGCCCCCGACGAGCTGCTGACCCGGCTGGACGATCTGGTGGGACAGCCGGCGGAGGAGGGGTCGGACGCGTACGGCGGGGCGGTCGAGACCTATGACGTGACCACCGGGGCGACCTGTCTGTACGCGGTCTACGACCCGGTCTCCCGGCGATGCGTCATGGCCCGTGCCGGGCATCTGCCGCCGGCGATCGTGGGCCCGGGGGGCCAGGTGTCGTTCCCGGACCTGCCTGCCGGGCCACCGCTCGGCCTCGGCGGTCTGCCGTTCGAGTCGATGGAGATCGACCTGCCCGTGGACAGTCTGCTGGCGCTCTTCACCGACGGCCTGGTCGAGGCCCGGGACCACGACATCGGACGCGGCCTCGACACCCTGGGCCGGGTGCTCGGCGACCGTTCGGCGTCGCTGGAGGAGCTGTGCGACCGGGCGGTCGCCGAGCTGGTGCCCGGCGGCACGAGCGCCGACGACACCGCCCTGCTCCTGGTCCGTACCCGCGAACTCGACGCGGGACGGGTCGCCGACTGGGAGCTGACCGCCGAAGCGGTGTCGGTGGGCCGCGCCCGCGAGCTGGCCACCGGACAGCTGGAGGCCTGGGGTCTGGAGGAGCTGGTGTTCGCGACCCAGCTGGTCGTCAGCGAACTGGTCACCAACGCGGTCCGGTACGCGGGCGGGCCGCTGGGGCTGCGCCTCATCCGCGACCGCACCCTGGTGTGCGAGGTCGCGGACACCGGCCACACCTCTCCGCACCTGCGGCACAGCGCGGCGGACGACGAGGGCGGGCGCGGACTCTTCATCGTGGCGCAGCTCGTCCAGCGGTGGGGCACGCGGTACACCCCGACCGGGAAGACCATCTGGACCGAGCAGGCCCTGCCGCCGGCCGGAACCGGCTGACCCGTACCGCCCGTTGGCACCGCGCGTCAGCACCGCCATGGACATCACCCGTGGGCAGCGCCTTTGTTGACAACCCAACAGGTATCGACTTAGGTATGCCTTACCTAAGTCGACTGGGTGTCCGTGGTTCTGGTTACCGATGCCGAGAAAGGTGCTCATCTCATGAGTGCTGTTCCCTCCACCCGTACCGTCGCCCGCGCGGGCCTCGCCGCGTTCGCCGCCGCCGCGCTGGCCCTGACACTCGCCTCCCCCGCCGCCGCCGCGACCGGTACCCGTACGGTCACCGACGGGGGCGCCACCTTCAACCTGTCGCTCTCCGGACCCGACACCGCGGCCGCCGCGGGCGCCAACATCACCGTCACCGGCAGCGGTTACAACACCGGCCAGGGCGTCTACGTGAGCCTGTGCGTGGTGAACGGGGCCCAGGGCGCCAACAAGCCCTCGCCGTGTCTCGGCGGCCAGGACCAGTCCGGCACCACCGGCGCCTCGCACTGGGTGTCCAGCCTGGGCGGCGGCCTCCCCAACACCTCGCCGTTCGGCGCGGGCGGCACCTTCAGCGTCCGGATACACGTCAAGGCCGACCTCGGCGGCGGCAACGTCTGCGGCGACACCGTCGAGTGCGCCATCGTGACCCGCGCCGACCACACCGACACCAACGACCGCAAGTACGACGTCCACGCCCCGATCAACTTCGTGTAGCACCACGAGAGTTCTCCAACCCTTCGCCCGGTCCCGGCCGTTCGTGCCGGGGCCGGGCTCCCCCGCGTCGTGACGAGGAATGACATGACATCCACTCCGGGCACCGCTCCCGGCACCCCGCCGAGCGGCCGCCGCAGACTCGGACGCCGGGCGGGTACGGCCGCCGTCGCCGCCCTGCTGCTCTCGGCGATCCCCACGGGCGCGGCGGTCAGCGCCGACGCCGGCACCCCGAAGACCGCCACCGGCCCCCAGGGGCAGACGCTGACCGTCTCGGCCACCACCGGACTCGACCCGGCCGGCGAGAAGGTCCGGGTCACCGGCGAGGGGTACGGTTCAAGATCCGGCATCTACGTCGCCCTGTGCAAGGACAACGGCGACAACCGGGTGCCCTCCCCCTGCCTCGGCGGCGCGGACATGAGCGGCGGCTCGAAGACCTCGCAGTGGATCGTGCCCCCGGGCGACCCGTACGAGGGCGACCTCGCCCGCGCCTTCGGGCCCGGCGGAACCTTCGACGTGGAGATCGAGATCTCGGCGAAGGGCGACGGCCTCGACTGCGCCGAGGTGGCCTGCTCCCTCGTCACCCGGGCCGATCACCGCGCCGCCGGCGACCGGTCGCAGGACGTCCGCATACCCGTCGCCTTCGCGGGCCAGGAGCCGGGCGAACCGGGCGGCGGGGGCGTCGACGCGCCCGCGGGGACCGTCTCCTACAAGGCCGCCGCCGACTTCACGTCGGCCGGGAAGCCGCTGGACCTGCTGCTGCACCCCGACTCGAAGAAGCTGTACGTCGGCGCGGACAACCTCCCCGACACCGCGGACGTCGACGAGCGCGGGCTGCATGTGCTGAACCCGCAGGACGGGAAGGCCGAGAGCTGGATCAGCCGGGCCCCCGGGCCCACCGGGGAGGTGCGCGCCTCGGCGGCCGCCCGCATCGCGGGACCGCTGCCGGGCGACGGCGTCGTCTACAACTACCCGCTGCGGGGCGTCGGGAGCGCCAAGGCCGGTGACGAGAAGGCCTCGGGCGTCTGGCTCACCGGGTCCACCATCACCGACATCGCCCCCGGTACGACCCCGGGCACGGTGCTGGTCGCCCAGGGCGCGAAGCTCTCCGAGATCGACCGGGCCACCGGCGCGGCGACCCGGAGCCTGACGCTCCCGGGCGGCGCGCGGTTCGCCGCCGATCCCGCCCGGGGCGCGCTCTGGTTCAGCGACTTCGCGGCCGGGCAGCTGCACCGGGTGGACCTCGCGTCGTTCACGGTCACCGCTTCCTTCGAGCTGCCCGGCGCCCAGGGCATGGCCGGATTCACCGAGACGGACCCGGCCACCGGCGCGGTGTGGATCGGGGTCAACCGGTCCGTGCTGGTCCTCGACGCCGCGGGCAAGCCGCTCAGGACGCTCGTCGGCAAGGACCTGGCCCGCGACGCCGCCTTCGACGAGGCGACGGGCCGGGCCTACGTCGTCTGGCAGGACGGCGGCGACCTCTCCGATCCGGCCGATGACAACAACGGCACGCTGACCGTCTACGACACCGAGGGCTTCGCCGTGGCCGCGAAGGACCTGTCGCTGCCCGGCAACCACTCCCAGTCCGGCGCGGCCTCGCTCGCCGTCGAGCCGGGCGGGGCCACGGTCTTCGTGACGAGCCCCGCCGAGGGAAGGATCACCAAGCTGGTCCGGCAGGTATCGCCGCTGGTGACCCGCGCGCCCGCCGACCTTTCGGCCGAGGACGGCGAGGAGGTCACCCTCACCGCGGCGGCGGAGGGTTCCCCGGAGCCCACGGTCCGCTGGCAGGTCAGCACCGATGGCTCGGGGACCTGGAAGGACGTCGAGGGCGCGACCGGGCCCGCCGTCACGTTCACCGCGAGGACCGCGCAGGACGGCTACCGCTACCGCGCCGAGTTCCGCAACGATGTCGGCACCACCCGCACCTCCGCCGCGACGCTCACCGTCACGGCGGCAGCCACCGGTGGCGGGGAGACCGGCGGCGACAGCGGCGGTGACGACTCGACCGGCGGCGGCAGCACGGAAGGTGACGGTACGACAGGGGGTGAGGGCGGTACACGGTCGGGCGGCGGCTCCACCACCGGGGGCTCCGGCTCCACCGGTACGGCCGACGGCTCCGGCGCGTCCGGTGGCACCGGCTCCACGGTCGGCGGTGGCGTCGGCGGCGGCACCGGGGCCGCCACCACGTCCGGCGGCGGCAGCCTGGCCGCCACCGGGGTCACTGTGATGTCCGCAACCCTCGTGGCAGCGGCACTCGTTGGCGCCGGGCTGCTGATCCACCGGCGCACCAGGAGGCGCACGGACGGCGCGTTCTGACGCCGTAGCGGCGCCCCATCCCCTCGGGGCGGGAGGGCGAATCCGAGAACCCCCTGGCCGGGCACAGCGCCGGCCAGGGGGTTCTCGCGTCTGCGCCGGAGCACACCGGAGCCGGGCCTCCGCGGGCCGCTCCCCGGCACCGGCCGGCACAAGCGCTTACCCGTCTGTCGCTCCCTCAACATCCGTACCCACAAGGCGACATCGACTGGTTCCGGCCGATCGGAGGCGTCTGAACCGGGCCGTCTGAACTTCACGAGAACTCCAGCGAAATGGCACGTGTGTGGATATCGTGCACCGAGCGAGGGCGCATCCGTCAGTCCATGGGATCGGCGGATGCGTCCCGTTTGTGGGGGTGCGACTGTGACTGGGGGGTTCATGGGGCATGTCGAAATACCTGATACCGACCTATCCGGACCGGTGGGGCTCCGGGGCGCGCCGCGCCCCCGCACCGCCGCGTCCCGGAACCGCACGGCGGCCCTGGAACAACTCTGGAGGGCCCCGACAGCACAGCGCGACCCGGCCGGCCGGCCGCCGGCCCGGCGGAAGCCGGCGCCCGGCCCGTCCCTCGCCGCTCTGACGGACCTGCTGGGCCTGGCCGGTCCGGCCTGGCTGCTGCTGCGCGTCGGCGACCAGCCGCGCCCGGTGGCGGCCGCCGCGGTGGCGGGGCTGCTCTGGGCCGGGCTGCGCGGTGTCCGGGGGCGGTACACGGACCGGTCGGGGACCGGGCCCGGCGGTGCGCTCGGCCCGGTCGGGGACTGGCTCGTGCTCATCGGCCTGCTGGCCGTCCTGCACACGGCGGCGGGAAGCCCGGTGGACCCGGCCACGGCCGTCGTGGCCGTGACACCGGGGTTGCTCATCGCCACGGCGGTGGCGGGGCTGCGCCGGTGGCGGCGCTCCGGGCGGCGGGGCCGCCGGGTCCGCCGGGTGCTGATGGTCGGTGAGGCCTTGGCCGTGGGCCGGGCGGCCGAGCTGCTCGACTCCGGTACGGACCACGACTATCGCCTGGTCGCCGCCATACCGGTGGGCACCGGCCGGCTGGAGCTGGACGGCGTGCAGGTGCCGGGGCGCCTCGCGTCCTGCCCGGCCGACGACGACGTGACGACGGTGCTCGGCGGGGTCTACGCCCACGCGGCGGACCTGGTACTGGTGGCTCCCGGCCCCCAGCTGACCGGGGACCGGCTGCGCCGGCTCGGCTGGGGGCTGCACGACGGGGGCGTCGCCCTGTCCGTGGCCTCGGAGCTGTCCGGGGTGGCGGCCGAGCGGGTGCGTCCCGCCACCGCGGCCGGGCTCACCCTGCTGCACATCGCGCCGCCGCTGCGCGGGGGGCCGCAGACGGTACTGAAGAACGTGCTGGACCGTACGGGGGCCCTGTTCGGGCTGCTGGCCCTGACACCCCTGCTCCTGGCGGTGGCGCTCAGCGTCCGGCTGTCCTCGCGGGGGCCCATCATCCATCGACAGGTCCGGCAGGGGCAGCACAACCGGCCGTTCACCATGTGGAAGTTCCGCACGATGGTGGCCGACGCGGAGAATCTCAAGGCGCGGCTGGCCGCGACCAACGAGGCGGACGGCCCGCTGTTCAAGATCCGCGGCGACCCTCGGGTGACGCCGGTCGGGCGGCTGCTGCGGCGGACGTCGATCGATGAACTCCCGCAGTTGGTCAACGTGTTGCTGGGCCAGATGTCGTTGGTGGGCCCGAGGCCGCCGCTGCCGGAGGAGGCCTCTCGGTACGACGAGCGGGAGCATCGCCGGCTCGCCGTGAAACCGGGTCTTACGGGGCTGTGGCAGGTGAGCGGCCGATCCGATCTGACCTGGCAGGAGACCGTCTCGCTCGATCTCTGGTACGTCGACAACTGGTCGGTCGCCGCCGACATGGGACTTCTCGCCCGCACCGTGCGCGCCGTCGCCGACGGCCGCGGGGCGTACTGAGGGCGGCGGGCGTGCGGATGCGAGGAACCCAGCCGGTTCGCCGCCGCGAGACACCTCTCGGCGGCGGCGAACGGTCACTGTGCGGGCTGGAGCCGGCCGAGCCACCAGGCGTAGGTGCGGGCGATCCCGTCGCGCAGCGGGATACGCGGCGTGAAGCCGAGGGAGGAGAGGCGGGTGACGTCGAGCAGCTTGCGGGGCGTCCCGTCGGGCTTCGACGTGTCCCAGCCGATGCTCCCCTGGTATCCCGTCACCTCCCGTACGGTCTCGGCGAGTTCGCGGATGGTGAGATCGTCGCCGCAGCCGATGTTGACCGGTTCGTCGCCGTCGTAGGCCTCCAGCAGGGTGACGCAGGCGGCGGCGAGGTCGTCGACATGGAGGAACTCACGGCGCGGGGAGCCGGATCCCCACAGGGTCACCTCGGGGGCCCCGTCCCGCCGCGCCTCGTGGAAGCGGCGGATCAGCGCGGGCAGCACGTGCGAGGTCTCCAGGTCGAAGTTGTCGCCGGGCCCGTAGAGATTGGTGGGCATGGCGCTGATGTAGGAGGCGCCGTACTGCCGGCGATACGACTGGATCTGGACGATTCCGGCGATCTTGGCGAGGGCGTAGGCCTCGTTGGTGGGCTCCAGCTCGCCGGTGAGCAGCGCGTCCTCACGGATCGGCTGGGGCGCGAGCCGGGGGTAGATGCACGACGAGCCGAGGAAGAGCAGCCGCTCGACCCCGGCCGCGTGCGCACCGGCGATCACGCTGAGCTGGATGCGCAGGTTGTCCTCCAGGAACTGCACGGGATACGTGCTGTTGGCCATGATCCCGCCGACCTTGGCGGCGGCCAGCACCACGGCGTCCGGCCGGACCTCCTTCAGATACGCACCGGTCCGCGCGGCGTCGCGCAGGTCGAGGAGGTCGCGGCCGCGGGTGAGTACCTCGTGGCCGTCGTCGGCGAGGCGGCGGGCCACCGCCGAGCCGACCAGGCCGCGGTGGCCCGCGACGAATATGCGGGAGCCGGGCCGCAGTAGGGAGCGGTCGGATTCCTCGGAAGGGACGGGGAGTTCGGTCGTCATGGCTCGGATTGTGCCAGCAGAAAGGGACTGCGGTGACACTTCGCCGCAGAACGCCCCAATTCAGATATGTCGGTGACCATCGCCGACGAGGCGATCAGCAGAGAAGGGGGAATCGTGGCGAAGACCGCGCTCATCACCGGAGTGACCGGCCAGGACGGTTCGTATCTGGCCGAGTTGTTGCTCGACAAGGGGTACACGGTGCACGGCCTCATACGCCGCTCCTCCAGCTTCAACACCGAGCGGATCGACCACATCTACCAGGGGCCCGAGGAGCCGGAGCGCTCCTTCGTCCTGCACCACGCGGACCTGTCCGACGGTGTGGCCCTGGTGAACCTGCTGCGCGACATCCAGCCCGACGAGGTCTACAACCTGGGTGCGCAGTCGCATGTGCGGGTGTCCTTCGACGCCCCGCTGTACACCGGTGACGTCACGGGGCTCGGCACCATCCGGCTTCTGGAGGCGGTCCGGGCCAGCGGCATCGAGACCCGGATCTACCAGGCCTCGTCCTCCGAGATGTTCGGCGCCAGCCCGCCCCCGCAGAACGAGAACACCTCGTTCCACCCGCGCAGCCCGTACAGCGTGGCGAAGGTCTACGCCTACTGGGCCACGGTCAACTACCGCGAGGCGTACGGCATGTTCGCGGTGAACGGGATCCTCTTCAACCATGAGTCGCCGCGCCGGGGGGAGACCTTCGTGACCCGGAAGATCACCCGGGGCGTCGCCCGGATCAAGGCCGGGCTCCAGGACCGTCTGCACCTGGGCAATCTGGACGCGGTCCGGGACTGGGGGTACGCGCCGGAGTACGTGGACGCCATGTGGCGGATGCTCCAGTGCGACACCCCCGACGACTATGTGGTCGCCACCGGTGAGGGCGTCAGCGTCCGGCAGTTCGTGGAGTTCGCCTTCGAGCACGCGGGGCTGGACTGGAGCGAGCACGTCCGTTACGACCCGAAGTACGAACGCCCCAGCGAGGTCGACGCGTTGATCGGGGACGCGTCCAAGGCCGAGGAACTGCTGGGCTGGAAGCCCGAGGTGAGGTCGCGCGAGCTGGCCCGCATCATGGTCGACGCCGACATCCGCCGGCTGGACGACCAGCTGAGCGGTGCCGCCGTCCGGGTGGACAGGTGAACGGGCCGGGCGGCACGTTCCCGCGCGTCCGCCCGGCGGACCCGTCCGGCGCGATGGCCGCCTTCACCGACGGCGGCCGCGTGGTGCCGTTCACCGGCGCCCGGGCCGCATCGTCGGTCACCCCCAACTCCCGGCCGGCGCCAGCCGCGCCCGTGCTCGGGAAGATCACCGGCGCGACCGCCGTCTCCACCGATCCCTCGGTGGAGCTCTCCGCGCCGGCACCGGGCGGAGCCCTCGGCTCCGTCTACTCACTCGCCCGACCAGCGGCGGGACGGCAAGTCGCCGCGTCCGGTCGGGCGAGGCAGGATCCGCGGCCTCCAGGCCGCAGCTCGAATCTCACCTTCGGAGCTGAATGATGAACGGAAGTACGGGGCAGAGAACCGGAGGACGCGGCCGTGTGCGGGCCGCTTCCGCCGCTCTCGGCCTGCTGGCCGGAGCCCTGACCGCGACCGCGGCCGGGACCTCTCCGGCGGCGGCGCTGACACCACCGGTCGCCATCACCGCGGACGACCTCACCACCTGGCAGACCAACGGCATCGTCTGGTCGATGGCCGCCGGCGAAGGCGTCGTCTACGCGGGCGGCACCTTCTCGACCCTGCGGCCCCCCACCGCCGCCCCCGGAACGGGCGAACAGCCCGCGGTGAACTTCGCCGCGTTCGACGCGGCGACCGGGGCGCCCACCGACTGCTCGCTGTCCTTCACCATCTCCTCGGGAACCGCGACCGTCCGGGCCCTGGCGCTGTCCCCGGACGGCGAAACCCTGTACGCGGGCGGCCAGTTCGGGGCGGTGAACGGCGTCGGGGTGAGCAACATCGCGGCGATCGACACCGAGAGCTGCACCGTCCGCAACACCTTCAAGATCGGGGTCTCGGCGACCGTGCGGGGACTCGCCGTCACCGACGACACGGTCTATCTGGCCGGCGACTTCACCACGGTCGGCGGGCAGACCAGGAACCACTTCGCCGCCGTCACGACCGGAGCCTCACTGCTGCCCTTCACGGCCGACGCCGACGAGGTCGCACGGGCGGTCGAGGTGACTCCGGACGGGCGCCACGTGCTGCTCGGCGGGGACTTCTTCCGGATCAACGGCACGAACACCCACGCCCTGGCCGTGGTCGACGCCACCACCGGACAACTCACCAAGTCCTACCCGGGGTTCATCCACAACAACTCCACCGTCCAGGACATCACCACCGACGCCACCGGCTTCTACACCGGCAACGAGGGCACCGGCGGCGGGGTGTTCGACGGGCGCATCGCGCTGGATCTCGACGACTTCGACCAGCGCTGGCGGGACACCTGCCTCGGCGCGACCCAGGCGGTGCTGGTGCACTCGGGCGTGCTGTACAGCGGCAGCCACGCCCACGACTGCTCCAGCATGGGGGCCTTCCCCGACCAGCCGCGCAAGCATCTGCTGGCCCAGTCGGTCGACGACCCCAAGCTGCTCCCGTGGTTCCCGGACACCAACGACGGCATCGGCGAGCCGGTCGGACCGCGGGTGATGAGCCAGACGAGCAGCGGAGGCCGTCACTACCTGTGGGTGGGCGGCGAGTTCACCACCGTCAACAGCAAGCCGCAGCAGGGTCTCACCCGGTTCGCGGACGGACCGGACACGGGCACGCCCTGGGTGCCCAACGTCAGCCTGTCCACGCTGACCCCGGGGCGGATCGACGTGAACTGGCAGACCAGCTTCGACACCGACGACGGTGAGCTGACCTACCGGATCTACAAGGACGGCTCGAACACCCCGGTCCACACGACGACCGGCTACTCGGTCTTCTGGGACCGGCCCCAGCTGACCTGGACGGACACCGACGTCGCGCCCGGCGAGGAGCACGCGTACCGGATCACCGCGAGCGACGGGACCAACACCAGCGCCAAGTCCCCCGCCCAGACGGCGACCGTGGCGAGCTCGACGGAGGCGTATCCGGCCCGGGTCAGGTCCGACGGGGCGGGCCTCTACTGGCGCTACGACGAGGGCACCTCCACGTTCGCCCACGACAGCAGCGGGAATCTGAACAACGGCTTCCTGCGCAACGGCCCCGCCTACCGGCAGACCCCGGCGGCGGTCGCCGGGCCATCGACGGCGATCGGCTTCAACGGCACCGACGACTACGCGTACAGCAACCGGCTGCACGCCGCGCCGGCCCGGTTCTCGGTGGAGACCTGGATCAGGACCACCACCACCCGGGGCGGGAAGATCATCGGCTTCGGGAACAGGACGCAGCAGAACAGCAGCCGTCACGACAAGCACGTCTACATGCGCGACGACGGGCGGCTCGTGTTCGGCGTCCAGAGCAGTGGGGCACGGACCGTCACCACCTCGGCCGCCTACAACGACGGCCAGTGGCACCATGTCGTCGCCACCCAGGGCCCCCTGGGGCAGGGCATGGCGCTGTACGTCGACGGGCAGCTGCGGGCGTCGAACATCCTGGTCTCCGGCAACGAGAACTACCCCGGCCACTGGCGGGTCGGCGGGGACAACCTGTCCGGCTGGCCGAACCGCCCGACGAGCAACTTCTTCGCCGGGCAGATCGACGAGACCGCCGTCTACCCGACCACGCTGACCTCTTCGCAGGTCGGCGCGCACTACGCCCTGAGGAATGGCTGATCCGATGAGGAACCCGTTCCTGGCCGGCGCCGTCGTCGTCATGACGACGGCGGCGTTGGCCGCCTGCGGTTCGTCCGCCGGCGGGAACGGTCCGGAGGCCGCGGGCGCCCAGCGCCCCGCGGCCTCCGGGCCCGCCGTCCCCGGCCCGTCCGCCGGCACGCCCGCCCCACCCGCCACGCCCTCCGCCGGGGAGCCCGAGGAGCCGGCCGCCGCCGGACCCTCGGCTCCCGGCGCGGGCCCGAAGACACCGTCCGACGAGATCACCCCGGCCACCGGGACGTTCACCAAGAAGCAGAAGGAGTATCTGGAGGACCGGGTGCCCAAGGGCATGGACCCGGCCGCCGTGCTCCAGACCGGCCAGGAGGCGTGCGACAGGCTCCGCTATCTGGTCAAGGCCGACCGGGACACCGCCGTCGGCGCCATCGCGACGGACGAGATCCCGGACGCGGCGGACGCGGTCGCCGGGCTCTGCCCCCAGCACCAGGACCTGGTGGACGAGGCGGCGTACGCCTATCCGGACGGCACGTACACCGGGAAGAAGCTCCGGCCGGGCGTCTACCGGTCCGCCTCCCCCACCACGGGCTGCTCCTGGCAGATCACCGGGGCCGGCGGCAAGGAGCTGTCCTCGGGCACGTCCGACACCGGCACGTCCCGCACGATCACGATCCCGAAGTCCGCCCGCACGTTCACCTCCACAGGCTGCTACGCCTGGCTGCCCGAAGGAGCCGAGGGATGACCGCAGGAATACCGAAGCTGCCGATAGCCGTGGCGATCCCCACGAAGAACGAGGGCCTGAACATCGCGGAGGCGGTGAAATCGGTGCTCGGCCACTTCGAGGCGGTCGTGGTGGTGGACTCCCACAGCACCGACGACACCGTCAAGATCGCCGAGGAGTGCGGGGCCGAGGTGATCACGTACACCTGGGACGGGGGCCACCCGCGGAAGAAGCAGTGGTGTCTGGAGAACGTCCGCACCGACCTGGACTGGATCCTGCTTCTGGACGGCGACGAGCGGCTGAGCCCCGGGCTGCTGGCCGAGCTGCGGGAGACCTTCCGGGAGCCGGCGGCCCCGAAGCCGGCGGCGTACGACATACCGCTCGGCTACTGGTTCTCGGGAAAGCGGCTGCGGCACGGATACACCATCCGCAAGCGGTCGTTGACCGACCGGACCCGCTCGCACTATCCGGAGGTCGGGGACCTCGACGCCCCCGGCATCGGTGAGGTGGAGGGTCACTACCAGCCGGTCGCGGCGACGGTGGGGACGCTCACCCACCCGATCGAGCACCAGGACCTCGATCCGGTGACCGCCTGGTTCGAGCGGCACAACCGCTACTCGGACTGGGAGGCATGGCTGGAGCAGCACCCGGAGGTGAAGGAACAGGTGCGCCAGGTCAAGTCGCGCCAGGGGCAGTTGTTCCACAAGGCGCCGTTCAAGCCGGTGGTGTCCTTCGCCTACATGTATCTCTACCGGCGGGGTTTCCTGGACGGCCGGGCGGGTTTCGACTTCGCGCTGGCGATGAGCTTCTACCGCTGGCAGATCGCCCTCAAGTCGAGGGAGAAGCCGTTGCGTTGACGAGCAGCCCGGTCACCACCCCCGCCTCCGGCGGACCACGTCCTCGTAGGTCCGCCGGAGGGTGGCGGTGACGGCCTCGATGGTGAACTGCTCGTTCACCAGCTCCCAGGCGGCCTTGCCCGCCTGCTCGGCGGCCTCCGGCTCCAGCAGCTCCAGGATCGCGTCGGCGACCTTGCGGGCGTTGGCCGCGTCCTCGCCGACCCGGCTGTCGATGACCCGGCCCGACCCCGCCCCGGCCACGTCGGGGGCCTGTCCGCAGGTGCGGGTGATGACGACCGGGGTGCCGACCGACATCGCCTCCAGCACCGAGACCGGGAACGGCTCCTCGATCGCCGGCAGCACATACACATCGGCCTCGCGGTCGGCGGCAAGGACCTGATCGTGCTCCAGCGGACCCACATGGTCGAGGGAGTCGGCCACACCCAGCTTCCGGGCGAGGGCGAGGGTGCCGGCCAGGGCGCCGGTGTCCGGCCCGGCCAGCACGAACCGGGCGTCCGGGTGGCGGGCGAGGACGTGCGGCATCGCGGCGACGAAGTCCTCGGGCCGCTTGCGCTCCTGGATCCGGGCGAGGAAGAGCACGGTGGGCGGACGGCCGGGGTCGCGGGCGGGCTTGCGCTCCTGCGGGCGCACCCCGTTGACCAGCCGTACGGTGCGGGTGAGCGGGACGGGGGCGGCGACGGCGTTCACGTCGACCCGCTCCATCTCGGTGAGGTGCAGGACGGCGTCGGCGTCGCGCAGTACCTTGCGGACCCCGAGGAGGTCGGTGAGCTGGGCGACCTTCTTCTCGGTGGGGTCGATCATGCCGTGGGTCTGGACGACCAGGGGCGTCCGGGTCGCGAGCGCGAGGAGCGCCGCGGGCAGGGTCACCAGGTCCCGCATCAGATGGACGTGTACGAGGTCGGCGCCGCGCATCATGCGGCGCGCGGTGTTCAGCAGCGCCGCGGAGGTGATGCCGCTGACCTCGAACATCGGGAGCAGGTGCCGCGCCTGGAAGAGGTGGACCGGAACTCCCTCCACCTGGCGGGGCAGTTCACCGTCGGGGAAGCCGTCGCCGAGGGCCATGACGCGGGCGTCGTCCCCGGCGGCACGCTGCACCCTGGACAGGTTGAACGCCACCCGGGTCGGCCCGCCGAAGGCGTGGTCCGGAGTGTGGAGCGTGACAACGTGCAGGATTTTCACCGGAGTTCCCCTCGACCATGGCCACTTGTTCACAGAGTAGCCATCGGTCTTCCCCACATGGGCGGATTCGTTAGAGTGTCCAGCGGTTCACTGATCCCGGGGGGGCGCATGACGTCGGTGCACACGTCGGCGCAGGGGGAGGCCGACCGCGTGCCCGCGCCTGGGGCGGGGCCGGGAGCTCCGGGCGGCCCCCCGGAACCGCCCGAGCGGCCGATCGCCTGGTCGATGCTGTCGCGGGCCCTGTCCGTGCCACTCATCCTGGGCCTGGTCTGCTTCCTGCCCGCGGTGATCGCCGCCCAGCCCGGCAGCGGGGTCCGGGACACGGCGTACTGGCTCCAGCTGGTGCTGACCTGCTATGCGGGGGCCCGGCTGGCGACGATGATCCTCTCGACCCGGCGGCGGCTGCTCCAGGGCGTCTTCTGGATGTTCGTGTACATCGCGATGGGCGTGGCGCCGTTCGCCCAGGTGGTGATCGGGCAGACGCCGACGCCGATGGTGGGGCCGCGCCAGGACCTGGTGACCGCGATCGCGATGATCCTGGTGGGGTGTGCGGCCTACGACCTGGGGGCGCTGCTGGCCTCGCGGCGCCCGTTGCGCCGCCGGGCACCCTCCGCGCGAAGCTCGGGCGGCGGGCCCGCCCGGGCGCATCCGGTGCGGCTGCGGCTCCTCGTGCTGCTGGCTTTCGCGGCGAGCGCGTTCTACGTGATGAAGCTCGGCGGGCCCGCGGTCTTCTTCTCCAGCCGGCAGGAGATCAACGAGACCGTCGCGGCGAGCGGGGTGGTGGCGGAGGGGTCCAATGTGGGCTCGGCGTTCATCAAGGGCTTCGGCCAGGTCCCGGCGCTGCTGGCGCTGCTGTTCTACACCCGCCGCCTGGCGACCTCCCACCGCGCCCGGCGCACCCCCTCGACGGTGCTGGTGTGGGTGGCGCTGGCGGCGTTGAACCTGGTGGTGAACAACCCGATCTCCAACGCCCGTTACTGGTTCCTGACGGTACTGATGGCGTTCGTGTTCACGGCGTTCCCGAGCAGTGCGGCGTTCTACCGCACGGTGCTGGCGACGGGGGTGATCGGGGCGCTGGTGGTGTTCCCGTACGCGGACAGGTTCCGGTACGAGGAGGGGGGACAGCGGCCCGTGCAGTCGGCGTCGGTCTTCGAGCCGCTGGTGACCAAGGACTACGACCAGATGGTGATGTTCGCCAACACCGTGTCGTGGGTCGATACCCGGGGGCACACCTACGGCCGCCAACTGACGGGCTCCGCGCTGTTCTTCGTGCCGCGCGCGGTGTGGAGCGGGAAGCCGGAGGACACCGGGGTCCGGGTCGGGCAGTGGATGGGGCTGCGGATGACCAACCTCTCGGCCCCGCTGTGGACCGAGTTCTGGGTCGATTTCGGCCCGGCGGGGCTGGTCGGCGGGTTGGCGCTGATCGGCTACGCGGCGGCCCGCACCGACCGCAGGTACGCCCTCGCGGTCACCCGGGCGGGGCCGGGGCCCGGCAGTGTGCTGGCGATCGCGGCCCCGCTGATCGCCGGATACACCTTCATCCTGCTGCGCGGGCCGCTGTTGCAGGCGGTGGGGAAGCTCGCCATCGCGGCGCTGTGCCTGGTGCTGATCACCACGTTCAGGGAGCAGCGGGCAGCGCGTCGGCGCTGACGGACTCCTGGGGCGCGGGCCTCCGGCGGCGCAGCCGGGCCACCCTGATCCAGGTCGCGACGGCCTTGCAGAGCGAGCCCAGGGCGAGCCCCCAGGCGGCGCCCGGGACGCCCCCGATGACGTAACCGCCCGCGAGGAACGCCACTGAGGTGAGCGAGAAGACGACCTGGATGCTGAGCGTGGTGCGCGGGTCGAGCATGCGCAGGGCGAGCAGCCCGCAGGTGCCGGCGGCCATCGCCGCGTACTGGCTGCCGGTCGCGGGGAGCAGGGCGGCGGCCGTGGGCCAGGTGTCGCCGAGCAGTTCGCGTCCGGCGCGCGCGGGCAGCAGGGCGAGCACGGTGGCCCAGAGGGCGGCGGTCACCGCGAGGACGGCGGCGAGGGCGGCGGTGGCCCGGACCCGGCGGCGCTCGTCGCCGATGCGGCGGAGCAGCGGGGGGCCGAAGGAGGTCGCCGAGGTGTAGAGCACGTTGAGCGGTCCGAACAGGGTGGTCGCCCCGCGCAGCGCGCCGACGAGGAGCGGGTTGCCGACCGCGCCGAGGCCGAGGACGGACAGCTGACCGGTCGCGTTGCCGACGCCGAACTCGACGGTGAAGCGCTGTCCGAGATGGCCGCGCCGCAGCATCGGGCGCAGTCGGACCGGGGTCCCCGCGGTGGCCCGGTGCAGGAGGGCGGCCGTCAGGAGCAGGGCGGGCAGGGCGGAGAGGCCCCAGACGGCGATCAGCCGTGCGGGGGATGCCCCGTAGTCCTGCACGGAGAGCGCCCCCAGCACGCAGCCGAGCCGCAACAGGTCGGCGGTCAGCGCCAGATGGGGGCGCTGGAGGGTGGAGAAGGCGTACCGCCCGGCGTCCTGTCCCAGCACCACGGGGAGCACCGGGCCGAGCATCATCAGCGCGCGGGCGGTGTCGCCGGGGACGAGGGCGCAGACCGCCGCGAGCAGCGCGCCCAGGACGGTCGAGGCGAGGACGGTGAAGGCGACCGCGGACCGGCAGGCGCCCCGGGTCTCCTCCCCCGCGCCGCGCTTGAGGACCAGCGGCTGCCCGGTGTACGCGCCCGAGACGCCGAGGAGCACCGTGAAGACCAGGTAGACCGCGGAGAAGCGGGCGAAGTCGGTGACGGTGGAGAGCCGGGCGGCGGCCACCAGTACCAGGATGTTGGTGAGGGCCGCCACACCTTGGTCCGCGACCGAGCAGAGGACGGCGGTGCGGGCTCTCACCCGCGCGCGGCCGGCTGGGTGAAGGCGCGCAGGCCGAGGGTCTCGGTGGGATCGCCGGTGGTCTCGGGAGCGTCCGGCTCGGCGGTGGGGGCGGGGCCGCCGCCACCGCCCCGGCGTCGGGTCGGCTTCCCCCGTCGCTCCGCGCGCCCCAGCCGCCGCCGGCCGGGGTGGAGCAGCGCGCCGAGAACGGAGCCTCCGGAGGCGCCGATGATCTCGCGGATGCGTTCCAGGTCGCTGCGGTGCACCTCGCGCGGATCGCAGACGATCATGACGCCGTCCACCCGGTCGACCAGGGCGACCGCGTCCGCGTAGGACAGGACGGGCGGGGCGAGGACGATGACGACGTTGCCGGTCCGGTCGGCCTCGGCGACGATGCGGCCGACGGACGGGGAGGTCAGGGCGCGCGGGACGTTGTCGACGGTGGTCCCGGGGATCAGGGCGAAGGCCCCGGACCCGGGCACGTCCACATTGGTGCGGCCGCCGGCGGGCCAGCCGCCGCCCTCCTCGGCGGCCCAGCGCGGCGGGCGCACCTCGTGGGAGCCGGAGCCGAGGTCGCGGGCGAGCGAGGGGGTGCGCAGGTCCGCCTCGACGAGCAGGACGTCGCGGCCCATCTCGGCGAAGGCGGCGGCCAGGTTGGCGGCTGCTGCGGCGGCCGCCTTGTTGTCGCCGCGCGGGGCGGTGACCAGCAGACGGCGGCTCTCGGCGAACGACGGGTCGTAGGCGAGGCGGAAGGCGACGGCGCGGTACTCCTCGGCCAACCGGGAGGTGCCGCGCCCGATGGCGAGCAGGCTGCCCGCGGCGGCGCGTTCCCGGGGCAGGGTGCCGAGCAGGGGTGCACCGAGCGAGCGGACCAGTTCGCGGGTGGAGCGTACGGCGGGGTCGAAGACGAGGCGCACCCAGGAGAGCAGCAGCCCCAGGGCGAGGCCGACGACGCCGCCGAGCCCGAGGAGCAGGGGCAGTCCCGGGCCGGTGGGCGACGTGGGGGCGACGGGCTTCTTGTTGAGGTAGCCGGGGGTGGTGTCCAGGGCCTTCAGCTCGGAGATCTTCCGGCTCAGCTCGGAGATGGAGACGATGATGTTGGCGCGGGCGCTGCTGACGTCGTCCTCCGCGCCCGCCCCGATCTGGTCCTCCAGCAGGTCGCGTTTCTCCTCCAGCGGGCGGAGCTGGGCCCGGTAGCCGTCGGACATGTTCCGGATGCTCTCCTCGGTGCGCGCCTTGCGGTGGGCCAGATAGGCCCCGGCGAGGGCTTCGGCGCGGGCGCGGGCCTGCTCGGGGCCGGCGGCCGTGTAGGAGAAGCGGAGGGTGAGGGTGTTGGGCGGGTTGGTGACCTGGAGCCCGGTGAGCAGTTTGCGGGCGGTGACGTCGTCGCCCGCCTTGAGCAGGGTCCCGGCGGCCAGGGTGCCCACCGTGTCGCTGACGGCGGTCTGGCGCTCGGAGCCGATGTTGATGCCCTTGTCCGCGGTGGATCCGGCGGCGAAGGGGTCGGAGATCGCGGAGCGGACGAGCACCTCGCCGGTGGCGGTGTAGGTGTCCTCGCCGCCGAGGGCGAGATAGCCGCCGCCGAGCAGGCCGACGACGACTCCGCAGGCCAGCAGGGAGCGGTAGCGCAGGAGTTGGCGGAACTGGTCGCGCAGGAGCGCCGGCTCGTCCTGGTCGTCCGGGGCGCGGTGGTGCGGTGTCATCGGCGGGGGCTCCCTTGTGCGTCCGGCAGGGCCTCGGCGAGCAGGTCGTCGAAGCGGGCGAGGCCCGCTTCCCGGCTCAGGTGGCGGGCGACGTAGCGCGGGCCCCCGGCCCCGAGGGCGTCGGCGGCGGCCGGGTCCGCGACCAGCTTCCGCAACGCTTCGAGCAGGGCGGCCGGGTCTTCGGGGGCGACGAGGACCCCGGCGCCCGAGCGGCGGACCTCGTCGGCGGTGCCGCCCTCGTCGGCGACGGAGGCGATCACGGGGCGTCCGGAGGTGAAGTAGGAGGTGAGCTTGGAGGGGACGCTCATATCGAGGACCGAGGCGCGCTGGGTGACCGCGAGGACGTCGGCGGCGGCGAGGACGTCGGTGAACTCCTCGGCCGCCGCGGGCTCCAGGAAATCCACGTTGGCCAGTCCCCCGGCGCGGGCGCGCAGGGCGTCGCGCTGGTTGCCGTCGCCCATCAGGACGACGCGGACGTCGGGGGCGAGGCGGGCGGTGTCCACCAGGACGTCCAGACCCTGCTTGAGCCCCATGTTGCCGGAGTGCAGGACGACCGGGGTGCCCTCGGGCCAGCCGAGCCGGGCGCGGGTCGCGGCCCGGTCGGCGGTGGGGCCCTGCACATGGGTCCAGTTGGGGACGAGGCGGATACGGCCGGGGTCGACGCCGAGAGCGGTGACGCCGGGGACGAAGCTCTCGTGGATGACGCCGACGAGGGCGGCCCCGCGCAGTGCGTACCGCTCGGCGGCCGCGGCGACGGTGGCGGCCCTGCCTCCGCCCCGGATGCCGCTCTGCGCGGCGGCGGCACCCATCAGGTCCTGGACGACGGGCAGATGGGGGACGCGGTGGCGACGGGCGAGGTGGGCTCCGATGACGCCGCCCGCGAGGCTGGGCATCTGGGAGATCACGGCGTCGGGGCGTCCGGGCGGTGGGGCGAACAGTCCGGTCGCGAGGACGCTCGCCTCGAACGCGGCACGTCGCAGAGCGGTCTGACGGGGCGGCACATAGTGCCGGCGCCGGTGCACGCCGACGCCGCCGCGTATCTCCACCGTCCTCCAGGCGCCCCGGTACGCCTCCTCCAGCCGCCAGGAGGGGTAGTGCGGCATGCCGGTGAGGGCCCGGACCCGGGCTCCGGACGCGGCCCAGTGCTCGGCCAGTTGGGTGGCGTACGGGCCTATTCCCGTGAGCTCCGGTGCGTAGTTGGTCGAAACCACCAGAAGTCGGCGGCCCCGGATCGGACCGGGCCTTGACGCTTCGGACATCGGACGATCGCCTTCCCCCCACGACAGCCGCTGTCCCCACCGGGGAACAGCCCCTGCCGAGCTTATCCGTTCACGGCTTGCACAAGTGTTCTTCACAGTAAGGTCGTTGGAACATCACCGGATCATGTTCACCGTGGGGGGAGAGATACGGATGGTGCAGCACAGGGTGGGTTACGCACCCGGGGTGTACGACCTGTTCCACGTCGGGCACCTCAACATCCTGCGGCACGCCCGCAGTCAGTGCGACTACCTGGTCGCGGGGGTCGTGTCGGACGAGATGGCCGCCCTCGCCAAGGGTCACACGCCGATGATCCCGCTCCGCGAACGACTGGAGATCGTCCGCAGCGTGCGCTTCGTGGACGCCGCGTTCGTGGAGACCGTGCCGGACAAGGTCGAGACCTGGCAGCAGGTCCGTTTCGACGTGATCTTCAAGGGAGACGACTGGCGGGGCACGGACAAGGGGGAGAAGCTGGAGCGCGACTTCGCCGAAGTGGGCGTGGAGGTCGTCTACTTCCCGTACACCGTGCACACGTCCAGCACCCAGCTGCGGCGGGCGCTGGACGTGCTCGTCAACCGGCCCGGAGCGCTTTCAGCTCCCTGAACCACTTGGCGAGGAAGGCCGCCAGGAACACCGCTTGCACCACCGCGAGCACGGCGTACCCGGCGCGGAAGGCCCCGGGTACGCCCAGCAGCAGGAACACCAGGCAGAACACCCCGTAGTCGGCGGGCAGCAGCGCCACGGCCCGCACCCGTGAGACGGGCGCCGTCGCGTCGGGTGCCGCCCAGGACGGGCCCCGGGCACTCACCGCCGCCTTGCCGAGCTGTTCGCGCAGCAGCCCAGCACAGAAGGTGACCACCGCCGCCAGCTGGAAGCCCAGCGGGAGCAACAGCCAGGCCTCAGAAGGCAGCTCGCCGAAGCGGTAGAAGGAGACCAGGACGGCGGCGTGGACGAGCAGCAGCTTCCCGCAGTCCACGACATGGTCCAGCCACTCCCCGTCGGGCCCTCCCCTGCCGGTGAGCCGGGCGAGCTGCCCGTCGGCGGAGTCGAAGGCGAAGCCGACCGCGAGGGCCGCCCAGACCAGGACGCCGAGCGTCCAGGACGGCTCGACGAGCGCGACCGACGCCAGCGCGCCATAGGTGAACAGCGCACTGGTGAGCGTGACTTGGTTGGGTGTCATGCCCATCCGGTACGCCCCGGCCGCGAGCACCCGGCCGGCGGGCCGGTTCACGTACCGCGAATAGAGCGAGACGCCCTTGGCGCTCTTCTGTGCGCCGCGCAATTCGCGCAGCACTGTGCCCGTGCTTCCCATACGCCCCCCAGCGTCCGGCATTGCCCGCATCATGGCATGCGGACACCGGCCCGTGGGCGCTTTGGCGGGGAAGGGGCGGTGCGGGGATCAGACACGTTCCGGCGGGCGGGGCGTGAACGCGGTCCGACGCGGGCTCACTTGCTGTCGGTGAGCTGCTCGTCGAGTTCGTCGAAGAGCAGCTCACCGTGATCGATCTGGCCGGTGCGGTACGCGGAACGGGCCACCAGGTGCGAGGCCACCGGGCCGGTGAGCATCTGGAAGAAGGCGATGAGGCCGAGGGTCGCGAGGTCCATGCCGCTGCGCAGCCGCAGCGCGACCCCGGCCAGCACCAGGATCATCCCCAGGGTCTGCGGCTTGGTCGCGGCGTGGCTGCGGGAGAGGACGTCGGGGAGCCGGATCATGCCGATCGCCCCGAGCAGACAGATCGCGGCGCCGATGAGGAGCAGTGCGGCGCCGGCCGTGTCGACGATCTGGAGCCAGAGACTCACCGCGGGTCCTCCTGGGCGTCGTCGGGGTGCGGGGGGCGGGGCCGGTCGCGTACGGCGATGAAGCGGGCGATGCCCACCGAACCGGTGAACCCGAGGAACGCCAGCACCAGCATGATCGGGAAGTAGAACGGGTCCCGGGCGAACGCCGACTTGGCGGCGAGGCCGGCGATGATCAGAGCGGCGCAGACGTCCAGCGAGATGGCCCGGTCGAGCATGGAGGGCCCCCGCCAGATCCGGGCCAGCAGCAGGGCCCCGGCGAGCAGGATCAGGACGACGGCGGCGGTCAGCAGGATGTGGTCGACCTGTTCGGGCGCGGTCATGATGCGGGCCTCCCTGCGGCGAGCTGGGGCGGTGGCGGGGGTTCGGCGACCCGGGCGATCTCGTCGGGGGTGCCGAAGGCCCGTACGGTCAGTTCCTCGATCCGCCACACCTGGCGCCGGGCGGCTTCGAGCTCCTCGGGCCGGTCGGCGTCCAGGACGTGCAGGAAGACCGTGGCGGTGGCCCGGCGCACCTCGATGATGGAGCCGCCGGGGACGTTGGAGACGGCGACGGCGGTGGCCGCGAGCATCAGGTCGCTGCGGCAGCGCAGGGGCACCCCGATCACGGCGGCCCGGTGCGGCAGGCCTAAGAAGATCTGCCGGGTGACCTTCACCCCGGAGGTGTACATGTCGTGGAGGAGATAGCCGACCAGGCGCAGGATGCCCCAGAGGTGGAGCCGTAGTCCGAGGTCGACCCGGGGCAGCGGGAAGGCGAGGCAGACGACGACCGAGACGACCAGGCCGGTGATGGCGTTGGCCCAGGTGAGGGTGGACCAGAGCAGCACCCAGATGACGGTGAGCCAGGCGATCAACGGCAGGTCCAGCACGCGTCGGCGGCGGGTGCCGAACTCGCAGCTCAGCGGCGGAAGATCGGCGTTGCGGAACGAGAGGCCAAGGGTGCGTTTCACCGGCCCAGCACCTCCTGGACGTAGGGGGTCCGCTGGAGGAGTTCGGCGGCCGTGCGGTCGGTGAAGGCGGTGAGCGGGTCGGCGAACACCGTGAAGGAGAGGCCGATAGCGATGGTCGCCGCGGTGGCCGCGACCATCGGGCGGGGCAGCCGGCTGGTGGTGATGACGGCCCGTCCGTGCAGGGTCGCGGCGACGGCCTGCCCCGCCGGGCGGTGGGCCGGGGCGATGCCCTCGTCACCGGTGCCGCGGATCCGGTCGGGGCCCGCGTCCGCGTCGTCGTCGCTGTCGTCGCCGGACTCCAGGACCGTTCCGGCGGCGGCCTGGCCGGGCGGGGCGGCGCGCCAGAAGGCCAGGTTCCAGACCTTGGCGACCACGTACAGCGTCAGCAGGCTGGTGGCCGCCGAGCCCGCGACCAGCAGCCAGGCCCAGCCGCCGCCGTCGGCGACGCCGGCGCGCATCAGCCCGAGCTTGCCGATGAAGCCGGACAGCGGGGGGATCCCGGCGAGGTTCATCGCGGGGACGAAGAACAGCACGGCGAGTGTCGGCGCGGCCCTGGCCAGACCGCCGAGGCGGGTCAGTTCCGTGGTGCCGCCCCGGCGTTCGATGAGCCCGGCGACGAGGAACAGGGTCGTCTGGACGGTGATGTGGTGGGCGACGTACACGATGGCCCCGCCGTACGCCTCGCGGGTGGCGAGGCCGATCCCGAAGACCATGTAGCCGATGTGGCTGATCAGGGTGAAGGAGAGCAGCCGCTTCAGGTCGGTCTGGGCGACCGCGCCGAGGATGCCGATGACCATCGAGGCCAGCGCGATGGCCATCAGGAGGTCGCCGATGCGGTTGCCGGGGAAGAGCAGGGTCTCGGTGCGGAGCATGCAGTAGACGCCGACCTTGGTGAGCAGTCCGGCGAAGACGGCGGTCACGGGGGCCGGGGCGGTCGGGTAGGAGTCGGGAAGCCAGGCGGCGAGCGGGAAGACGGCTGCCTTGATCGCGAAGACGGTCAGCAGCAGCGCCTGGATCAGCGTCTGTACGCCGATGGGGAGGTCGGCCAGCCGTCCCGCGAGCTGGGCGAAGTTGGCGGTGCCGGTGGCCGCGTACGTCATGGCGATGGCGGTGAGGAAGAGCATCGAGGAGAACAGCGAGATGATCACGTAGGTGGAGCCGGCCCGCATCCGGGGTCCGGTGCCGCCGAGGGTGAGCAGGACGAAGCTGGCGACCAGCATGATCTCGAAGCCGACGTAGAGGTTGACGAGGTCGCCGGCGAGGAAGGTGCAGGAGACCCCGGCGACGAGGATCAGATAGGCGGGGTGGAAGACGGCGAGCGGGGTCTCCTTGTCCCGGTCGGTCATGCCCTGGCCGAGGGAGTAGACGAGCACGCAGAGCGTGATGGCCGAGGAGACCGTGAGCATCAGCCCGGACAGCCGGTCGGCGACCAGGGTGATGCCGAGCGGCGGGGCGAAGTCGCCGAGGTGGACGGAGAGCGGGCCCTGCCGGTCGGCGGCGATCATGAGGATCACCGAGAGTGCGAGTACGGCGGACAGCACGGCGACGCTGATGAAGCGCTGGAAGCGCCCCAGGCGGGTGCCGAAGGCGAGGCTGAGGCCGGTGGCGCACAGGGGCAGCAGCACGGGCAGGGGGACGAGCGCGTTCATCCGTCGGCTCCTCGGTCGCGGGGGTAGCGGTCGTCCGCCTTGGCGTCGCCGTCGCGTGCGTAGTCCTCCGGGTCCGCGCCCAGCACGTCGTTCCAGAGGTTGCCGGAGGCGTCGCGGCCCCGGGCCTGGCGGGCGCGGTCGGCGCGGAGCCGGTCGCGGAGCCGGCGGCGCTCCTCCCGGTAGCGTTCGCGCTCCTCGGCGGTGGGTTCGGCCCCCGACCGGAACTGCTCGCGCAACTGGGCTCGTTCGCCGAGCACTTCGGCGCGCAGCACGATGCGGCGGTCCTCCAGGTCGTCGTGGACCTCGTCAGTGCCGGTGATCTGGTGGCTGCGGTAGGCCATGGCCAGCAGGAAGGCGGTGGTGGCCAGGGTGATGACGATGGCGGTCAGCGCGATGGCCTGGGGCAGCGGGTCGGTGACCCGGCTCAGGGACACCCCGTAGAGCAGGGGCGCCGCGCCGGCCCGGCCGGTGGAGGAGAGGACCAGCAGGTTGATGCCGTTGCCGAGGATGACGGCGCCGAGCAGGATGCGGGTCAGCGGGCGGGTGAGCATGAGGATGCCGCCGACGGCGCAGAGCACGACGGCGGTGGCGAGGAGCGAGGCGCTGACGATCATCGGAGGGCCCCTCCCGCCTCGGGGCCGCCTTCGGGGGCGAGGACGCCCGCCGCCCGTTCGATCTGCCGGTCGATCTTGGCGCCGAGGGCCCGCACGATGTCCAGGACGACGCCGAGGACCAGCAGGTAGACGCCGAAGTCGAAGAGGACCGAGGTGCTCAGGTGGTACTTGCCGAAGACCGGCAGGTGTCCGTAGTACGTGAAGGCGTGCAGGACGGTGCCGTCGGCGAGTCCGAGGAGGCCCACGCCGGTGGAGATGAAGAGGCCGAGGCCGGTGAAGAGTCCTGGTTGCAGGGGGGCGGCCTCGGCGAGTTCGAAGCGGCCGCCCGCCAGGTAGCGGGTGATCAGGGCGAGTCCGGCGACGAGTCCCGCGACGAACCCGCCGCCGGGCAGGCTCTCGGCGCAGAACAGCAGATAGACCGAGAGCACGAGGATCGGGTGGAACAGCAGCCGGGCCACCACTTCGAAGACGATCGAGCGGTGCTCGGGGGCGAGGGTGGCTCCGGCGGCCAGCCAGCCGCGTTCGGGGGCCGCGTCGTCGCCCTGCGGCAGTCGGGAGGAGTGGTGAGCGGACAGGGACCAGGCGGTGCGCCCCCGCAACTCCTCCTGGACCATGGTGCCCTCGCTGCGGCGGTGCAGGTAGATGAGGCTGGTGACGCCGATCGCGGCGGCGGCGAGCACGGCGGACTCCCCCATCGTGTCCCAGGCACGCAGGTCGACGAGGATGGTGGCCACGACGTCCTTGAGCCCGTGGTCGGCGACCTCCTGGACCATGGCGGCGCCGGCCGGTTCGGCGGTGCGCGCGGCGGCGGCGACCCACATGCCGACGCCGACGGTGGCGGCCGCGGCGAGGGCCGTCGGGATGCGGGCGGCCCGCCGCCAGGTGCTGACGGTCTCCTGGAAGTGGACGGGCATCCGGCGCAGCACCAGCACGAAGACGATCATCGAGACGGTCTCGACGCAGAACTGGGTGAGCGCCAGGTCGGGCGCTCCCTGGACGACGAAGAGCAGGGCGGTGCCGTATCCGGTGAGGCCGGCCAGGACCACGGCTTTCATGCGCCGTCGCACCGTCAGACAGAGCAGGGCGGCGGCGCAGGTCAGGGCGGCGACCGCGCCCTGGAGCGGGTTGTCCCAGAGCCGGGGGCGCACGGCCCCGTTCCAGGGGGTGTCGACCACGAGGACGGTGAGCTGCCCGGCGAGCATGACGAGGAGGGTGGTGGCGAGGTACACGGAGAGGGAGCCGCGCTGGATGAAGCCGGTGACCTGGAGGGCGAGACGTTCCTGCCCGAGCAGCAGATGGCCGAAGACGCTGTCGGCGGTGGGCCAGGCGATCCGGCGGGAGAGCCGGGTGACGGGTGCGCGGCCGAGGAAGAGCACGGTGCCCGCGGCCCAGGCGAGGGCCGACAGGAGCAGCGCGATGCCGAATCCGTGCCAGAGGGCCAGGTGGTACGGCTTCCCCTCGGCCGGGAACGTGTCGGCGTACGCGCCCAGCAGCCGGTCGGTCCAGCCGACGCCGGGGCCGAGGACCAGGCCGAGGGCGGCGAGCAGGGCGGGCGGGGCGAGGAAGGCCCACCCGACGCGGTGGACGGGGGTGTCGGGGACGCAGGGCTTGCGGGCGAAGGCGCCCCAGACGAACCGCAGGCTGTACGCGGTGGTCAGCGCGGAGCCCGCGACGACGACGGCCAGCGCCCACCGGTCGGCGGCGGAGCCGTGCAGCAGCGCCTCGAACGCGGCCTCCTTCGCTGCGAAGCCGAGCAGCGGCGGGAGGGCGGCCATGGAGGCGGCGGCGAGGGCGGCGACACCGGCGACGTACGGCAGGGAGCGGCCGACGCCGGACAGTTCGCGCAGGTCGCGGGTGCCGGCCGCGTGGTCGACGATGCCGGTGACGAGGAACAGCGGGGCCTTGAAGAGGGCGTGCCCGAGGATCATCGCGACGGCGGCGAGCGCGGCGTCGCGGTTGCCGGTGCCGGCGAGCAGGATGAGGAAGCCGAGCTGGCTGACGGTCCCGTAGGCGAGGACGAGCTTGAGGTCGTTCAGACGTAGCGCCCGCCAGCCGCCGAGCAGCATGGTCGCGCCGCCGAGGACGAGCACGACGGGTTTCCAGACGGGGACGTCGGCGAAGGCGGGGGCGAGCCGGGCGACCAGGTAGACACCGGCCTTGACCATCGCGGCGGCGTGCAGATAGGCGCTGACAGGCGTCGGCGCGGCCATGGCGTTCGGCAGCCACATGGAGAACGGCCAGATCGCGGACTTCGACAGGGCCCCGCACAGCACGAGGACGACGGCGACGGACACGGCGAGGGTCGTCTCGGGCGGATCGGCGACGATCGCGGAGATCCGGTAGGTGCCGGCGGCCTGACCGAGGATCAGGAAACCGACGAGCATGGCGAGGCCGCCGAAGGTCGTGACGACGAGGGCCTGGAGGGCGGAGCGGCGGCTGTGCCGGTGTTCGCTGCCGTGGCCGATCAGCAGGTAGGAGAAGACCGTGGTCAGTTCCCAGAACACATAGAGCGTGATCAGGTCGTCGGCGAGGACGAGGGCGAGCATCGCGCCCGCGAAGGCGAGCAGGTTCCCGGCGAAGCGGCCCAGTTGCGGGGTGTCGTCGGTGAAGTAGGAGGCGCAGTAGAGCAGGACGAGCGCGCCGACCCCGGCGGCGAGCAGCACCATCAGTTCGGCCAGCGCGTCCAGGCGCAGGTCGAGGGCGACGCCGTAGTCCGGGATCCACTGCCAGGACCAGGTGTCCGCGCCTGAGGACGCGGCGGTGCTCCAGCGGGTGAGGGCCCAGACGGTGGCCGCCGCCGGGGGCAGGGCCAGCACGACGAAGGCCCGTCGGCCGAGCCGGTGCACCAGCGGGCCCGCGCAGGCCGCGAGCGCGAAGTGGGCGACGATGAGCGCGATCACCGAGGGGTGTCCGGTTCGGGCGGCGGCGGGGCATCCGGAATAAAAGGCACTAAATACAGATATATCCCTCAGGCCGATTCACCCGACCGGCGCGCCGCGCGCCTCCCGGCCGCTGTCTCCGGGAGGGGCGCCTCAACCGTGTCCGGCGCAGGGTCCGCTGTGGTCGCGGTACGGCGTGTTGCCCGTGGTGCCGCGACCGCGGAGCATCACCCGGGTCTCGTGGCGCGGTGCCGCGCCGCTACTCGTGCGCCGGCCTCACGGCAGGACCGCCACCCCGTCGATCTCGACCATCGCCTGCTCGTCCCAGAGCCGGGCCACCCCGATGACGGCCATCGCCGGGTAGTCGCGCCCCGCCAGCCTGCGCCAGATCCGGCCCAGCTCGGGGGCGTGGGAACGGTAGTCGGCGATGTCCGTGGCGTAGACCGTGACCCGGGCGAGGTCCGCCGGGGCTCCGCCGGCCGCGTGGAGAGCGGTGAGCAGATTGCCCAGGGCGACGGCGAACTGGTCGGGCAGGGTGGCCCCGACGACCTTTCCGTCCGGGTCGAGTGCGGTCTGCCCGGCGAGGAAGACCAGGTGCCCGCCGGTGGCGACGACCGCGTGGCTGAAGCCGGTGGGCGGGGAGAGTTCGGCCGGGTTGATCCGGTGGGACGGACTCATGCGGGCGGCTCCTGGGTGAGGCCCATGGGCTCCACGGGCTCCGGGGCGGCGGACTGCCGGGCGGCGGACTGTTGGACGAGGGACTGCTGGTCAAGGGACTGCTGGTCAAGGGACTGCTCGTCACGGGGCTGCTGAGCAAGGGACTGCTCGTCACGGGGCTGCTGAGCAAGGGACTGCTGGGCGAGGGGCTCGGACCGCTGGGCGCCGTTCGCGTACAGCTCCTTGGCGATGATGGTGCGCTGCACCTCGCTCGCGCCCTCGTAGATCCGCGGCGCGCGGACCTCGCGGTAGAGATGTTCGAGCAGATGGCCCCGGCGCAGGGCGCGGGCGCCGTGCAGCTGGACGGCGGCGTCGACGACGTACTGCGCGGTCTCGGTGGCGTACAGCTTGGCCATCGCCGCCCGGCGCGGCACGCCGCTCTCCCCCGCGTCGTACACCGCGGCCGCCGCGTACACCAGGAGGCGGGCGGCCTCGGTGCGGGTGGCCATCTCCGCGACCTGGTGCGAGACGGCCTGGAGGTCGCTCAGCGGACCGCCGAACGCGGTGCGGTGGGCGGTGTGGTCCAAGGTCGCGTCGAGGGCGGCGCGGGCCATCCCCACGGCGAACGCCCCGACGCTGGGCCGGAAGAGGTTGAGGGTGTTCATCGCGACGCGGAAGCCCCGGTCGGGCTCGCCGAGAACGTCGTCGGCGGTGACCGGTACGCCGTCGAACTCCAGGGTGCCGATGGGGTGCGGGGAGAGCATGTCGAGGGCGGAGCCGGTGAGTCCGGGGCGGTCGGACGGGACCAGGAACGCGGTGATGCCGCGGGATCCCGCCCCGGGGGTCGTCCGGGCGTAGACCACGGCGAAGTCGGCCTCGGGGGCGTTGGAGATCCAGCACTTCTCGCCGGTGAGCGCCCAGCCGGCTGGGGTGTGTTCGGCGGCCAGGCTCAGGGCCGCCGCGTCGGAACCCGCACCCGGCTCGCTCAGCGCGAAGGCGGCGACGGCCCGCCCGGCCCGCACCTCGGGGAGCCAGCGCTCGCGGTGGGCGGCGGTGCCGGCCTGGACGATCGGGGTGGTGCCGAGACCCTGGAGGGCGAGGGCGGTCTCGGCCTCGGTGCAGCCCCGGGCCAGGGACTCGCGCAGCAGGCACAGGTCCAGTGCCCCGGAGCCCAGCATCCGGCCGAGGAGACCCAGCTCGCCGAGAGCGGCCAGCAGCGGGCGGTTGACCCGCCCGGGCTCCCCCTTCTCCGCCAGCGGGCGCAGCTCCTGTGCGGCGAGGGTGCGGAGCTCCTCGCACCAGGCGATTTGTTCCGGTTCGAGGGAGAATGCCGTCATGGCGGCGCCTCTCTTGTCGCGTCGTGTCGCGTGCCCTGTCGCGTCGCGTGGCATCTCGTCGCATCGCATCGCACGTCATGTCTTATCGCGGACCGTTGACTACCGTCACTCAAACGATACGCTCCGGAGGCGACAAGGGGGCGATCCTTCATGGAGCCGAATTCCTCGCCGAACACGCCCACAGCCGCCGCCGACGCGTCCGTACGCGTCCCCGGCGCGCATCCCGAGCCGTCCGGGCACGCCGCGGGCGCCCACGCGGACACCTTCACGCGCGACCATCTCCCGCCGCCGGAGCAGTGGCCGGAGCTCCTCCTGGACGATCCCGCGCCGCGCTACCCCGACCGGCTGAACTGCGGGCACGAACTGCTGGACCGGACCGTCGAGGAACGGGGCGCGGACCGCCCCGCGCTGCTCTCCGGCGACGGGAGTGTCTGGAGCTACGGAGAGCTGCGGGAGACGGTGGACCGCATCGCCCATGTGCTGACGGACGACCTGGGCGTCGTGCCGGGCAACCGGGTACTGCTGCGCGGGCCGACGACGCCCTGGCTGGCCGCCTGCTGGCTCGCCGTCATGAAGGCGGGCGCGGTCGCCGTCACCGTACTGGCCCAGGCGCGCGCGGCGGAGCTGGCCACCATCTGCTCGCTGGCGCGGATCGGCCACGCCCTGTGCGACGCCCGGTCGGCGCGGGACCTGGCGGAGGCGGACGTGGAGGGCCTGCGGGTCACCCTGTTCGGCGGGGACGCGGCCGGGGACCTGACCCGGCTGGCCGAGGCCAGGACCGGGCCGTACCGGGCGGTGGACACGGCCGCCGACGAGGTCGCGCTCATCGCGTTCACCTCGGGGACCACCGGACGCCCCAAGGGCTGCATGCACCTGCACCGGGATCTCCTCGCCATCGCCGACACCTTCTCCCGGCACGTGCTGCGCCCCTGCGCCGACGACGTGTTCGCGGGCAGCCCGCCGCTGGGCTTCACGTTCGGCCTGGGCGGGCTGCTGGTCTTCCCACTGCGGGCCGGGGCCTCGACACTGCTGCTGGAGCAGGCGGGCCCGCGGCAGCTGCTGCCCGCCCTGGTCAGGCACCGGGTCTCGGTGCTGTTCACCGCGCCGACGGCCTACCGCACGATGCTCGGGCAGTTGGACGGCCACGACCTGTCGGCGCTGCGGCGCTGCGTGTCGGCCGGGGAGAACCTCCCCGAGGCGACCTGGCGGGCCTGGTACGAGGCGACGGGGCTGCGCATCATCAACGGCATCGGGGCCACCGAACTGCTGCACATCTTCATCTCCGCCGCCGACGACGCGATCCGGCCGGGCACGACGGGGGTGCCCGTGCCGGGGTGGGAGGCCCGGGTGGTGGACGAGCGCGGGGACGAACTGCCCGACGGCGAGGCGGGACTGCTGGCCGTACGCGGACCGGTCGGCTGCCGCTATCTCTCCGACCCCCGGCAGACGGAGTACGTCCGGCACGGCTGGAACATGACCGGCGACACCTTCGTCCGCGAACCGGACGGCTACTTCCGCTACGTGGCCCGCGCCGACGACATGATCATCTCCTCCGGCTACAACATCGCGGGCCCCGAGGTCGAGGACGCCCTGCTGCGCCATCCGGAGGTCGCGGAGGCCGCCGTGGTGGGCCGGGCGGACGAACTGCGCGGCGAGATCGTGGTGGCGCACGTGGTGCTGACGGAGGGCTCGGAACAGACCGCGGACTCGCTGCGCGCCCATATGAAGGCCAACCTGGCCCCGCACAAGTGCCCGCGGGTCTTCGTCTTCCAGGCGTCCCTGCCCCGTACGGCCACCGGAAAACTCCAGCGGTTCCTGCTGCGGGACCAGCACCTCTAAAGTGATCACGTGGCCGAGTTGCGCACCCCCCGTTCCCTGATCGTCACGCTCTACGGCGCCTACGGCCGCCCGCCGGACGGCGCACCGTTCGCGGTGTCGGAGCTGATCCGTCTGCTGCACGCCGTCGGCGTCGACGCCCCTTCCGTACGTTCGTGCGTCTCGCGGCTGAAGCGGCGCGGGCTGCTGGTGGCCGCCCGTGCGGCGGACGGTTCGGCGGGGTACGCGCTGTCGCCGGACGCCCGGCAACTGCTGGACGACGGGGACCGGAGGATCTACGGGCGGCCCGGGCCGCGGCTCTCCGACGGCTGGGTGCTCGCGGTGTTCTCCGTGCCCGAGGCGGAGCGCAACAAGCGCCATCTGCTGCGCTCCCGGCTGGCCCGGCTCGGCTTCGGCACGGCCGCGCCCGGGGTGTGGATCGCGCCGGCCGGGCTCTACGAGGAGACCCGGCACACCCTGGAGCGGCTCGGACTCGCCCCGTACGTGGACCTGTTCCGCGGCGAGCACCTCGGTTTCGCCGCCACCCGCGAGGCGGTGGCCCGCTGGTGGGACCTGGCGGCGGTGGCGCGGCTGCACCACGAGTTCCTGGAGCTGCACGAGCCGGTGCTGCGGGACTGGGAGGCGTCCGGGGAGACCGACGACGCACCCCGCCCGCAGACCGCCTACCGGGACTATCTGCTGGCCCTTGACTCGTGGCGGCAACTCCCTTACGCGGACCCGGGTCTGCCGTCGGAGCTGCTGCCCGGGGACTGGCCGGGCGGGCGATCGGCGGAGGTGTTCGGCCGGCTGCACGAGCGGCTGCGGGACGCCGGGGAGCGCTACGTGCGGCCGTGACCCCGCCGGGGTGAAATCCAGGTGCCCCGGGCCCCGGGCCACGGGCAGGATGAGGCATGACCTGGACCTTCACGAACGACGTCGCCACGTTCCTCGCCGCGGCCGGCGCGTCGCTCGCCGCTCGGCCCGTCGAGCACACGGTGGCGCTGACCGTCACCGAGCGGCTGAGGCGTGCGGGCCCGCACCACTACGGCGGGGGCGATCCGGTGCTCGGCTGGTGGCGCGGGGCGGGCGGGGCGGTGGCGGGGACCCTGCTGCGCACTCCGCCGCATCCCGCGCTGCTGAACGCCGTGCCGGCGGAGGCGGTGGGTCCGCTGGCCGAAGCCCTGGGAGCGGGGCCGGATCTGGACGCCGTCAACGCGGACCGGGACACCGCGGCGCTGCTGGCCGCCCGGCTCCCCGGCTACCGGACCGAGCAGGAGCAGCGGCTGTACCGGCTGGGCCCGTCGCGACCGCCCTCCCCCGCGCCGGAGGGCCGGGCCAGGGCGGCGACGCCGGCGGACCGGGCGCTGCTCGTGGAGTGGGTGCGCGGATTCGCCGACGCGACCGGGCAGTCGAAGTCCTCGGCCGAGTGGCTGGTGGACGAGGGCACGGAACGCGGGGCGCTCACCCTCTGGGAGAGCGGCGGGGCTCCGGTGGCTCTCGCGGGACGGTCCCGGATGCTGGCGGGCACCGTGCGGGTGACCTTGGTGTACACCCCGCCCGAGCTTCGCGGCCGGGGGTACGCGGCAGCCGTGACGGACGAGGCCGGCCGGGCGGCCCGCGAGGCGAGGGCCGCGGAGGTCGTGCTGTTCACCGACCTCGCCAACCCGACGAGCAACGGCGTGTATCTGCGCATCGGCTACGAACCGGTGGCGGACCGGCTGCTGTTGAGGAAGAACCGGTGAGCGCGGAGTCCGTGTCGGCGGAGTCCGTGTCGGGCGAGCCCGTGGCCGGCCCCATGGCTGAGGAGCTCGTGACGGCGGAGCTCGTGGCGGCGGAGCCGCTGTGGCTCGTCGCAGCGAACGTGGTGCGGTGGCGGCGGTACGGGGACGGCGGGCAGGAACTGCGGCCCGGGACCAAGTCGTACCGGGGCGGGTCGAAGGTGCACGTCGTCGGCACCTATGGGGGCATGGGGCACGAGCAGTTGACCACCATCGGGCGCGGCCGGCACACCGGGGCGTACATCACCATCGACATGGCGACCCGCAATCTCCACACGTTCCGGCCCGTCGCGGTGTACAGCCCGGCGGTGCTGCGCCGCGCGGCGGCGGTGGGCGTCGACGGGTCATGGGCCACCCGGGAGGACGCCGAGGAGCTGGCCGCCCTGCTGGCCCGCCTGGCCCCGCGCTACCGCGAGGAGCACTGGCGCGGAGCACCGCACCCCGTCCCGTGCCGCTGCCACGACTGCCTCAGCCCAGCGTGAGCCGGGGCTTCGGTCCGTCGGTGCGGCCGGTGGGCGGGGGGCGGCTGCCCGCGCCGTACGGAAGGGGCCAGGGAGCACCGGGGCCGCTGTAGCCCTGTTCGGCCGCCGCGTGCAGGGTCCAGTGCGGGTCGTACAGATGGGGGCGTGCCAGGGCGCAGAGGTCGGCGCGGCCCGCCAGGAGCAGGGAGTTGACGTCGTCCCAGGAGGAGATCGCGCCGACCGCGATGACGGGGACGTCGACGGTGTTGCGGATCCGGTCGGCGTACGGGGTCTGGTAGGAGCGGCCGTACTCGGGGCGCTCCTCGGCCACGACCTGGCCGGTGGAGACGTCGATCGCGTCGGCCCCGTGGTCGGCGAAGGCGCGGGCGATCGTGACGGCGTCCTCGGCGTCGGTGCCGCCCTCGGCCCAGTCGGTGGCCGAGATCCGCACGGTCATCGGCCTCTCCCGCGGCCAGACTTCACGGACGGCGTCGAAGACCTCCAGGGGGAAACGGAGCCGCCCGGCCAGTGCCCCGCCGTGGGCGTCGGTGCGGCGGTTGGTGAGCGGGGAGAGGAAGCCGGAGAGCAAGTAGCCGTGGGCGCAGTGGAGTTCGAGGAGGTCGAAGCCGGAGTCGGCGGCGCGGCGGGCGGCCGCCACGAACTGCTCACGCACGGCGTCCAGTCCGGCCCGGTCCAGCTCCGTGGGGACCTGGCTGACGCCCGGCTCGTACGGGAGCGGGGAGGCGGCCGTCAGCGGCCAGTTGCCGCTCTCCAGGGGCTGGTCGATGCCTTCCCACATCAGCTTCGTGGAGCCCTTGCGGCCGGAGTGGCCGAGCTGCACGCCGATGGCGGCGCCGGGCGCGGAGGCGTGGACGAAGTCGGTGATCCGCCGCCAGGCGGCGGCCTGTTCGTCGTTCCACAGACCGGTGCAGCCGGGGGTGATGCGGCCCTCGGGGCTGACGCAGACCATCTCGGTCATGGTGAGTCCCGCGCCGCCGAGCGCCCGGGCCCCGAGGTGGACGAGGTGGAAGTCGGCGGGCAGCCCGTCGGTGGCGGAGTACATGTCCATGGGCGAGACGACGACGCGGTTGCGCAGTTCGAGGCCGCGCAGGCGCAGCGGGGTGAACATCGGCGGGGTGCCCGGCGGGCAGCCGAACTCCTCCTCGACGGCGGCGGTGAACGAGGCGTCGCGCAGCCGGAGGTTGTCGTGGGTGACCCGGCGGCTGCGGGTGAGCAGATTGAACGCGAAGCGGCGGGGCGGCTGGTCCACGTAGGTGGCCAGCTCCTCGAACCAGCGCAGACTGGCGGCTGCGGCGCGCTGGGTGGAGGCGACGACCGGGCGGCGCTCGGCCTCGTACGCGGCGAGGGCCGTCGGCAGGTCCGGCTGTTCCTCGACGCAGGCGACCAGCGCCAGGGCGTCCTCGACGGCGAGCTTGGTGCCGGAGCCGATGGAGAAGTGGGCGGTGTGGGCCGCGTCGCCGAGGAGCACGGTGTTCCCGTGGGACCAGCGGGAGTTGGTGACCGTGCGGAAGGCGAGCCAGGAGGACCTGTTGCCGCGCAGCGGGCGGCCGTCGAGGGCTTCGGTGAAGAACTTGGCACAGCGGGCGGTGGATTCGGCCGCGTCACAGGTGTCGAGCCCGGCGGCGCGCCAGACCTCCTCGCGCATCTCGACGATGACGGTGGAGGCGTCCGCCGCGTACGGATAGCCGTGCAACTGCATGACGCCGTACGGGGTTTCGGCGATCTCGAAGCGGAAGGCGTCGAGCGCGAAGTCGGCGGCGAGCCAGATGTAGCGATTGCGGTGTTCGGTGAGGGAGGGGCCGAAGGCTTCCGGATGCGCCTGGCGGGTGGCGCTGTGCACCCCGTCGGCGGCGATGACCAGGTCGTACCGGGCGGCGAGCTCGGCGGCGGGCGGGGCCGCGGCGCGGAAGCGGAGGTCGACGCCGAGGCCGGCGCAGCGCTCGTGCAGGATCTCCAGGAGCCGGCGGCGGCCCAGGGCGGCGAAGCCGTGGCCGCCGGAGGTGTGGGTCCGGCCCCGGTGGACGATGTCGATGGTGTCCCAGCGGACGAATTCGCGGCTGAGCGCCCGGTACACCTCAGGGTCGGCGTGTTCGATGCCACCGAGGGTCTCGTCGGACAGGACGACGCCGAAGCCGAAGGTGTCGTCGGGGGCGTTGCGCTCGAAGACGGAGACGGCGCGGTCCGGGTCGAGCCGCTTGAGGAGGGCAGCGGCGTAGAGTCCGCCGGGGCCGCCGCCGACGACCGCGATCCGCCGCACGCGGTCCGGCACAGCGGCGTCGGGGCGCCGGGTCGCCTCAGGGGCCGGCACGGCGGCGTCAGGGCGCTGGGGCGCCTCGGGGGCCGGCACGGCAGCGTCAGGGCGCTGGGGCGCCTCGGGGGCCGGCACGGCTACCTCCCCTGCCACTTCGGCGGCCTCTTCTCGGTGAAGGCGGCGTGGAACTCGGCGTAGTCCTCGCCGTGCATCAGGAGGGCCTGGGTGTTGGCGTCCAGCTCGACGGAGGCGGCGAGCGGCATGTCCAGCTCGGCGGTGAGCAGGGCCTTGGTCTGGGCGAGCGCGAGGGCCGGGCCGTCGGCGAGGCGGCGGGCCAGCTCGGCGGCGCGCTCGTCGGCCTTCCCCTCCTCGGCCAGCTCGCTGATCAGCCCGATGCGCTCCGCCTCCGGGGCGCGGACGGCGTCCCCGAGCATCAGGAGCCGGGTGGCGTGGCCGAGGCCGACGACCCGGGGCAGCAGATAGGCCGCGCCCATGTCGCCGCCGGAGAGGCCGACCCGCGTGAAGAGGAAGGAGAAGCGGGCCGACGGGTCGGCGATCCGGAAGTCCGCCGCCAGGGCCAGCACGGCTCCGGCCCCGGCGGCGACGCCGTGGACGGCGGCGACGACGGGGAAGGGGCACTCCCGCAGGGCCCGGACGACCTGGCCGGTCATCCGGTTGAAGTCGAGGAGCTGCGCGGTGTCCATGGCCAGGGTGGCGCCGATGATCTCGTCGACGTCTCCGCCGGAGCAGAAGCCGCGCCCCTCACCGGCGAGGACGAGGGCGCGGACGGAACGTTCCCGGGAGAGCTCGGCGAGGAGGTCACGCAGATCCGCGTAGGCGCCGAAGGTGAGCGCGTTGAGTTTCTCGGGGCGGGCGAGTGTGACGGTGGCCACACCGTCGTCCCGGGTCAGCCGCAGATGACGCCATTCCTCGGTGCTCGGGGCCGAGCTGGGAAACGGGCTCATGGAGGGGTCCCCTTCAGCGATCGGGCTGGTGCCGGCCGTGCGCGGGTCGCGTTCCGCCTCCGAAGTTATCACCCTTACGTGACTGCCGTCACGAGGTCGCAATACAGCATCCATGAGACCGTTGTGCCGAAAGTCCCCTTTGCTCCGGCCGACCGCCTCTATGGCCGGCCCGGAGCGGTTCGTAAGGTTGAAACCAGGAAGTCCCGACACGAGTACCGCGTGAACCCCAGAAGTCGAGACCTCCCGCTTCGAGGAAGACCCGCTCCCGAACGGAAACCCGCCGTGCCGCCCGATGTCCCCGTCCCCGCCTCCTGGCGCATCGCCCTGCCGCACTCCACCGCGGCCGTGCCGATCGCCCGCGCTCTCATCCGTACGGCGCTGTCGGACATCGACGCCCCGGCCGACAGCGACACCGCCGAGCTGCTGACCGCCGAGCTGGTGGCCAACGCGGTCGAGCACACCCTGGGCGGTGAGCCCATCGAGCTGGTCGTGGAGCTGCTGCCCACCGGCTGCCAGGTCGAGGTGCACGACCGCGACCCCGCCCCGCCGGGCGACCTCTCCCGGCCGCAGCCGGGCTGTGAGGTCGATCCCTGGCAGGAGCACGGCCGCGGCCTGCTGCTGATCCGGACCCTCAGCTCCGCGTGCGGTCACCGCACCACGGAGCACGGCAAGGCCGTGTGGTTCACGCTTCCGGCGATACCGGCGCAGCCGGGTCCGTCCCCGGGGAGCTGACCAGCCGGGAGCGCCCCCGCCCGTAGCCGGCGTACAGCAGCGAACCGACGGCGAGGAAGACCGCGAACTGGACCCAGGTCGTCCAGCCGGTCCCGTACATCAGATACAGACAGAACAGGACGCCCAGCAGCGGGCTCACCGGGTAGAGCGGCACCCGGAAGGTCCGCTTCAGCTCGGGGGCGCTCCGCCGCAGCACCACCACCGCGACGTTGACGGCGACCATCGTGGCGAGCGTGCCGATGGTCGTCAGGTTCACGACGACGTCGAGCGGGACGAACGCGGCCGGGACCGCGAAGACGCAGGCCACGATCCAGGTGTTGGCGACCGGGGTGTGGGTCTTGGGCGAGACCCGCTCGAAGACGCGCGGGATGAGCCCGTCGCGGGACATCGACATGAGGATGCGGGTCTGCCCGTACATCACGGCGAGCACCACCGAGGCGATGGCGACGACCGCGCCGAAGGCGATGATCCCGCCGCCGACCGTGGAGTCGGTGACCTGGTTGACGGCGATCGAGAGGGCCGCGCTCTTGTTGGCGACGGCGTCCGAGCCGATCGCGCCGATGGCCGAGAGCGCCACCGCGCAGTAGAGCAAAGTGACGACGCCGATGCAGATCAGGATGGCGATGGGGATGTTCCGCCGGGGGTTCTTGACCTCTTCGCCGGCGGTGGTGATGGCGTCGAAGCCGATGTAGGAGAAGAACGCCAGCGAGGCGCCCGCGGTGATGCCACCGAGCCCGTGGGTCGCGAACGGCATGAGGTTGTCGTCCTCGAACGCGCTGAACGCCACGGCGCAGAACGCGACCAGGATACCGATCTTGAGGATCGCCATGGCGGCGGTCGCGGTGGCACTCTCCCGGACACCGCGCACCAGCAGCGCGGCGGCCATGGCGATCACGACGATCGCGGGCAGATTGACCACACCACCGTCGGCGGGACCCGCGGACAGGGCCTCGGGGAGTTGCAGGCCGATCACGCTGTTCAGCAGCTCGTTGACGTACTGGCTCCAGCCCACCGCGACGGCCGAGACCGACACGCCGTACTCCAGCAGCAGGCACCAGCCGACGAGGAAGGCGGTGCGCTCGCCGAGCGCCGCGTACGCGAAGGAGTACGAACTTCCGGATACCGGGATGGCGCTGCCCAGCTCCGCGAAGGAGAGGGCGGTGAAGATGCAGGTGATCGCCGCGAGGACGAACGAGATCACGACGGCGGGGCCGGCCTCGGCGACGCTGTCGGACAGCCCGACGAAGATGCCGGTGCCGACGATCGCGCCGACCCCGAAGCAGACGAGCTGGAAGAGGCCCATCGTGCGCTTGAGGCCGTGACCCTCCAGGTCGCCGCCGGACTCGGCGATGAGCTGATCGGGGCTCTTGCGGCGCAGGCCGGGCTTCGAGGGGCCGGGGCGCTGCGGGGTGCCGGAATCCGGCAGACCGGTGCTCATGCGGGACGTTCTCATCTCTGGTGGTGCAGTGGGGGGACGTTTCCCGGTGCGCACGGCGCCCGTGGGGACCGCGGGCGGCACATGGGAAGGGGTCCGGGCATCGCGAGCCCGAACCCCACCAAGAGGCGACATCGTAGCCACCACCGCGCATGTTCACCCAATCGGGTGTATGAGCATGCGAACCCCTGCTCCGTATCCGTATCCGTATCCGTACCCGTACCGGCGGGGCTACTTCCCTGCGAGCGTCGCCACCAGCACGGCCTTGATCGTGTGCATCCGGTTCTCCGCCTGGTCGAAGACGACCGAGTGCGCGGACTCGAAGACCTCGTCGCTGACCTCCAGCTCGGTCAGCCCGTACCGGGCGTGGATGTCCCGGCCGACCTGGGTGCCGAGGTCGTGGAAGGCGGGCAGGCAGTGCAGGAACTTCACGTCCGGGTTGCCGGTGGCCCGCAGGACGTCCATCGTCACGGCGTAGGGGCCGAGGGCGGCGATGCGCTCGGCCCACACCTCCTTGGGCTCCCCCATGGAGACCCAGACGTCGGTGGCGACGAAGTCGGCGCCCCGGACGCCCTCGGCGACATCGCCGGTGAGGGTGATCGTCGCACCGCTGACCTCGGCGAGCTCCCGGCCCCGCGCCACGACGGCCTCGTCCGGCCAGTACGCCTCGGGGGCGACGATCCTGACGTCCAGGCCCAGCAGGGCGCCGGTGATCAGGTAGGAGTTGCCCATGTTGAAGCGGGCGTCGCCGAGGTAGGCGAAGGCCGTCTCCGCGACGGGCCCCTCGCGGCACTCGATCATGGTGAGCACGTCGGCGAGCATCTGGGTGGGGTGCCAGTCGTCCGTGAGCCCGTTGAAGACCGGCACCCCGCCGTAGGCGGCCAGCTCCTCGACGGCCTGCTGGCTGTCGCCCCGGTACTCGATCCCGTCGAACATCCGGCCGAGCACCCGGGCGGTGTCCCTGACGGACTCCTTGTGGCCCATCTGGGAGCCCGACGGGTCGAGGTAGGTGGTGAAGGCGCCCTGGTCGGCCGCGGCGACCTCGAACGCACAGCGCGTACGGGTCGAGGTCTTCTCGAAGATCAGCGCGATGTTCTTCCCGCGCAGCCGCTGAACCTCGACTCCGGCCTTCTTGGCCGCCTTGAGCTCGGCGGCCAGGGAGACCAGGCCGAGAAACTCCTCGGAGGTGAAGTCCAGCTCCTTGAGGAAGTGGCGGCCGGTGAGGTCTATGGCCATGATGACTGCTCCTGGGTCGGACGGGGATCGCGCACTGCACGCGGGCAGAACTGGAAGTCTATACGATTACCCGCATCTCTATACAGGGCCCCGGCTCGCGGTCCGCACGCTTCTCAGGACACGGGGTCCCGCTCCACCGGACAGCTCATACAGCGCGGCCCGCCACGCCCCCGGCCCAGCTCGCTGCCCCGGATCTCGATCACCTCGATGCCCTGCTTGCGCAGATGGGTGTTGGTCGTGGCGTTGCGCTCGTACGCGACGACGACCCCGGGCTCGACCGCGAGGACGTTGCAGCCGTCGTCCCACTGCTCGCGCTCGGCCGCGTGCACATCCTGGGTGGCGGTGAGCACCCGGATGGAGTCGAGGCCGAGGGCGGCGGCGATGGCGCGGTGCATGTGCTCGGGCGGATGGTCGGTGACCTTCAGCTCGCGGGGGCCGCGGCCGGGCTCGATGGTGTACGAGCGGAGCATGCCGAGACCGGCGTACTGGGTGAACGTGTCGCCGTCGATCATCGTCATCACCGTGTCCAGGTGCATGAACGCCCGGGCCTTGGGCATGTCGAGCGCCACGATCGTGCGCGCCGAGCCGGCGTCGAAGAGGCCCCGGGCCAGCATCTCCACGGCCTGCGGCGTGGTGCGCTCGCTCATCCCGATGAGGACGGCGCCCTGCCCGATGACCAGGACGTCACCGCCCTCAATGGTGGAGGGGTAGTCGTCCTGACCCTCCGACCAGTGGTGGAAGGCGCCCGCCTCCGGGCCGGTGAAGAGGGGATGGTGCCGGTAGATCGCCTCGAAGTGGACGGTCTCGCGCTGCCTGGCGGGCCAGCGCATCGCGTTGATGGAGACCCCGTCGTAGATCCAGGCCGAGGTGTCCCGGGTGAAGAGGTGGTTGGGCAGCGGGCCGAGCAGGAAGTCGTCCAGGTCCATCACGTGGAAGCGGACGGAGGTCGGCTCGCTGTGCCGCTCCAGGAACTCCCGCTTGGTCATGCCGCCGACCAGCGCCTCCGCCAGCTCCTCCGAGGACAGCTCCTCGAAGGCGGCCCGCAGATGCTCGGTGGCGAGCGGACCGTACTCCTTCTCGTCGAAGACCCGGTCGAGCACGAGCCGCCGGGCGACCGGGATGTCGAGGGACTCCCGCAGGAGATCGCCGAAGAGATGCACGGCGACCCCCCGGTCGCGCAGCACGTCGGCGAACCCGTCGTGCTCCTCCCGGGCGCGGCGCACCCACAGGACGTCGTCGAACAGGAGCGCGTCCTTGTTCCTGGGGGTGAGCCGCTTCAGCTCCAGATCGGGGCGGTGCAGTATGACGCGGCGCAGGCGCCCGGCTTCGGAGTCGACGTGGAATCCCATGCCTTCATCCTCACCGCGCGGAGCGCCGTTCACCCCGCGAATCGCCTACGGGTTGGACGGCTCTCAAAGGCGGGGGTCCACCGGCTCCGACTCCAGAGCCAGGACGGCGAACACCGCCTCGTGGACCCGCCACAGCGGCTCCCCCTCCGCCAGCCGGTCCAGGGCCTCCAGACCGAGGGCGTACTCCCGCAGCGCCAACGAGCGCTTGTGGCCGAGGAACCGGGAGCGCAGGCGCTCCAGATTCTCCGGGCGGGTGTACTCGGGGCCGTAGATGATGCGGAGATACTCCCGGCCGCGCACCTTGATGCCGGGCTGGACGAGCCTGCCCTTGGCGTCCCGGACGAGGGCGCCGAGCGGCTTGACGACCATGCCTTCGCCGCCCCGCCCGGTCATCTCCAGCCACCAGTCCACGCCCGCGCGCACGGAGGCCTCGTCCCCGGTGTCGACGACGAGCCGGCGGGTGACCTGGAGCAGCCCGGTCGGGTCGTGCTCCACGAGCCGGTCCAGCCAGGCGAGCTGCTCGTCGTGCGGCACGGAGGCCAGGGAGCGGCCCTGGACGGCGAGGATCTGGAACGGCGCGAGCCGCACCCCGTCCAACCCCTCGGTGGGCCAGCAGTAGCGCCGGTACGCCTCGGTGAACGCGGCCGCGTCCCTGGCACGGGCCCGCTGGAGTCCGGCGAGGCCCGCCACCTCGACGCCCCGGGCGACCGCCTGCTCCAGGGCGGCGACGGCCGGCGGGAAGACCGCGCCGGACGCGGCGCCGACAGCGGCGTACTGCGAGCGCAGCAGCCCGCCGGCCTTGAGCGACCACGGCATCAGCTCGGCGTCCAGGAGCACCCAGTCGGTGTCCCACTCCTCCCAGAGCCCGGCGGCGGTGACGGCGGTGCGGAGCCGGTCCAGGACCGCCTCGGTCATCGCCGTGTCGTCCAGGAACGGGCGTCCGGTGCGGGTGTACAGCGCGCCGGCCGGGCCCGCCGTGCCGAAGCGCGCGGTCGCGGCACCGGCGTCCTTGCAGACCAGGGCGACGGCCCGGGAGCCCATGTGCTTCTCCTCGCACACGACCCGCTCGACGCCGTCGCCGGCGTACTGCGCGAAGGCCTCGGCCGGGTGCTCGAGGAAGCCGTCCTCGCGGGAGGTGGCGGTGGGCGCCATGGTGGGCGGGAGGTAGGCGAGGAGCTGCGGGTCGACGGCGAACCGGCTCATGACCTCGAGCGCGGCGGCGGCGTTCTCCTCACGCACGGCGACGCGGCCCAGGTGCCGGGTCTCCACGACCCTGCGGCCCTGGACGTCGGCGATGTCCAGCGGGCGGCCCTCCCGGCCCCCGGGCGCCTCGGTGGTCAGCGGCTTGACGGGCTCGTACCAGACCTTCTCGGCGGGTACGTCGACCAGTTCGCGCTCCGGCCAGCGCAACGCGGTCATCCTCCCGCCGAAGACGGCCCCGGTGTCCAGGCAGATGGTGTTGTTGATCCAGGAGGTGGTGGGCACCGGGGTGTGGCCGTAGACCACGGTGGCGCGGCCCCGGTACTCCTCGGCCCACGGGTAGCGCACGGGCAGGCCGAACTCGTCGGTCTCCCCCGTCGTGTCCCCGTACAGCGCGTGCGAGCGGACCCGGCCGGAGGTGCGGCCGTGGTACTTCTCGGGCAGCCCGGCGTGACAGACCACCAGCTTGCCGTCGTCCAGGACGTAGTGGCTGACCAGCCCGTCGATGAACTTCCGCACCTGCCCCCGGAACTCGGGGTGTTCGGCGTCCTCGCGCTCCAGCTGCTCGACGGTCTCGGCGAGCCCGTGGGTGAGCTGGACCTTGCGGCCCGCGAGGTAGCGGCCGAGCTTGTTCTCGTGGTTGCCGGGGACGCACAGGGCGGTGCCCGCCGACACCATGGACATGACGCGGCGCAGCACGCCGGGGCTGTCGGGGCCCCGGTCGACCAGGTCGCCGACGAACACGGCCGTACGTCCCTCGGGGTGGGCGCCGTCCACGTAACCGAGCTTGCCGAGCAGGGTGTCCAGCTCGGAGCGGCAGCCGTGGATGTCCCCGATGATGTCGAACGGGCCGGTGAGGTGGCGCAGGTCGTTGTAGCGGCGCTCCAGGACCACACGCGCGCTCTCGACCTCCTCCTCGGTGCGCAGGACGTGCACCTTGCGGAAGCCCTCGCGCTCCAGGCCGCGCAGGGAACGCCGCAGCTCGCGGCGGTGCCGCTGGATGACATGGCGCGGCATGGAGGCGCGGTCCGGGCGGGCCGCGTTGCGGGCGGCGCAGACCTCTTCGGGGAGGTCGAGGACGATGGCGATGGGCAGGACGTCGTACTTCCGGGCCAGCTGGACGAGCTGCTTGCGGCTCTCGGACTGGACGCTGGTGGCGTCGATCACGGTGAGCCGCCCGGCCTCCAGGCGCTTGCCGGCGATGTAGTGCAGCACGTCGAAGGCGTCGCGGCTGGCGCTCTGGTCGTTCTCGTCGTCGGCGACCAGCCCCCGGCAGAAGTCCGAGGAGACGATCTCGGTCGGCTTGAAGTGCTGGTGGGCGAAGGTGGACTTGCCCGATCCGCTGGCGCCGATGAGGACGACGAGGGAGAGGTCGGTCACCGGCAGCCTGCGCGCGGCCGTTGCGGCGGTGGCGGCGGTGGTGGCGAATTCCGTGCCGGCGTCGCTGTGGTCGTTGTTCACGCGGCTTTCGCCTCCTTCGTCTTCTTCTCGGTCGTTCCGGTGGTCGTGGTGGCGTCGGTCCGGGTGAACACGGCCAGCTGGGTCGGCGGCCCCACCTCGGGGTCGTCCGGCCCGACCGGCGCGTACCGCACGGTGTATCCGTGCCGTTCGGCGACCTGCCCCGCCCAGTCCCGGAATTCGGCCCGGGTCCACTCGAAACGGTGGTCCCCGTGCCGGACGTGCCCGGCCGGGAGGGTCTCCCAGCGGACGTTGTACTCGACGTTCGGCGTGGTCACGAGCACCGTCCCCGGTCGCGCCGCGCCGAACACCGCGTACTCCAGGGCGGGCAGCCGGTCCAGGTCCAGGTGCTCGATCACCTCACTGAGCACGGCGGCGTCGTATCCCATGAGCCGCTTGTCGGTGTAGGTGAGCGAACCCTGTCGCAGGGTGACCCGGTCCGCCCGGCGCTCTCCCATCCGGTCCAGCTTCAGCCGCCGCGAGGCGATGGTGAGGGCGCGCATCGAGACGTCGACGCCCACGATCTCGGTGAAGCGCACGTCCTTGAGGAGCGCCTGCACCAACTGGCCCTGGCCACAGCCGAGGTCGAGCACCCTGCTCGCCCCGGCGGCGCGCAGCGCGTCGAGGATCGCGGTGCGCCGCTGTTCGGCGAGCGGGACCGGCTTCTCCTCGGTGTCGGTGCTCTCGTCCACCGCGTTGTCGACGCTGTCGACGTCGAGGTCGTCCGACTCGGCGAGCCGGACCAGCTCCAGGGCCTGGTCGGCCTGGCGCGTGAGCCCCCAGCGGTGGGAGAGGTAGCGCCGGGTGATCAGCGGCCGCTCGGGGTGGTCGGCCAGCCACCCCTCCCCCGCGCGCAGCAGCTTGTCCACCTCGTCGGGCGCGACCCAGTAGTGCTTGGCGTCGTCGAGCACCGGGAGCAGGACATAGAGCTGGCGCAGCGCGTCCGCGAGCCGCAACTCGCCCTCCAGCACCAGGCGTACGTAGCGGGAGTCGCCCCACGCGGGGAACTCCCCGTCCAGCGGTACGGCCGTGACGTCGACCCGCGACCAGCCGAGCGGCGCGAACAGCCTCTGCACCAGCTCGGCGCCGCCCCTGGCGGGCAGGGCGGGCACCTCGATCCGCAGCGGCAACGGGCTCCCGGCCCGCTCGGGCATGGCCCGGCAGACACCACCGAGCGCGGACTTGAACACGGCGGCGAGGGCGACCGACAACAGCGAGGACGCCGCGTAGGGGCGGTCGTTGACGTACTGCGCGAGCGCCGCGTCGGGCGCGCCGCCCCGGCCCTTGCCCTTGCCGCGCCGCACCAGCGCCACCGGATCCACCTCCAGCAGGAGCGCGGCCGTGCAGCGCTCGGCGGACGCCTCGGGGTAGAAGACGTGCGCGGAGCCGTGCGAGGTGGAGAACGCCTGCGCCTTGTCGGGATGCTTGTGCAGCAGGAAGCCCAGGTCCGTGGCGGGACGCTCTTGGGTGCCGGTCGTACCGATTGTCAGGAACACCTGTCCGAGTATGGTCGTCGCCCCCTGCCCCCACCAGGCATTTTCGCTCCTCCCGAAACACAGCGATCTCCGGGACGGTCCCGGGGACACCCGCTACGGCGGGCCCTGACTCTCCAGCCGCCCGTCCAGCTCCGTGATGAGGTCCGGCCCCACCCGGCAGCAGCCTCCGACGAGCCTGGCCCCGGCCCGCGTCCAGGCCCGCACCCGCTCCGGATCGAAGGTGCCGCGCCCGGTCCACCCCCGCGCTCCGGCGTCCCAGCCCTCCCCGCTGTTCGGGTACACCACGGCGGGCCTGCCCGTGACCGCCACCGCCTGCTCCACCGCCTCCTGTGCCTCCTCCGGATCGCAGCAGTTGACCCCGACCGCGAGGACGGAGTCCCGCCCCGCCGCCACCGCGAACGCCTCCTCCAGCGGCTGGCCGGCCCTGGTCCGGCCGCCCGCCACGCTGTACGAGAGCCAGTACGGCAGTCCGGTCTCCTCGGCCACCCGGACCAGGGCCTCGGCCTCGTCCAGGTCCGGCACCGTCTCCAGCGCCAGGGCGTCGGGCCCGGCAGCGGCCAGCGCCGCCACCCTGGGGCGGTGGAAGCGCTCCAGCTCCCGGACGCTCAGCCCGTAGCGGCCCCGGTACTCGCTGCCGTCCGCGAGCATCGCCCCGTACGGTCCGACCGATGCGGCGACCCAGGTCTCCCGCCCGGGGTCGGCCCGGCGCGCCGCGTCGGCGGCACGCCGGGCCAGCTCCACGCTGCGGGCGAGCAGGGCCCCGGTCCCGGCCCGGTCGATCCCGTACCGCCCGAACCCTTCGAAGGTGGCCTGATAGCTGGCCGTGATGAGCACGCGCGCGCCCGCCCGGAGATAGGCGAGGTGAGCGGCCTCGATCTGTTCCGGCGCGTCGGCCAGCAACCAGGCCGACCACAGCGCGTCGGACAGATCGCAGCCCTGCGCCTCCAGTTGGTTGGAGAGCCCGCCGTCCAGCAGGACGGGTCCGGCGTCCAGCGCGTCGGCGAGCGTGCGCACGGTACGCACAGCCACCTCCTCCTCGTCAGGTCAGGTCAGGTCAGGTCAGGTCAGGTCAGGTCAGGTCAGGTCAGCTGGGACTGGATCTGCGAGGAGATCAGTTCCAGATGGTCCAGGTCCTCCAGATCGAGGACCTGGAGGTAGATCCTCGACGAGCCGATCGCCTCGAAGCTGCCGATCTTGTCGACCACCTCGGCGGGCGATCCCGCCAGCCCGTTCGCCTTGAGCTCCTCCACGTCCCGGCCGATGGCCGCCGCGCGACGGGCCACCTCGGCGTCGTCCTTGCCCGTGCAGACGATCAGCGCGTTGGAGTACACGAGCTCGTCCGGAGAGCGCCCGTGCGCCTGCGCGGCGGCCCGGACCCGGCCGAACTGCTTCTCGCTGTCCTCCAGCGAGGCGAACGGGATGTTGAACTCGTCCGCGTACTGCGCGGCGAGCCGCGGGGTGCGCGTCGCGCCGTGGCCACCGATCAGGACGGGCACCTTGGTCTGGGTCGGCTTGGGCAGCGCGGGCGAATCAGTGAGTTGGTAGTAGGTGCCGTCGTAGTTGAAGGTCTCGCCGACCTCCGTCGCCCACAGGCCCGTGATGATCGCGAGCTGCTCCTCCAGGCGGCCGAACTTCTCCTTCGGGAACGGAATGCCGTAGGCCTTGTGCTCCTCCTCGAACCAACCTGCGCCCAGACCGAGTTCGACCCGGCCGCCGGACATCTGGTCGACCTGGGCCACCTGGATGGCCAGCACTCCCGGCAGCCGGAACGTGCCGGCGGTCATCAGCGTGCCGAGCCGGATCCGCCGGGTCTCGCGCGCCAGTCCGGCCAGGGTGATCCAGGCGTCCGTAGGTCCGGGCAGACCGTCGCCGGAGCCCATGCGGAGATAGTGGTCGGAGCGGTAGAAGGCGTCGAAGCCCAGGTCCTCGGCGGCCTTGGCGACGGTGAGCAAGGTGTCGTAGTCGGCCCCTTGCTGGGGCTCGGTGAAGATGCGAAGATCCATGCCCTCCATCCTGCCTCTCCGGCACCCGGTCCCGCCCGCCGGCCAGGCCGGACCTCCCCCGCATCTCCCCCTTCCTCCCCTGCCCCCTGCACCCCCTCGGGCCGTCGTCCCGCCTCAGGCCCCGGAGTCCCCTCCCGGCGCTCCGCCGCCTCCCCCTCAGGGACCTGCCGCCGACGCCGCAGGGCCGCGTATACCGCCGTAGGGGCCGTCGCGCTCCCTCTCCCGCTCCGCCAGCCGCCTCAGCATCCCGTGCACGCGTTCCAATGATTCGTCCGCCGCGTCCATGGCCTCGATGCACTGCCAGTACAGACCGTCCTCCCCCGTATCGCAGGCCACCCCGACCAGGGCGATCCCGGCCTCACTGAGCAACAGCGCGAGCCCGGCCAGGGACCGCCGCACATCGGCGATCCCGGACAACTGGGCCGCCCTGGCACCGCCGGAGAGCACCGTCGGGTGATCCAGCGCCGAGCATCCGGCACCGATCTCCCCCAGCGCCCGCGCCTCACTCCGTAACTCCACCGGGCCGTACAGCGCCAGCCGACTGCCGACCGCCCGGGCGAGAGCCTGCGCCTGCCAGGCCTCCGCCATGACATCCAGCGCGCCCCGGCTGCCCGCCAGAGCCCGCCGCCCCGCCTCGATGACTCGCTCCGCTTCCATGTCTCTCCCCCGTCCGTACGAAAACCCGCTCACCTCATTCATTACCCACAGTGAGGTAGACAGCACCGTAAGGCCAGAGGAAATCGGAAATCTGTGGACAGGAAGTCGACTGTGGATATCTCGCTCACTCCGAAGAGTGACGATCGAGGGGTTCCGGAGCGCTCGGCAAGGGGAAGCGCTTCTCGTTCCGCTCCAACTTGGCGGCCAGCGCCACCGTCGGATCGATGCCCAACACCGCGCAGAACTGCAGGAGATAGGCGAGCACGTCCGCCACCTCGTCGGCGACCCGGTGGGCCGATTCGGGGTTCTCCATGATCCCCGCCGACTGTTCGGGCGTCAGCCACTGGAAGATCTCCAGCAGTTCGGAGGCCTCGACGCTGAGCGCGGCCGCCAGGTTCTTCGGGGTGTGGTACTGCTCCCAGTCGCGCGCCGCAGCGAACGCGGCCAGCCGCCGCTGGAGTTCTGCCACATCGATGTCTGTCACGGTCCCAGGTCTATCACCGCCCACCGACAGTGCCTCCCCACGCGGAACCCGGCACGGAGGGACGAGCCTGCGCGGAGTCGGGGCCGACGCGAAGACGAGGCCGGAGCGGTGGGGCGGGCCGACGCGGAGACGGGGACGGAGACGAGGCCGACGCGTAATCGGGGCCGGCGCGGCCGGGGGCGGCGGTCCGGTCCGGCTGCCGCCCCGACTGCCGCTTCCTACGACTGGGAGAGACCCGCGGGCGTGACCCCCTCGACCTCCATGCCGACCGGCGCGAGCAGGAAGACATTGCGGTCGACGCGGTGCATGCCGCTGCCGAGCCCGAAGACCACACCACTGCTGAAGTCGAGAATCCGCTTCGCCACGTCCGTTTCCGCCGCCGTCAGGTCGAGCAGCACCGGGACCTGGGCGACCAGGTATTCGGCGACCTCGCGAGCGTCCGCGAAGACCTGTACCCGCAGCACCACGAGGCGCCGCTGTTCGGCCGCCCGCTCGTCCGGGACGGTGCGGTGGTCGATGCGGGACGGCCACTCGTCGCGGCCGCGCAGCGGTACGACCTGCGCGAGCCCTTCCCACTGCTCGTCGGTGGCGTCATATCTGTCATACCTGTCGTACCTGCTCACAGGGCCACCCCGTCGTCGAGCCGGTCGGGTTCCCGCCGGCTGCACTCACTGTTCATCGGGCAATCCTCTCGCCCCTCACCCGTTCGGCGTACCAGCGACACGGCGAAGTCTCCGTCCGTGTCGCTTCCGGTACCCGACGGGCACCGGTTCATGACGCCCCGCGCCCCCGGGCACGATGAGGCGCACCGTATCGAGACGCACGGCGCCGATCAGACCGTGACGACCTGGACCCCCGCCTCGCCGAACCGGTCCTTCGCCTCCGCGCCGATACGGGAGTCGGTGACCAGGACGTCGACCATTCCGAGGTCGCAGACCCGGGCGAACGCCCGCTTGCCGATCTTCGACGAGTCGGCCGCCACCACCACCCGCTGGGCCCGCTCCGCGAGCAGCCGGTTGACGCTGGCCTCGCCCTCGTGGTGGACGTACGCACCGCGTTCGATGTCGATGGCGTTGACCCCGAGAACGGCGACGTCCAGGGTGATCTCGTTCATCACGCCGACGGCGAGCGGGCCCGTCAGCTCGTAGGACTGGGGCCTCGCGACCCCGCCCGTCACGACCATCTTGATCTGGGGCCGGATCGCCAGCTCGCTCGCGATGTTGAGGGCGTTGGTCACCACGGTCAGCGTCGGCTGCCCGCCCGCCACCGCCGTCTCGCCCACGATGTCCGGACGCACCGCCAGCGCCCTGGCCACTTCGGTCACGGTCGTTCCACCGGTCAGGCCGACGACCTCGCCGACGGCGACCAGGCCGGACACGGCGCGGCCGATGGCCTGCTTCTCCGGTGCGTGACGGCCCGTCTTGTAGCGGAGCGCCAGTTCGTAGGAGACCCCGTGCGCGACCGCGCCGCCCCTGGTGCGGGTGAGAAGGTGCTGTTCGGCCAGCTGGTCCAGGTCGCGGCGGATGGTGGCGGCCGAGACGTCGAGCGTCGCCGCCGCCTCCTCGACGTCCACCCTGCCGTGCTTGCCGACCAGTTCCAGCAGCGCGTCCCACCGGGCGTCCCTGGACAAGAGCGTCTCCTCACCGTCCGGCGCGGGCACCGCGTTTCGCGGGAACGCGGTCGCCGGGGGCCGGACCGCCGCAAGCGTCGCACAGGGCCTTCCGGGAGCCCTTCACCCACCTGCGACTTGCTTGTTTTTGCTCGATAACTGCATGTAACGTGCAGAATTCTACATCCGGGCTGGCCGGCCTCGCTCAGCCCCGTTCCCGTGGTCCACCTCGTTCCCGTGGAGTGCAGACGTGTCGTATGCCGAGACCGAGACAGCCAGTCAGCCCGCCTGCTGGCGGCGCGCCGCCGCCTTGGCGGGCGGCCCCGAGACCGCCGCCCTGCCCGTCGCCGGCGAACGGATCGCGGTCGTCGGCTGCGGTACCTCCTTCTACATGGCGCAGGCCTACGCCGGGCTCCGCGAGGGCTCCGGCCAGGGCGAGTCGGACGCCTTCGCCGCCTCCGAGTTCCCCTTCGGCCGCGGCTACGACCGCGTCGTCGCGCTGACCCGCTCGGGGACCACGACCGAGGTGCTGGAACTGCTGAACCGGCTGCGCGGGACCACCCGCACGGTGGCCGTCACGGCGGACCCGGGGACCCCGGTCAGGGCGGCGGCCGACGATCTCGTCGTCCTGGACTTCGCCGACGAGCGGTCCGTCGTCCAGACGCGCTTCGCCACGACCGCCCTCACCCTGCTGCGGGCCCACCTCGGCCTGCACTCCGAGGCCGTGGTCGCGGACGCGGAGACCGCGCTCGCCGAGCCGCTGCCCGACGGGCTGCTGCAGAGCACCCAGTTCTCCTTCCTCGGCCGGGGATGGACGGTCGGGCTGGCCCACGAGGCGGCGCTGAAGATGAAGGAGGCCTCGCTGTCCTGGACGGAGTCGTATCCCGCGATGGAGTACCGCCACGGCCCCATCAGCATCTCCACCGCGTCCACCGCGACCTGGATGTTCGGCGAGGCCCCCGAGGGCCTGCCCGAGCAGGTGCGCGCGACGGGCGCCCAGTGGGTGGACGGCGCCCTCGACCCGCTGGCCGATCTCGTACGCGTACAGCGCCTCGCCCTCGCCCGTGCGGCCGCGCGGGGGCTCGACCCGGACCTGCCGCGGCATCTGAGCCGTTCCGTGGTGCTCGACGGAGCCTGAGGGACCATGGACCCATGCATCTGACCCTGGCAGCCGCGCCGGAACCGCTCGCCGCCCCGGATCCGCAGGGGGGCATCGTCGGCTGGGCCACCGGGCTGGTCGAGACGTTCGGCGGTCCCGGCGCGGGTGCGGCCATCGCGCTGGAGAACCTGTTCCCGCCGCTGCCCAGCGAGGTGATCCTGCCGCTGACCGGGTTCGCCGCCTCGCAGGGGGTGCTCAGCATCGCCTCGGCCCTGTTCTGGACGACGCTCGGCTCGGTCGTCGGCGCGGTGGTGCTGTACGGGATCGGAGCCGTGTTCGGCCGGGAGCGGATGCACGCCTGGTGGGCGAAGCTCCCCCTGGTCAAGGCCTCCGACCTGGTGCGGACGGAGGAGTGGTTCGCCCGGCACGGCACCAAGGCGGTGCTGCTGGGCCGCATGGTGCCGGTCTTCCGGAGTCTGATCTCGGTGCCCGCGGGCGTGGAGCGCATGCCGCTGCCGGTGTTCGTCGGGCTGACGACAGCGGGCAGCCTGGTGTGGAACACCGTGCTCGTGATGGCCGGATACTGGCTCGGCGACCAGTGGGACGTGGTCGGGGCGTACGTCGCCGTCGTGACCAAGATCGTGCTGGCGCTGGCCGCAGTCGCCCTGGTCGGTTACGTCGCGATGCGCGTCAGGGGCCGCAACCGCGAGCGGCCTTGAAAACGCTGACGGCGCTCACGGGCACGGCACTGCATGACGCGTCACGGCACGACGCTCCACGAAGCGACTCGGCGCGCGGTGGAGCAGCACTCGGCGCCGCGCGACCCGGCGCCGCGCGGCGCGGCCGGAACCGCCGTCCGGGCCCCCGCCTCATCGGCGGGACGCGCGTGAGACACCCCGGCGGGGTGTCTCACGGCAGACGGCTCAGGACTCCTCGAAGTAGGCGTCCAGGACGGTGTCCAGCTCGGCCGGCCAGCTCTTGAGCTCGGCGCGGGTCGCCGCCTCGACCTCGGCGTTGAACCAGCGGCGGCTCGACAGATGGACGGTCACCGTGAACCGGCGGCCGAAGCGCGCCGGGGTGGTCTCCACCGCGCCGATCTCCCCCCAGTGGAACTCGGCCTCCTGGTCGTCCAGCGTGAAACGGACGCCTTCCCTGGCCACCCGGATCGAACCGCGCCGGTCGCTGACCTCGAAGACGGGGCCCTCCTCGACGGCGTCGCCCTCGGCCTCGTTCTTGGCCTCACTCCCCGGGCCGGCGTCGCCCGCCGCCGATTCCGGTTCCTGGTCGGTGTCGGCGTCCGCGGCGTCCACCACGGCCTCGTCGTCGCGTTCCGTATCCTTCTCCGTTTCCGACTCCGGAGCAACGCCCTCCGGACCGGCCTCCGATTCCGGTTCGGGCTTGCGGGTCGCGACGGGCGCCGCCAGTCCGGGCAGGGGGATGAACGCCGGGTCGGTGCCTGCGGCGAACTCGGGCTTCTTGTTCGAATCTATGCTCTGCTCCACGGCGGGCAGTATGGTCGACGAACCTGTACGTGACCAGTCGTCACCGCCCCGACGCCGCTCACAGCACACCCTTGCGCCATTCCCGTACCAGCAGATAGCCGAGGTACGCGCCGCCGATCGCCATCGTGTAGATCCCGACCGGCAGGTCGTCGAAGAGCGCCAGCTGCTGGGAACAGAGGTCCGCGAGCACCAGCAGCAGACCGCCGGTGAGGGCGGAGAGCAGCAGGTGCGGGCCGGAGCCGCGGGTGAGGCGTTTGGCGATCTGGGGCGCGGTCAGGGCGATAAAGGCGATGGGGCCCGAGACGCTGACCGCGGCGGCCGAGAGGGCGATGGCCAGGACCACGGCGAGGGTCTTGGCCTTCTTCGGCTCGGATCCGAGTCCCTCGGCGATGTCGTCGCCCATCTCACCGATGTCGAGCCGCCGGGAGATCAGCGCGGTCAGTGGGGCGGTGGCGAGCAGGACCAGCCAGATGGTGGTGGCGTCGGTCCAGGAGCGGGCCGTCAGGCTGCCGTTGACGTAGGCGGTGAGGACGGAGGCCTTGTCGCGTTCCAGGGCGTAGACGACGTACTGGGTGACGGCCGCGCCCATCGCGGCGACGCCGATCCCGGCGATGACGAGCCGGGCGGGGTTACGGAAGCCGGTGCCGGTGGAGACGTACACGAGGCCCATCGCGAGGACCGCGCCGAGGAGCGCCCCGATGGCGACCGGGACCGTGTCGGGGAACATCAGGGCGCAGATCGCGGCGCCCGCGCCGGCCCCGGCGGAGAGGCCGATGACGTCCGGGCTGCCGAGCGGGTTGCGGGTGACGGACTGGAACAGGGCGCCGGAGAGGCCGAGCGCCGCGCCGACCCCGATGGCGACGGTGAGCCGGGGGCCGCGCAGCCGGTTGAAGACGAACCGGTCCTTGCCTTCGGCGTCGCCGATGAGCGCGGCGGGCAGGTCGGCGAGGTCGATGCCGAGGCGCCCCCAGGCCAGCGTCGTGACGGCGGCCGCGAGGAGGAGGACGAAGAGCCCGGCGCTCGCGAACACGGAGGCCCGGCGCATGGGTATCGCCACGGTGCGGCCGACGACCAGATAGCCGCGGGGGGCCTGGGGAGCCTTGCGTGCGGGGGCGGTCTGTTCGGTGACGGTCATGAGGTGCCCCGCATCCTGCGTACGGCGATGAGCAGCGCGGGTGCGCCGATGAAGGCGGTGACGACGCCGACCATGAGTTCGGTGGGGCGCATGACGACCCGGCCCACCACGTCCGCGAGGAGCAGGAGCGTGGGGCCGAGCAGGGCGGAGAAGAGGATCTGGGCGCGGAAGTCGACGCCGACCAGGGCTCGTACGACGTGCGGGACAGCGAGGCCGACGAAGGCGATCGGGCCGACGGCGGCGGTCGCGGCGGCGCTGAGCAGCGTGGCGGCGAGCAGTCCGCCGCCCCGGGTGCGCCCGGGGTGCGAGCCGAGGGCGATGGCGGTGGCGTCGCCCAGGGCCAGGGCGTTGAGGCCGGGGCCGAGAGCGAGGGCGAGCAGGAAACCGACGGCGGCGAAGGGCAGGACGGACCAGAAGACGTCGAAGTCCCGGCCGCCGAGCGCTCCCACGACCCAGTAGCGGTAGCTGTCGAAGACCTGCGGCTTGCTGAGGGTCACCGCCTGGATGAACGCCATGAGCACGGCGGTGAGCACGGCTCCGGCGAGCACCAGGCGCACCACGCTCGTCCCCGTGCCGGCGGAGCCGATGACATGGACGAGGACGCCGGCGACCAGCGCTCCGGGCAGCGCCCACCACATGGTGTCGGTGGCGCCGGAGGCCCCGAGCCAGGCGGTTGCGGCGACGATGCTCGCGGAGGCGCCGGCGTTGATGCCGAGGAGGCCCGGTTCGGCCAGCGGGTTGCGCGAGACGCCCTGCATGAGGGTCCCCGCGACCGCGAGGCAGAGTCCGGCGAGGACACCGAGGACGGTGCGCGGGTAGCGGCTCTCGATGATGACGGTGATGTTGGGGTCGGCGGTGCCTCCGAGGACGTCGACGACATCACCGAGCGAGGTGCCGCGACTGCCGAACATGACGCTCGCGCAGAGCGCGAGCGCCAGCGCGGCCAGGCCGAGGAGCAGGAGGAACGCCAGCCGAGCGGCGCCGGTACGGGAGGTACTGGCGCCGCTCGGCGGTGCGACCGTGGTGGTTGCCATGGGAGTGGAGTGTGCCTTGTGGGCTCGGCGGTTCGGCTACCGGTCCGCCTTGTGGGCTCGGCGGTTCGGCTACCGGTCCGGAATTACTTGCCGGCGGTCTTGACGGCCTTGTCGATGATCGGCAGGTAGCGCTCGATCGTCCAGGGCACGGTCAGCGGGTTGATGATCGAGGAGGCGGTAACGAAGGAGTTGTCGTTGCTCGCGACGACGGCGCCCTTCTTGATCGCGGGGATCGCGCCGTACAGCTTCTGGCCCTCGATCTCCTTGCGGTTCTTCTCGTCCGTGTAGAACGTGAAGACGAGGTCGCTGTCCTTGAGCTTCTCGGCGTTCTCCAGGCCGATGAGGGCCGAGTCGGTGCCGGGGGTCTCCTTGAAGCCGTTGACGACCGGGTCGACCTTCAGGCCGAGCGAGGAGACCATCTTGACGCGCTGCTCCTCGGGCTTGAAGACGCCGAGGGTGCCGGGGCCGGAGTTGTAGATGTAGGAGAAGGTGACGTCCTTGTAGTTCGGCCGGGTGGCCGCGGCGTCGGCGAGCTGCTTCTCGATCTTCGTCTTGAGAGCGTTCGTGTCCTCGGTCCGGCCGAGCGCCTTGCCGATGATGTCGATCTGCTGGTCCCAGTCGGTGCTCCACGCCTGGTCGGGGTAGGCGACCGTGGGGGCGATGTCCTTGAGGACGTCGTACTGCTTCTGCGTGATACCCGACCAGGGGGCGAGGATGACGTCCGGCTCCAGCTCGGTGATCGCCTCAAAGTCGATCTCCTCACCGCCCGTGAACTGCTTGGGCAGCTTGTCGCCGGACTTCTTGACGGCCTCGTTGATCCACGGGAGGTAGCCGGACTTGTCGCTGCCCCACGGGTAGCTCTCGATGCCGACCGGGGTCTGGCCGAGGGCTATCGCGGTCTCGGCGGAGCCCTGGCCGAGGGTGACGATGCGCTCGGGCTTCTCCTCGATCTTCGCGGTGCCGAGCGAGCTCTTGATCGAGACGGGGAAGGCGCCACCGCTCTTCGCCGAGTCCTTCGCCCCGTCCTTGTCGCCGTCACCGTCCGAGGAACAGCCGACCAGGGCGACGGCGAGAGCGACGGTGGTGGCCGTCGCGGCGAGGGTGTGGCGGCGCACGCGGGTGAAGCCGAGCATGGAGGGTCCTCAGGTTGGCCGAGCAAGGTTAGGCAAGCCTAAGCCAGAGAGGTCGACGCCTCAACAAGCCCCCCTTCCGCACCGCCGGGCACAAGGGCCCCGCAGGGGGCTGTCGGCCTTCACGCCCCTTCTCCGCGCGTTGCCCCGAGGTAGAGCGGATCCGTGGACTAGCCCCGGGGGCAGGGCTGTTGATCCCCGGGACCGTCGGCGGGCCCCCTCCGCCCGCACGGCGGGACGCGCTCCGCCCGTGTGCTGATCGTTATGGAGCCCGCCCGGGACGGACAGGCCGCGCTCAGTGTCCGTGCTCGGCTGATTCCTCGTTCTCGGGCACGGGCTTCCCCACCGCGGCATCCCCGGCGTGCACGGTGAAGGCGGCCGTACGGACCTTCCCCTCGTGCCGGAAGTCGAGGAAGAGGCGGTAGGCCCCGTTGCTCGGGGCGGTCGCGGTGAAGGAGACCTCCGGCCCCGGCTTCGTCCGCCCGTCGCCCGGTTCGCCGTTCGGGTGCACGTGGAGGTAGGCCAGGTCTCCGGCGCGCAGCGCGACGAGGTGGCCGTACGCGCCGAGGTAGGGCTGGAGGTCGGTGACCGGCTTGCCGTCCTTCTCGACCTCCAGCTTCAACTCGCTGCCCGCACCGGGGCGCAGTGCCCCGTCGAGCGTCACCTCGTACCCGTCGACGGCCACCGTCCGTTCGGCCTCCGGCAACGCCTCCGGGCGCGCGTCGCCCGATACGGCGAGGTCCGCGCCCAGGGTGATGCCCTCGGCGTTCTTGACGTCCGGGGTGAAGTCGGCGAAGACCCGGTAGCCGCCGGCCTCGGGGAGTTCGAGGGGGGTGGACCAGGTGCCGTCGGCGGCCCGCTCGGGGTGCAGGTGCCGGTAGGTGGTGAGGTCGCTCGACGCCACGATCAGGTGCAGTTCCTTGTCGTGCTCGCGGCGGAACGCCGTCACCTTGCGGGAGGTGCCCTCGTCCACGACGGCGAACCGCAGCTCGGCGGGCTCGCCCGCCTCCACGCGCGGGGTGCTGAGGTCGAGGGCGTAGCCCCCCTGGGAGATCTGCAGGCCGCCGGGAAGCTCCGGGGCCTCCCCCGCGCCCTTCTCCCCTGCCCCCTTCTCCGCCGCCTCCTTCGCTCCGTGGCCGTCCTGATGGGACGGCTCCTTCTCGGCGACGGCGGGATCCATGACCCCGCCCACCGCGTACGCCGACCCGAAGGTCGCCGCGAGCGCTGCGGCGAAGGCCGTGATCTTGAGACCGGTATGCATGGCCCACTCCCTCGTCAAGGTCGCCGGGTAGCGACCACTCACCACTCAAGATACCCCCCAGGGGTATGAAGTCAACTGGAGAGTGCCCTTGTGGAGGGGTACGGGGAACGCGGAGGGATTGCTGATCGAGCAGGCGGCCCGGCCGTGGGGGCAGCAGATGGAGACCGACGGGCGCGCCTTCCGGGCCCACCCCCACGGGGAGCGCGGCTCAGGACAGCGGCGTCACTGACCCTCGGGGCCCATCGCCGCCAGGGCGCGCAACAAGGTGTCCGTCTGCTCGTCCATCGGGAAGAACGACTCCACCGCGAGTTCCGAGAGGGTCACGTCGGCGGGGGCGCCGAAGGTGGCGATCGTGCTGAAGAACGCCATGTCGCCGAGCGGCGTGCGGATGCGCAACGGGACCACGATGCCCGTCGGGTCCACCGGCCCGGGGTCGGCGTCGAGGTCCGGCGGGGCCGGGTAGGCGGACACCTCCTCGTACAGCTCCCGCAGATCGCGGTGGCCGGTGCTGTCGGCCTGGTGCCGCAGCCGGCCGAGGGCATGGGCGCGGACCTGGGCGAAGTTCAGGCACTGGGAGGCGAGGCCCTCCGGGTGGAGGATCAGCCGCATCACATTGCCGCCCGACTCCGTCAGGTGCGGCGGCACGGTGCCGAGCAGGAGGGACATCGCGTCGTTGCGGTCGACGATGTTCCAGATCCGGTCGATCGCCGCGGCCGGGTACGGCTCGTGGCCGGCCAGCATCGCCCTGACCGCTGAACGGACCATGGCCATCCGCTCGCTGTCGAGCGGCGACTCCCGGTACGCGGGGGCGTAACCGGCCGCCAGCAGCAGGCCGTTGCGGTCCCGCAGCGGGACGTCGAGGTGCTCGGCGAGCCGGAGGACCATCTCCCTGCTCGGCCGGGCACGGCCGGTCTCCACGCAGGAGAGGTGCCGGGTCGAGGAGTCCGCCCGCAGCGCCAGGTCGAGCTGGCTGAGCTTGCGTCGGCGGCGCCACTCCCGGATCAACAGGCCTACCCGGGGCGGCTCTTCGGTCTCCATGACCTCACCGTATCCGTGGTCCGCCGTCCACGCCTCCATGACCTGGGAGGTCATGGAGTGCGGGCCCCTGCGCGTGGCACGGTGTCACCGACCCCACCGGCCGAAGGAGATCCGAGATGACGTACGCCCTCACCCCGTCCGCGGCGACGGTGGCTCCCGCACGGGACGCCGCCCGGTTCCTCCGTCTGGTGCTGCGCGTCGACAGTGTGAGCACCGCCGTGATGGGCGTCGTGCTGGTCGCGGCCGCCGTGCCGCTCGGCTCCGCGACCGGGATGCCGGTGGCCTTCGCCGTGGCGTTCGGGATCTTCCAGATCGGCGGGGCGGCCTCCCTCGCGCTGATCGCCGGCTATCCGGTGATCCCGCCCGCCCTGGCCAGGACCGTCGTCGCCGTGAACGCCCTGTGCGCGGTCGGGTGCGTGGTGACGGCCTTCGCCGACTTCGTGCCGCTCAACGGGTTCGGGGTGGTGTTCCTGCTGATCGGAGCCGTGATCGTGGCGGTCTACTCCGCGCTCCAGTACACAGGGCTGCGGCGGATGACCGCGGCGCCCTCGTCGCGGTAGGGCCTGCCGGCGAACTGCCGCCGTCGTCCGCCCGACAGACGGCAGGCAGTTCCCAGGGCCCGGCGTGGCGTCGCCGGGGCCGCCCCGGCCGTCCCTAGCCTGGCGGAGGGGAACCCGACGGCAGGACAGGCGCACCTCATGGCACCACGCACCCACTGGCTCTTCGGGGACCAGCTCGGCCCCCACTTCCTGGACCCCCGCCGCGGCGGACCGGACGCACACGCCCCCGTCCTGATGATCGAAGCCCGGTCCGTGCTCCGCAGACGTCGCTTCCACCGGTCCAAGGCCCACCTCGTCCTCTCCGCGATGCGGCACCGGGCGGCCGAACTGGGCGACCGCGTCCACTACGTACAGGCCGAGACCTACGCGGACGGGCTGGCGGAGGCGGGGTTCGGTGGACGCGGGCACCGTCTGACGGTCTGCCACCCGACCTCGCGCGCCGCGCTGGACCTCGTGACCTCGCGGGACGAGGTCGACGTCCTCCCGGCCCGCGGCTTCCTGCTGCCGCAGGCGGAGTTCGAGGCGTGGGCGAAGGAGCACACGGGCGGCCGTCTGCGGATGGAGGGCTTCTACCGGTGGGTCCGCCGGCGCCACGAACTGCTCATGGAGGGCGACGAGCCCGCCGGGGGGACGTGGAACCTCGACCACGACAACCGCGAGCCGCCGCCCCGGGGGTGTTCGACCCTGGAGGTGCCCGCACCGTACAGCCCGGCCGAGGACGAGATCGACGACGAGGTGCGCCACGACCTCGACCGCTGGGAGCGGGACGGGGAGGTCTCGTTCGTCGGCCGCGACGGCCCCCGCCGCTTCCCCGTCACCCGGCGGGAGGCGCTGGCCGCGCTCCGGCGCTTCGTCTCGCACCGCCTCGGCGACTTCGGCCGCTACGAGGACGCGATGCTCGCGGACGACCCCGTGATGAGCCACAGCCTGTTGTCGGCCCCCCTCAACCTGGGGCTTCTGGACCCTGCCGAATGCGTCGAGCGTGCCGAGAAGGCCTGGCGCGCGGGCGAGGCCCCGCTCAACAGCGTCGAGGGCTTCGTGCGCCAGATCGCCGGCTGGCGGGAGTACGTGTGGCAGCTCTACTGGCACTTCGGCGAGGACTACCGGGGCCGCAACGCGCTGCGCCACACCGCGCCGCTGCCCGACTGGTTCCTCGACCTGGACGCGGAGGCGGTCACCGCGAACTGCCTGTCCACCGCTCTGGCCCAGGTCCGTGACACCGGCTGGACCCATCACATCCCGCGCCTGATGGTGCTGGGCAGCCGTGCCCTGCAGGACGGCTGGGACCCGGCCGCCGTGACCGACTGGTTCCACCGCTGCTTCGTGGACGGCTACGACTGGGTGATGCTCCCCAACGTCGTCGGCATGTCGCAGTACGCGGACGGCGGCCGGATGACGACCAAGCCGTACACCTCCGGCGGCGCCTACATCAACAGGATGAGCGACCTGTGCGCCCCCTGCGCCTACCGCCCCACCGACCGGACCGGCGAACACGCCTGCCCGTACACGGCGGGCTACTGGGCCTTCCTGCATCGCCACCGGACCGCCCTGAGCGCCAACCACCGCATGGCGAGGGCGGTCAAGGGCCTGGACCGGCTCAAAGACCTCGACGAGCTCCTGGAGGAGACCTCGCGGCGCGGGGACCGGGCGCCGTGAGGGCGGCCACGACCGCGGCGTCCGGCTTCCACCGTGAGAATCGTGTCCGCCCGCCTGGAAGCACGGTCTCACTCCCCCGCGAAGTCGTCCGGAGCGGACCGGGCGAGGTCGGCGAGGGTCGCGAGGGCCCGGGAGAGGGTTTCCCGGGTGGGTGACGCCAGGCCCAGGCGGACCGCCTGCGGGCCCCGGGGGCGGCCCGCGGCGAACGCCGCGGCCGGGGTCACCGCGATGCCGTGCCGCGCGGCGGCGGCGACGAAGGTGTCGGCGCGCCAGGGACTGGGCAGCTCCCACCAGCGGTAGTACGAGAAGGGGTCGCCGCGCGTGTCGAAGTCCCCGAGGTGCCGGTGGGCGATCCCCTGCCTCGCCCCGGCCTCCCGCTGTTTCGCCCGTACGAGGACGTCGACGGCGCCGTCCGCCTGCCACTGCGCCATCGCTTCCAGGGGGAAGCGCATGGGCGTCCACCCTCCGGAGCGCAGGGCCCCCGCGACCCGGCCCGCCGTCGCGGCGGGGGCCACGGCGAATCCGAGGGACAGCCCCGGGGACAGGCGTTTGGAGAGGCTGTCGACGAGGACGGTCCGCTCGGCGGCCCGCGAGGCGAGGGGCGCCACGTCGTCCCGGAGGAAGGCCCAGACAGCGTCCTCGATCGCGTGGATCCCCGATGTCAGCAGCACGTCCGCCAGGTGGTCGAGCCGCCGCGCGGGCATGGTGAGGGACAGCGGGTTGTGGAGGACCGGCTGCACGTAGACAGCGTGCAGCGGAGCCGCGCGGTGCGCCTCCTCCACCGCCTCCGGGATCAGCCCGTCCCCGTCCATGGCCAAGGGCACGAGGGTGACACCGAGCCGGGCGGCGATGGCCTTCAGCACCGGATAGGTGAACTCCTCGACGCCCAGCCGGGCGCCCGGCCGGGTCAGCGCGGCGACAGCGGCGGAGATGGCCTGCCGGCCGTTCCCCGCGAACAGGATCCGTTCCGGGTCGGGCCGCCACCGCCCGCGCGCGAGGAGATCGGCGGCGGCCTCGCGGGCGGCGGGGGTACCGGCGGGCCCGACCGGGCGGAGCACCGACTCCAGGCGGTCGGAGCGCACCAGCTTCTCCAGGCCGGCGGCGAGCAGCCCGGCCTGTTCGGGGACGACGGGGTGGTTGAGCTCCAGGTCGACCCTGCTGTCGGCGGGCTCGGAGAGGGCAGGGGCGGGAGCGGGAGCGCCGGGCGCCTCCGTGACGAACGTGCCGCGTCCGACCTGGCCGACGGTGAGGCCCCGGCGGGCCAGCTCCTGGTAGACGCGGGCGGCGGTGGAGTCGGCGATGGCGTGGAGCCGGGCGAACTCCCGCTGCGGAGGCAGCCGTTCCCCGCCCTTGAGCCGCCCCGCCGCGATCTCCTCCGCCACCGCGTCGGCGACGGACCGGAAGTCCTTCACGGGTTTCGTCTCCCTGGTAATCGGCTCCACCTCCCTGGTGAACAGCGTCGAATCCCTGGTGAGCGGCATCCAAGCACGGCATTGCACCGAGTGCAATGCCCCCTATTGAACCGAGAAGGACGGCGAACCTAGACTCCGATTGCACCGGTCGCGGGGGGCCGGTGCACTGGGGTGCCGGGCCCGACCGGCACCCCATGAACAGAGCGGCGGGCGAGCATGGTCGAGCTGAGCGGGGTGCTGGGGGTGGCGATGGTCGCCCTGGGTATGGTGCTCACGCCGGGCCCCAACATGATCTATCTCGTCTCCCGGAGCATCACCCAGGGGCGACGCGCGGGAGTGGTCTCCCTGGGCGGTGTGGCCGTGGGCTTCCTGGTCTATCTGCTGGCCACGAATCTCGGCCTGTCGGTGGTCTTCCTCGCGGTGCCCGAGCTGTACGTGGCCGTGAAGCTGGCCGGCGCCGCCTACCTCGCCTATCTGGCCTGGAACGCCCTGAGGCCCGGGGGCGTGTCCGTCTTCGCCCCCGAGGAGCTGCCGCACGACTCCCCGCGCAAGCTGTTCACCATGGGCCTGATGACGAATCTGCTCAATCCGAAGATCGCCATCATGTACCTCTCCCTCATCCCGCAGTTCATCAGCCTGGAGGCGGGAAACGTCCTGCTCCAGGGCTTTCTGCTGGGCTCCGTCCAGATCGCGGTGGCCCTCACCGTCAATCTGGGCATCGTCCTGGCGGCGGGAGCCATCGCCGTCTTCCTCGCCCGGCGTCCCTCCTGGCTCCGCGCCCAGCGCTACCTGATGGGCACGGCGTTGGGCCTGCTCGCCGTGTCGGTGGCGACGGACACCTCGGCGCCGGCCAGAGCATGATCAGAGCTACCAGAGCGTGATCAGAGCATGATGAGCAGGCGCGTATCGGCCTTGAGCTTCCTGTTCACCGAACGGCTCTGCACATAGACCTCCAACTTGGGGTTGTTGCCGGCCTTCACCGAGACGGTCCCCCGGACTCCGGCACCGAACAGGAGGTTGCGCGCCGCCTCACCCGTGTAGGCGCGGTCGGTGTCCTTCTCGACCACGATGACCTCCTTGTCGGGCTGCACCTGCACCCGGGTGCCCAACTGGTAGTAGCAGGAGCCGCGTTCGTAGGTGACGCCCGGATGCGAGTCGACGAAGGCGCGGATCTCCATCTCCTTGTCGACCTTCAGCAGCCGGTACTTGTCGGCCGCGACCGGTTCGAGGTTGGCCCGCACGTCGTCGACCGATATGTCCTGGCCCACGGCGAACAGGTTCTTCGTGCCGCGCACGCCCTGCTCGCGACCGCGCAGGAAGCTGGTGGCGGCGGCCCGCACGGTGCCGATCGCGTCCTCGACGCCCTTCTGGGAGTCCGCGTCCCAGATGGCGATGTTGCCGGCCGGGAAGCCGTAGTTCTGGGCGGTGCGCTTCGCCAGGGAGTTCGGAACGAGGATCGCGGAAGTCCAGTGCCCCGGCAGGCCGTTCATCTTCGCGGTGATCCGGTCGAGCCAGGGGCCGAGGATGGTCATGTCGCCGTCGTGCCGACGGTCGCCGCCGGAGGCGTTCTCCTCGCCGTCCGTCACCACGATCTGGAGGAAGCTGTGCTCGCCGTACTCCTCCCAGATGTGCCCCAGGTCGTCCAGGGACTTCAGCGAGGCCTCGATGAGGGCGGTGGCGCCGTTGTTGACCTGGTACAGCCCCCGCATGGACGGAAGATGCTTCACGTCCATGTCCCAGACCAGGTTCTCCACCCGGTGGTCGAAGGAGTAGAGACTGATCCGCGTCTCATGGCCGAGGCTGTCCGACTCGGCCTTCAGCCCCGCCACGAACTCGTCCACGACGCGGATGAGCTGACTCTGGTGCTGGTACATGGAGCCCGAGGCGTCCACGACCAGAGCGACGTGATTCACCTTGTGCTGGATCCTGTTGGCGGACATGGTTCTACTCCTTCGTCCGGTGCTCCCCGGTGCTCCCCCGAGTGATGCTTCGACTCTATGGGGAGGCACTGACAGTGGAGCCCGGCCGCCGCCACCGCCCCGGCGCACGGCCGAGCCGGGGCCGGCGCCGATGGCGCTGACCCCGGCCGGGGGGGAAGCAGTGGGTCAGTACTCGGTGGTGACGGTGGCGCCGCTGAAGGCTGCCGCCGCGTGGAGGCTGATGTAGTTGGTGCCGGACGGCGGGTTGCTGATGGTCAGGGTGTGGGAGTTGCCGGGCCCGGTGGCGCGGTTGGTGTGAGAGCCGGTGGTGGCCCAGCCGAAGTTGCTGTAGTAGAGGTCGGCGTTGCCGGTGCCGCCGCTGACCGTGATCTTCAGCGTCTTGGTGCCGGCCGGGATGTTCAGGTAGTGGTAGGCGTAGTTGCCGGTGGTGGCGGAGAGGTTGCCACGACGGCAGTTCTTGCCCAGCACGCGGGTGTCGGAGGCGGTGCACTCGCCGACGGTGGAGCCGCCGGTCACGGTGACCGTCCGGGTGGTGGTGGCCGTGGTGCCCTGGTCGTCGGTCACGGTCAGCCGGACGGTGTAGCTGCCCGCGGCGCTGTAGGTCTTGGCGGGGTTGGTCCGGGTGGAGGTGGTGCCGTCGCCGAAGTCCCAGGCGCGGGAGGCGATGGTGCCGTCCGCGTCGGTGGAGCGGTCGGTGAGGGTGACCGTCAGATCCTTGACCGCGGCGGTGAACTCGGCGGTGGGGGCCTGGTTGCCCGGCTGGCCGCCGCCGCAGTCACCGGCGGCGCACGCCGCCAGCCAGGTCTTCCAGTCGCTGTCGTAGCGGGTGCCGACAGTGCTGGTGAGGTAGGTGCGGGCGGCGCTCCACTCACCGGCGCGGTAGTGGGCAAGCACCTTGTCCAGGTCGGCGGGGTGCTTCTCCAGCATGTACCGCACGGCGAGGTAGCCCCAGCGGTACACCCGGGTGGTGTCGTGGCTGTAGTCGGTGCTGAACAGGGTGGACAGGGCGTAGGTGCCCTTGCCCGCCTCGGTCATCGCCGCGGTGTAGGGCTCCTGGCGGTAGTGGTAGGAGATGTACTCCGCGAAGCCCTCGACCCACCAGATGGTGGGGGTGGTCATATTGGCGGCGAAGTCGCCGTACATGGTGAAGCGGCCGTCGAGGTAGTGGGTGTACTCGTGGTTGAGGTTCCAGATGTGGAAGTCCGGTCGCAGCCATTCGGCCTCGTAGGCGATGAAGCGGGGCTGGTTGCCCACGACGGAGGGGTCGCCCTCCAGGTACATGCCGCCGTTGTTGGTGTCGATCCCGTACATCGCGCCGGCGTAGGTCTGGTAGTCGGCGCTGGAGTCGTAGGCGATCACCTCGATGGCGGTGTTGTCGTCGTCGGCGACCGGGCCGTCGTCCTTGGCGATCCGGTGGAAGTAGGCGTCCTGCTCGATGAGGCTGGTACAGCTGGCGCTCAGCTCGGCGGTCGTCATCTGCTGGGCCAGGATGCGGATGCTGGGGCTACAGGTGTGGCGGACCGGCAGGACCTCGCGCTTGAGGCGCTCCTGGAGGTCGCAGACGCCGTACGTGGCGCAGTTCGCCTTGTCGTAGTAGTCGGCCATCTCCGCTATGCCCACCCAGAGCGGGGCGGTGGGGCCGGTGATGGAGGTGTCCCGGAGCAGGGCGGTGGCCAGCGGGCGGACCTTGCTCCGCAGGCTCGTGTGCTGGAGGAAGCGGCCCAGCTCACGTCCGGCGTTGGAGGTCAGGTACGCCTGGTCGCCCTCCAGCAGGGAGAGGTGGTCGGCGGCGAAGCGGTGCAGCGAGTCGATGAGGCTCGGGTCCGACTCGACGGCGCTGACGAACTCGGGCACCTGGTGGCCCCGGAAGGTCACCGTGTACACGTTGTTGACGGCGTTGAGCATCCGTGAGGACGCGTTCCAGGTGGAGTCGTAGTCCGCCAGCATCCGCTTGACGACGGAGATGTACCGGGCGTTCTCCGCGGCGCTGTCGATCAGGATGACCGCCTCGGAGAGCGTCTCGCCGTTGGCGTCGGTGACGTCGCGCGACCGGGGGCTGGCGAAGAACGCGTCGAGGCCCGAGCGGATGGCGGTCCGCAGGGCGGGGCCGTACGGTCCGACCACGTCGGGGTTGTACCACTGTACGTAGTACCCGGCACGGAGGTACAGCACGAGCTGCGGGGTGCCGGTACTCGCGTCCCCGGGGTAGTAGGCGGCGTTGTCGCGCAGCGCGTAGGCCACCGAGGTCATCTGCGCCTCACGGAAAGCCAGTTGGGCGCTGCTGCCGGTGAGGCTGAACAGGGTGTTCACGCAGTCCGTGGTGGACGCCTTGATGAATCGCACCAGTTCGCTTCCGGTGCGGCCGGTGAAGTCGGCCGGGTCGCACGCGGCGGCCGCCTTCGCCGAGGAATTCTTGCCCGCGCCCTGCTTCGGCGGGGCGTCGTGCTCGCCGTAGGCCTCCTTGAGCGGGGACTTGTCGGCGCTCAGCGGGGGGAGCTGGGACGCCTCTCGTCGGTCCTTGGCCTGGTGGCCGGTGTCCGAGGTGGGGGACTGCTGCGCCTGCGGCGCGGGGTCGGCCGCCCCGGCGGGGCGGGACGGCTGGGACGCGTTCGATGCCGTGGCGGCCGAAGGGGAGTTCGGCTGCGCCTGGGCCGGCTGCCCGAGCAGCGCGACGCTCATCGCCCCGGCCAGAGCCAGGGGCAGAACGGCACCCACACCTCGGCGGACGAGTGTGGTTCTCACGTTTTTCCTCCCATGAGGGATCGGAGGCACGCGCATGCGTGACCGATGGGATGTACAGGGCGCGGGACAGGGGGTGTTGTCGTGCCGTGCTGTCGGCCGGACGGAAGGGGGCCCATGTCCAGAGTTGACATGCCCACGCCCTGTGACATGTACAATGGCACAGGTCACACATCACAGGGAAGCCCCTGGCCGAATCCGCTACGACTTTCCGGTGAACGGCGCCCGGCTTGGGGGCGGCCCGGCTGGGTAGAGGCGGTCCGGGCGTGTTCCGGGCCGCCGCGAGCCTCCGGGCCTCTCAGCCCGTTTCGGGGAAGTGGCAGGCCGCCGTACGCGCGCCGGAGCCCACGACCTGGAGCAGCGGCCGCTCGGTACGGCACACGGCCTGCGCCTTGGGGCAGCGCGGGTGGAAGCCGCAGCCGCTGGGCGGCGAGGCCGGGCTCGGCGGGTCGCCGAGCAGGAGAATCCGCTCCCGGCGGCGCTCCGCAGCCGGGTCGGGCAGCGGGACCGCCGAGAGCAGCGCCCGGGTATAGGGGTGCGCCGGCCTGTCGTACAGCTCGCGCTTGTCGCCGATCTCGACAATGCGGCCCAGGTACATCACCGCCACCCGGTCGCACACCCGCTTCACGACGGACAGGTCGTGGGCGATGAAGAGGAACGACAGTCCCAGTTCCCCGCCCAGACGCTCCATCAGGTTGACGACCTGGGCCTGTACGGACACGTCGAGCGCGGAGACCGGCTCGTCGGCGACGATCAGGCGGGGGCCGGTAGCCAGGGCGCGCGCGATGCCGATGCGCTGGGCCTGGCCTCCGGAGAACTGGTACGGGTGCCGGTCCAGGTGTTCGGAGCCCAGGCCCACCAGGTCGAGCAGTTCGGCGGCCCGGTCCCGGGCCGCCCGGACCGTGGCCCCCTGCACGAGCAGGGGTTCGGAGATGATCCGGGCGACGGTCTGCCGGGGGTTCAGGGAGGCGTGGGGGTCCTGGAAGATGATCTGGAGGTGCTGCCGGACCGGCCGTAGCTCGCACTGTGACAGATGTGTGATGTCACGGCCCTCGAACTCGACGGTCCCCGCGGTGGTTTCCAGCAGCCGGACCAGCATCCGGCCCGTGGTCGACTTGCCGCAGCCGGACTCTCCGACCAGCCCCAGGGTCTCCCCCGCGGCGAGCTCCAGATCGACGCCGTCCACCGCGCGGACCGGAGCGGCGGCGCGGCCCAGGACGCGGCGGCCGGGGAACGTCTTGACCAGACCGCGTACGGACAGCAGGGGCGCGGCGCCACCCTCCGTAGAACTCGCTGTTGGGAGAGGGGACTTGGAGAGTGCGAGTTTCATCGGGCCTCCTCGGCCGGTACGGGGGCCCCGCCGGGCGGACCGGGGTGCGGGGCGGTCGGGACGGCCGGCAGGGGCAGGTGGCAGGCGACCAGCCGGCCGCCGCCGGGCACGACCCCGGGGCGGGGGCTCTCCCCGGCGCAGCGGGCCCGCTCCGGGGCGGTGGTGGCGGCGGCCCGGGGGCAGCGCGGTTCGAAGCGGCAGCCGGGTCTCGGCTCGGCCGGTGTCCTGGTCCTCGAACCCTCCGGACCCGAGGGGCACGAGGCGGTGCTCCACATCCGCCCCCGCTCCTCCCGGAACACCAGCGACTTCTACCGCGACCGCCGCTACGGCGAGTTCTGGGTCGGCCGCCGGCCCGACCTGGACGAGACGGCGGCGCTGACCGGGCTGCGCTGCGCCCACCTCGACGACCTGGCCAAGCTCCCCACCGGCCCGCAGCCGCCGACCCGGCTGCTCGCCGGCGTCGACGCCCGGGTGGACGGCCTGCCGGCCCCCCGGTCCCACACCCCGGCAGGGGACGCCGAGTTGGACGCCGCGCTCGCCGAACTCCGGCTGCGGAAGGACGCCTGGGAGGTCGGCCAGCTCCAACTGGCCGTCGACCACACCAGGGCGGGCTTCGAGGACGTCGCGCGCGCCCTGCCCGACGCCCTGCGCCACCCCCGGGGCGAGCGCTGGATCGAGGGCGTGTTCCAGCTGCGCGCCCGGAGCGAGGGCAATGGCACGGGGTACGAGACCATCGCGGCGGCGGGCGCGCACGCCTGCGTCCTGCACTGGATCCGCAACGACGGACCGCTCGACCCGTCCCACCTGCTCCTGCTCGACGCGGGGGTGGAGACCGACACCCTCTACACCGCCGACATCACCCGCACCCTCCCGCTGTCGGGCCGTTTCTCGCCGGCCCAACGCGACGTCTACGAACTGGTGCTGGCCGCGCAGGAGGCCGCCATCGGTGTCCTGCGTCCCGGGGCCCGGTTCCGGGACTTCCACCGCGAGGCCATGCGGGTCATCGCCGAGGGACTGCACGCGTGGGGCATCCTGCCGGTTTCGCCCGAGGAGGCGCTCGCCGACGACAGCGGTCTGTACCGCCGCTACACCCTGTGCAGCAGCGGGCACATGCTCGGCATCGACGTGCACGACTGCGCGCGGGCCCGCGCGGAGACCTATCTCGACGGCGTACTGGAGGAGGGCCACGTCCTCACCGTCGAGCCCGGACTCTACCTCCAGCCGGACGACGAGACGCTGCCGCCCGAGCTGCGCGGCATGGGCGTGCGGATCGAGGACGACCTGGTGATCACCGCGGACGGGGCGAAGCTGCTCTCCGGCGCGCTGCCGCGTACGGTCGACGGCGTCGAGGAGTGGATGGCCCGCCTCCTGGACAGCTGACAGCGCTGACCTCGACAGCACTGACCCTCGACCGATGAGGCACCGCGCAACGTGACATTGTATAGTGCGGTGCCACATCATTGAAGGGGAACGCATGAGTGAGCTGAAGTCCCGCAAACTCATCTCGGTGCAGGAGCATCTGCGCGACCAGGTGGCCAACGCTCTGCGTGCCGCGCTGATCGCGGGGGAACTCCAGCCGGGCGTGATCTACTCGGCGCCCACGCTCGCCGCCGAGTACGGCGTCTCCGCCACGCCCGTGCGCGAGGCCATGCTGGATCTGGCCCGCGAGGGCCTGGTCGAGGCGGTGCGCAACAAGGGGTTCCGCGTCACCGAACTCTCCGAGCGCGACCTGGACGAGTACACCGAGATCCGCGCCCTCATCGAGATCCCCACCATCGGCCGCGTCACCCGCACCGCCTCCCGCGAGCAGTTGGAGGCGGTGCGTCCGGTGGCCGAGGAGATCGTGACCGCCGCGCAGGGCGGCGACCTGATCGCCTACCTGGAGTCGGACCGCCGCTTCCATCTCGACCTGCTCGCCCTGGCCGGGAACGCCCGCCTCGTGGAGACCGTGGCCGACCTGCGCAAGCGCTCCCGGCTCTACGGGCTCACCGACCTGTCCCAGGAGGGGTCGCTGGTGGGTTCGGCGCGGGAGCACACCGCGCTCCTGGACATCATGATCGCCGGGGACGCGGAGGGGGCCGAGGAGCATATGCGCCGCCATCTCGCGCATGTGCGGACCCTGTGGGCGGACCGGAAGCGGGAAGCCGAACGCGCCGCCCCGTCCCGCAAGCTCGGCGCACGCTGACGCGAAGTGCGGTTGGGGCGAGCCATGTTGACGCCGAAGTCGGCGCGGAGCGGCGTACGTTGCGGCCGACGCCCGCGCGGGGCGGTATGTCTTGACGCCGCAGTCCGCGCGGGGCGGCGTGCGTTGGGCCCCGAAGGCCGCGCGGAACGCGGTGTGTCCTGACATCGAAGTCCGCGCTGGGCGGCGTGCGTTGACGTAACGGCCCGCCAGGGGTACGGATTCGGGCGGCGTCGGCGGGCGCTCAGCTCCGCTCCCCCGGCGTCCCCGCCTTTCCCGCCTTTCCCTCCTCCCCCTCCTTCCGCCGGTGGGCCGCGACGGCGACCACCAGGTCCTGCCAGCCCATCCCGCACGTCTTCACGACCAGCGGGCGGTCGGCCGGGACGTCCCCCCATGAGCCGTTCAGGTCCGCCAGGGTGACGAGGTCGTCCGGGGCGAGCGCGCCCTCGTGGATCGCCATGACGACGTCGCCCGCCTCGCGGAGGGCGGTCGCGCGGCTCTCCACCAGGACGGTGGCACGCCCCATCAGCACGCTGTCGAGCTCTCGCACGTCCGGTTCGTGCGAGCCGACCGCCAGTACCACCGCGCCGTCGCGCACCAGCCGCCCGTCGACCACCGGTTCGCGCGCGGACGTCGCGGTGACGACGACGTCCGCGCGCCGCACCGCGGCCGCCGCTCCCCCGCCGCCCGCCGCCGGACTCCGGTCCGCCCAGCCGGGCACGGGCCCCCCGCGCCGGGTGACGACCGTGACGTCGGCCACCGGAACATGGGCGCGTACGGCGGCGACGTGGCCCTCCCCCTGAGGACCCGCGCCGAAGACCACCAGGCGCAGCCCCCCGCCCCCGTCGGCGAGCGCGCGCAGCCGGTCCAGACCGGCCGCGACCGAGACGGCCGGGGTGCGCAGGGTCGTCAGCGCCACCCCGTCCAGCAGGGCCACCGGGGTCAGGGTCGCGCTGTCGTGCAGCAGATACGTGGCGTTGATCCTCCGCAGCCCGCGCGCGGCGTTGCCGGGCGCGACGGTGGCGATCTTCACCCCGAACCAGCCGCCGGACTCCGAGGGCATGAGCAGCCCCTGCCCGTGGGCCAGCGGCACGACCGCCCTCGGTACGTCGCCGTCCGGATCGAGCCCCCCGGCCAGCGCCTCCCGGACCGCGGCGACGGCCCCGGCCGGACCGAGCGCGAACACGTCCGCGGCGTCGAGCGTCACCGTCATCGCAGCACGAACCCGGGTACGAGGGTGTCGTCGGGATCGACGGTGAAGCGGCTCGTTCCGGTGGCGTACGCGGTGCCCGTCACGGCCGGGACGACCGCTGGGCGGCCGTGGACCGTGGTGGTCCGCTCGATCCGGGCGCGGAAGACGGAGCCCACCACCGACTCGTGCCTCAACTCGTCGCCGAGGCGCAGTTCCCCGGCGTCGGCGAGGAGCGCCACCCGGGCCGCGGTGCCCGAGCCGCACGGGGAGCGGTCGACCTGGCCGTCCGCGAACACCGTGACGTTGCGGTGGCGCAGCAGCCAGGTGCCGTCGGGCCGTTCGACGGGGTCGCCGGCCTCCTCGGTGAACACCGTCCCGTAGACGCCGGACAGCCGGGCGTCCTCGGGGTGTTCGGCGGCGTGGGCGGCGTTCAGCGCGTCGCGGATCTCGCGGCCGGCCGCGACGAGCGCGGTGACGTCCCTCGGCCGGACCCGCAGGCCGAGCCGGTGTGCCGGGAGCACGGCGTACATGGCGCCGCCGTAGGCGATGTCGACGGTGGCGGTGCCCTGCGAGGTGGCCACCTCGACGCCGCGCGCGTGGACATGGCCGGGGACGTTGACGAACGTCACGTCCGCGACCCGCCCGCCGGCCGTGCGCACGCTCGCCGTGACGCGGCCGGAGGGGACGTCGATGACGACGTCCGTCGTGCCGTCGGCCGGCGCCGGGACCAGGCCGGTGGCGACCGCCCAGGCGCCGAGGGCGATCGTGCCGTGCCCGCAGGCCGTGGAGAAGCCGTCCTTGTGCCAGAAGAGGGCGCCGAGGTGGGCCCCGGCGTCGTCGGGCGGTACCAGGAAGGCCCCGTACATGTCGGCGTGACCGCGCGGTTCGCCGCACAGCAGGGCCCGGGTCCACTGCACCCCGGCGTCGGCCATGGCGACCGTGCGGCGCTCGGCGACGGTGGGCCCGTGCCCGGTCACGGCCGGCGGGGGCGTGGGCACAATCCGGAACGGTTCGCCCCCGGTGTGCCAGTCGACCGTACCGATCGGCCGGGTGTACGCCGTATCGATCGGCCGGGTGTACGCCGTATCGATCGGCCGGGTGTACGCCGTATCGATCGGCCCGGTGTACGCCGTCCCGATCGGCCCGGTGTACGCCGTATCGATCGGCCGGGTGTACGCCGTCCCGATCGGCCCGGTGTACGGATCGGCCGTCATACGGTGAATCCCGTCGGATAGGGGTCCGTGGGGTCGAGCAGATACTGCGCGGTCCCGGTGATCCAGGCGCGGCCGGTGACGGAGGGCAGTACGGCGGGCCTGCCGCCGACCGTGGTCTCCGCCAGGATCCGGCCCGTGAAGCGGGAGCCGATGAAGGACTCGTTGACGAAGTCCTGCCCGGTCTTCAGCTGTCCCCGCGCGTGCAGTTGGGCCATCCGGGCACTGGTTCCCGTCCCACAGGGCGAGCGGTCGAACCAGCCGGGGTGGATGGCCATGGCGTGCCGCGAGTGCTCGGCGGTCGAGCCGGGCGCCTCCAGATAGACGTGGTGGCAGACGTCGATCGCGGGGTCCTCCGGGTGGGCCACCGGGTTCCGCTCGTTGATCGCCCCCATGACGGCCAGGCCCGCGTCGAGCAGCCGCCCCTTCTCCGCCCGGTCGTAGGGGATGCCGAGGTCCTCGGTGCGCACAATCGCGTAGAAGTTGCCGCCGTACGCCATGTCGTAGCGGACCGGGCCGAACCCCTCGACCTCGACGACCTGGTCCAGCGCGTGGCTGTAGGAGGCGACGTTCTCCAGGGTGACGGACTCGGCACGGCCGTCGCGCACGGCGACCCGTGCCGTGACGAGGCCCGCGGGGGTGTCGAGGCGGATGAGGGTCTCCGGTTCGACCACCTCGACCATGCCCGTCTCCACGAGGACCGTCGCCACGCCGATGGTGCCGTGGCCGCACATGGGCAGGCAGCCGGAGACCTCGATGAACAGCACGCCGAAGTCGGCGTCCGGCCGGGTCGGGGGCTGGAGGATCGCTCCGGACATGGCCCCGTGCCCGCGCGGCTCGCACATGAGCAGGGTGCGCAGTCCGTCGCGCTCCGCCATGAACCGCTGCCGTCGTTCGGCCATCGTCGCGCCCGGCAGGACACCCACCCCGCCGGTGACGACCCGGGTCGGCATGCCCTCGGTGTGGGAGTCGACCGCGTGGTAACAGACCTTGGAGCGCACGTCAGTTCACCCCCGCGTCGATGAGCGCCTGGGTGGCGGCGCGGACGACGGCCTCGGTCTCCGGGTCCAGGGTCTGCCGGGGCGGACGGCAGCCCCCGCCGGTCCGGCCGATCATGTCCTGGCCGAGCTTGATCGCCTGGACGAACTCGGTCCTGCTGTCCCAGCGCAGTACGGAGTGGAGCTGTCGGTAGAGCGGGAGCGCGGTGTCGAGATCGCCGGCCAGCGAGGCGTTGTAGAGGTCGAGGCAGGCGCGCGGGAAGACCTGGGGGTAGCCGGCGACCCAGCCCTTGGCGCCGGCGACGCCGACTTCCAGGAGGGTGTCGTCGGTGCCGACGATCAGGTCGAGCCCGGGAGCGAGTTCGTTGATGGCGTAGCACCGGCGGACGTCGCCGGAGAACTCCTTCACGCCCACGATGAACCCCTCGGCGTGCAGCTTGGCCAGCAGCTCCGGGCGCAGGTCGACCTTGGTGTCGATGGGGTTGTTGTAGGCGGTGACGGGAAGGCCGGCGGAGGCGACCATCGCGTAGTGCTCCAGGACGGCGCGGTCGTCGGCCCGGTAGGCGTTGGGCGGCAGGCACATGACGGCCTGGCAGCCGGCGTCCTTGGCGAACCGCGCGTGCCGCCTCGCCTCGATCGCGCCGTACGCTCCGACGCCCGGCATCACGGTGAAGCCCTCGGGGGCGTTCGCGACGGCGGTCTCCACGACGCGGTCGCGCTCCTCGTACGTCAGGGTCTGGTATTCGCCCAGCGAGCCGTTCGGGGCGACGCCGTGCAGGCCCTGTTCGGCGAGCCAGGCGACGTTGTCCCCGTAGGCGCCGTGGTCGACGGCGAGGTCCGGGCCGAACGGAAGGCTCGTCGCGACGATGACGCCGTGCCAGGGCATGCGGGTGGGAAGGGAGGTGCGGTCCAGGTCCATGGGAACTCCTCAGATGTGGTCGGAAGTGGGCTCGACGGAATCGGCGAGCGCACCGAGGGTGACGGGCGTCGCGATCAGCCGCTCGGCGGGGGCGTACGGCTGGTCGCGGGCGGAGACCAGGCAGTGGACGGCCGGCCCGCACATCCGGCCCTGGCACCAGCCCATGCCGGCTCTGGTCAGCTGTTTGACCTGCCGGTGGTCGGCTGCCGACTCGTCGGCGCGGGCGGACCGGACCGCCCCCGCGGTGACCTCTTCGCACCGGCAGACCGGTGTGTCGTCGGTCAGCCACGCGGGCCAGCCCGGGGGCAGGGGGTGTGCCTGTGCCATCGCCCGTGCGAAGGCGCGGTGCCGGGCCACCGCCCGGCGCTCCGCGGCCGGGCGGCGGGTGCCGGGCCGGCCGGGGGCGGCGAGGTCGGTGAGCACCGAGGCGGCGGCGACGCGGCCCTCGCTCACCGCGAGCGCGGCCCCGCCCACGCCGCACGTCTCGCCCGCCGTGTACAGCCCGGGCACCGTGGTGCGCTGTCCGCCGTCGACGGCGGCGGCCATGGTGCCGTCGCCCGCGTCGGCGAGGTCGCAGCCGAGCGGGAGGAGCAGGTCGAGCTGGGGGACGAAGCCCCAGCCGACGCCCACGGTATCGGCCTCGATCCGGCGCTCGGTGCCCGGGAGCGGACGCCCGTCGGCGTCCAGGGAGGCGGTGCGCACGACGGCGACCCGCCCCCGCGCTCCTTCCGCGCCGACGATCGCGGTGCGGGTGCGGACGGGGACGCGGTGCCGGGCGAGGGTGCCCGCGTACCGGGCGCCCTCGGCCCACTTGGCGGGGTTGCGCAGCAGGGCCGCGGGGTGGCGCAGCCAGGCCGAGGGCGCCGCCGCCTCGCACACGGCGACGACCTTCGCCCCGCGGGCGGCGAGGGCGGCGGCGACCGGCAGCAGGAAGGGGCCCGTGCCGCCGAGGACCACCCGGCGGCCGGCGACGACTCCGCCGCCCTTGAGCAGCGACTGGAGCCCGCCGGCGGTGAGCACCCCGGGCAGGTCCCAGCCGGGGAAGGGGAGTTGGCGGTCGTAGGCGCCGGTCGCCACCAGCAGGGCCGGTGCGCGCAGCACGACCGCCCGCTCTTCGGGCGCCCGGCCGCGGTCCACGGCGTGGACGGTGAAGCCGTCCTCGTCGCGGGCCGTGGTCCACACATGGTGGTTCAGCAGCAGCGTGAGCCGTCCGGTGCGCTCGTGGGCGGAGAGGGTAGCGCACAGCGTCCGGTAGGTGTTCAGCCCGTGGTGCAGATCGGCGGTCGGAACGGCTTCCCGCGCGAAGGGCGGGGGGTGGCGCCAGAACTGGCCGCCCGGGGCGGCGCCCGAGTCGACGAGAACGACCCGCAGCCCGCCGTCCAGGGCGGTGGCGGCGGCGGCCATGCCGGCCGGGCCCGCGCCCACCACCACGAGGTCACGGGGCTCGCTCGGCGTCGCCAGGAGGTGGCGGGGCTCACTCGTCGTCCCGAGGTCACGGGGCTCACTCATCGTCGTCCTCCCCGGTCGTGACGGCCATGCCCGCGCGGGCCTGCACCAGGCAGGCGCGCTGCCCGCCCGTGCCGTCGACGGTCACCAGGCAGTCGTAACAGACGCCGATCCCGCAGAAGATCCCCCGGGGCCGTCGACCGTCCCGGGTGGTCCGCCAGGCGACCCGGCCCGAGGCGACGAGCGCGGCGGCCAGGGTCTGTCCCGGTTCGAACGGCAACGGTTCGCCGTCCACGGTGAACGCGTTCACTGCGGTCACTTGGGCACACCTCCGGGGTTCAGGAATCGGTCGGGCAGGAGGCCGGTGTGGGCGGCCGGATCGGCGCCGCGCCACGGGCGGCCGAGGAGCTGGGCGGTGACCAGGGCGCCGGTCCCGGGAGCGAGACCGATCCCGGCGCCCTCGTGGCCGCACGCGTGGACGACGCCGGGGACGCGGGGGTCGGGGCCGATGACCGGCAGGTGGTCCGGGCAGTACGGCCGGAAGCCCCGGTAGGCGCGGATCAGGTGGACGCCGCGCAGGAACGGGAAGAGGCGGCATGCCTGAGCGGCGAGCGTGGCCACCACGGCCGGGTTCATCGAGGTGTCGAAGCCGACGCGTTCGCGGCTGGCGCCGATCAGGATCGTGCCCGCGCGGGTGCCCTCGACGACGCACGAGGTCTCCAGACTCTCTTCGCTGGAGGCGACGTTGGCCACGTAGTCGGCGGAGTAGACCTTGTGCCGGATCATCGGCGGCAGCGGCTCGGTGACGAGGACGAAGCCCCGGCGGGGCAGGATCTCGACGGGCGCGCCGAGGCGGCGGCCGACCTCACCGCCCCAGGTGCCCGCGGCGTTGACCACGGCGTCGGCGGGCAGCACCGTGCCGTCGGCGGTGCGCACTCCGGTGATCCTGCCGTCGGCCCCGGTGACCGCGGCCGCGGCCTCGCCGGTGTGCGTCCGGGCCCCGTGCCGGACCGCGGCGCGCAGCAGTGCGGCCGCCGCGAGAACGGGCTGCACCTGGGCGTCCTGCGGGTAGTGGACGCCGCCGGGGAGGCCGGGCGCGCTATGGGGTTCGAGCTCGCCGACGCGTTCGACGGCTTCGGTGCGGACGCCCGCGGCCGCCTGGCGCGCGGCGAACGCGTGCAGGGCGGTGAGGGCGTCGGGTGTGCTCGCGACGACGAGGCCGCCCTTGGTCTCGAACTCGATGGATTCCGGGCCGAGTTCCTCGCCTGTCTCGTCCCAGAGGGCACGGCTGAGGCGGGCCAGCTCCAGTTCGGGGCCGGGCTCCTTGTCGGAGAGGAGGATGTTGCCCTCCCCCCGGCTGGTCGTACCCGCGCCGACGGGACCACGGTCGAGGACCGTGACGTCGAGCCCCGCCGCGGCGGCGTGGAACGCGCACGCGGCGCCCACGATGCCCGCTCCGACGACGACGACTTTCATGGCCGCTCCTTAGTGCAATGTCACATGCCATTGCTTAGGCTATACATCCGGACGACCCGAGGACAACGCCACCGCCCCGGTGACTTTCCCCCGGACACCCGACGACGGCGCGCCGCCCACCGGCGCGCACAGGGAGACGCATCGCTGTGAACCCGACCGGAAACCCACCCCTGCCCGGGAACCCGCCCCCGAACAGGCCCACCCCCCTGAACGGCCCCACTCCCCCGACCGGACAAGCCCCTCTGACCGGGAACTCACCCTCGAACGGACACGCCCCCCTGACCGAGACCTCACTCCTGGTCGGGCACTCGCTCCTCGCCGGTCGCGAGGTCCCCGGCACCGGGGACCCCTGGTACGCGGTCGCCGCCGCGACCGGGGAACCGTTCGGCCCCCCGCACCGGGACGCCTCGACGGAGCAGGTCGCCGAGGCGACCCGGCTCGCCGCGGCGGACGCCCGCGCCTTCCGCGCCCTGCCGCCCGAGCGGCGGGCGGCCTTCCTCGACGCCTGCGCGGAGGAGATCGAGGCCCTCGGCGACGCCCTGCTGGAACTCGCAGCCCGGGAGACCGGACTCCCGCCGACCCGGCTGTCCGGTGAACGGGGCCGCACCTGCGGGCAGTTGCGGCTCTTCGCCGACCTCGTCAGGAGCGGGAGCGCCCTCGGCGCCCGGATCGACTCCGGCCCCTCGGGCACAGACGTACGGCTCCGGCGCGTCCCTCTCGGCCCGGTGGCCGTGTTCGGTGCGAGCAACTTCCCGCTGGCCTTCTCGGTCGCGGGCGGCGACACCGCGTCCGCGCTGGCCGCCGGCTGCCCCGTGGTGGTCAAGGCGCACCCGGCACACCCGGGCACCGGGGAGGCCGTGGCCCGCGCCGTCACGGCCGCCGCCGCGCGCACCGGCATGCCTGCCGGAGTGTTCTCCCTGCTGGTGGGCCGGAGCCACGACGTCGGGCTCGCCCTGGTCGGCGATCCACGGATCACCGCGGTGGGGTTCACCGGCTCCCGGGCCGGCGGGCTGGCGCTGATCGCCGCCGGCCGGTCGCGTCCGGTGCCCATCCCGGTCCACGCCGAGATGTCCGCGGTCAATCCCGTGATCATGCTCGACGGGGCCCTCGCCGAGCCGGAAGCCGCGGCCGACGCGTACGTGGCGTCGCTGACGGCCGGCGCGGGGCAGTTCTGCACGAACCCCGGCCTCCTGCTGCTGCCGGCCGGACCGGCGGGCGACGCCTTCCTCTCCGCCGCCGCCCGGGCCGTGAAGGCCACGGAGGGGCAGGTCATGCTCACCCCGGACATCGCCCGGGCGTACACCGAGGGCGTACGGCGGTGGGAGGACGTACCGGGCGTACGGGAGGTGGCGCGGGGTGCGGCCGGGACCGGCCCGTACGCACCGGCCCCCGTCGTCCTGGCGTGCGACGCGGCCACGTACACCGCGCACGGGGACCTCACGGGCGAGGTCTTCGGCGCGGCGGGGCTCGTCGTGCGCTGGTCCGGTACGGACGAACTCCTGCACCTCCTGGAGGAGTTGGAAGGCCAGCTGACGGCCACCCTGCACGTGACGGACGCCGACCGGACGACGGCCCTCGGGCTGCTGCCGGTACTGGAGGAGCGGGCCGGCCGCGTTCTGTGGGGCGGCTGGCCCACCGGTGTCGAGGTCTGCCACGCGATGGTGCACGGGGGCCCGTGGCCGGCGACGAGTTCGCCCGGCACGACGAGCGTCGGCACCCTCGCCGTCGAACGCTGGCTGCGCCCGGTCTGCTACCAGTCCTTCCCCGACGCCCTCCTGCCCCCCGAACTCCGTGACGACAACCCCCGGCGGGTCCCCCGGCAGACCGGGGCGGCGCTCACCCCGGGAGTCTGAACTCCGGCAGCACCAGCGCCTCGTGGGCCGGCCGCCCCTCCGCCGGGGCCGGCATGGAGCCCAGACCACGCAGCATGGTGTTGCGCTGCTCCAGCGCCCGGGCGGTGGTCGGGAAGAGGGCGGCCTCGCCCTTGCCGACCTGATCCTGGTTCAGGGTCACGAACGCACGGGTGTCACGCTCGTAGGCGGCGAAGCCCGCGGAGTGATCGCGTTCGGCCGCCAGGGATCCGGCGAGCATGTATGCGCCGACCAGGGCGAGGCTGGAGCCCTGGCCGGTGAGGAAGGAGGGCGCGTAGGCGGCGTCGCCCACCAGCGCGACCCTGCCGCTGGACCAGCGGTCCATGCGGATCTGGCTGACCACGTCGAAGAACAGGTCGTCCGCGTCGCGCAGGGCGGCGAGCATGCCCGGGACCTCCCATCCCGCACCGTCGAAGACCTCGGTGACCAGGTCCCGTTGGGCCTCCGGGTCACGGAACGCGTCGAACGGCGGTTCCGTGCGGGCGAAGTTGAGGAAGCCGTGGACGTCGTCGTCGTCGCCCACGGCGTACAGCACGGCGGCCCGGCCCGGGGCGTTCCACATCGTGGTCTCACGGACGAGCCCGAAGGTGTTGCGCAGGGTGAACCCGGCGAAGCAGTAGCCGAGATAGCGGTGGAACCGCTCCTCGGGTCCGAACAGGAGCGCGCGGGTGTGCGAGTGCAGCCCGTCCGCCCCCAGCACCAGGTCGAACGTGCGGCTGCCTCCCCCGCGGAAGGTGACGTCGACCCCGTGGCGGTGCTGGTCGAGCGTGTCGATGGAGTCGTCGAACAGGAACTCCACGTCGTCACGGACGGCCTCGTGGAGAGCGCCGGCCAGCACCCCGCGCCGCACCTCCAGGTCTCTTCCCGGGACCCCGCCGGTGACGGCGTGCGGGTCGACCGAGGCCACCTCGGAGCCGTCCTCGCCGAGGAAGGTCAGCCGGCGCAGATCGATGTGCGCGTCCCGCAGCCGCGGCAGGATCCCCATCCGCCGGACGACGTCGAGTGCGGTGCCGCGCACATCGATGGGATAGCCGCCGTCGCGGACCGTGCCCGCCTTCTCGACCACCGTGACCGCGAATCCGTGGCGGTTCAGCCAGTACGCGAGGGCGGGCCCCGCGATGCTGGCCCCGGATATCAGGACCGTACGTCCCCGTGTGGCGGGACCGTTCACCAACGTATCGACGCGGGTCATTCCTTGACTCCTTTGCTCAGGGTACGGACGACGAGCAGGGACAGCGCCGTGACGGCTCCGGCCAGGACGAAGCCGACGACATAGGCCGATTCGGCCGGGAGGTCCGACCCGGCGGGGGTCCTGGCAGTGAGGATCGCGCCGCTGATCTGGACCCCGACGGCGAAGCCGATCACGCGCGTCACCAGGACCAGACCGGTGGCGATGCCGGTGTCACCGCGGTCGACGGAGGTGGCGGTGCTGGTCACCATCGCCGTGACGCAGAGCCCGTTGGCGAGCGCGATCATCATCTTGCCGACGACGAGGTGCCAGACCTCGGTGTGTACGGCCGCCAGGCCGAGCAGGCCGACGGCCATGATGAGAACCCCGACGGTGACCACGGCACGCGAACCGAACCGCCGCGCCCCGAACCCGCCGGCCGGCCCGGCCAGCGACGCGGCCACGGCCCCGGGCAGCAGGAAGAGGCCGATCTGCGTCGCGCTCGCCCCGAACCCGTACGCGTCGGCGGGTACCGCGAACAGCGCCGGGACGAGATAGGCCGCCACCGACGTACCGACGCAGATCATGAACGTCAGCACGCACGCTTTCCACACCTCGGGCCGCCCCACCATGCGCAGATCGACCATCGGCGAGGTCGCGCGACGTTCGACGGCCACCCATCCGGTCGCGAAGGCGGCCAGCAGCACGAGGAGGGCGATGAGCACGAGGGGGCGCGCGGCGATCTCGGGCGCCAGCGCCAGGACGAGCATGAGTGTGACGAGCGTTCCGCTCAGGAGGACCAGGCCGGGCCAGTCGATCCCGGCGCCGTCCGACCGGCGCGGCGGATCCTGCGGCATCAGCCGGTGCACCAGCACGGTGGCCCCGATGACCGCGAACGTCGGCAGCGCGAACATCCAGTGCCGGGACAGCCCTTCGGCCACGGGTCCGGCCGCCAGCGTCCCCGCCATCGTGCCCCCCACGAACAGCCCGCTGACCACGCCGATGGCCACCTTGGACTCGCCCTCGGGAAGGTGTTCGCGCACCAGGATGAACGACAGGGGCAGCGCGCCCACCATCGCGCCCTGGAGTATCTGACCGAGCAGCAGCACCGGCAGGTTCGGCGCCAGGGCGGACACCAGACCCCCGGCACAGACCACCACCATCAGCCGGACGAGGACCTGTTTCCCGCCGTAGCGGTCGCCTAACTTCCCCGCCACCGGTGTGATCAGCGCGCCGGTGACGAGGAGCACGATGCTGAGCAACGCCCCTTCGGCGTGACTCATGTCCAGCTCACGTCGCAGGAGCGGGAGCGTCGGCGTCACCACCGATTCCAGGGCGCCGGTGGCCAGCGCCAGGATGCCGAGGGCCCGGACAGCGGCCTTCCCGATACGGAGCGGAGGAGCCGAAGTCGTGGTCATGAAGGTCCTTTCCGTCATGGCCCGGCGGGACGGAGCCGGCCGCACACGGAGGAACGCGCACGGCACTCACCGGACCAGAGCTACACTACACCGTGCAGTGTAGAACGGTTAGGATGAGCCCATGCCGACCACCAAGACCCTGCGCGAGGGGTCCACGCGGAAGCGGGCCGCCATCCTCTCGGCGGCCCGGGAACTGTTCCTCGCCGACGGCTTCGACCGCTCCAGCGTCGACGCGGTCGCCGCGCGGGCGGAGGTGTCCAAGCGGACGGTCTACGACTACTTCGGCGACAAGCGGTCCCTGCTGCGGGCGGTCGTCGACTCGGTCGGCCAGTCGCTGGTCACCACGGTCCGGCGCACCCTCGACGACACCCTCACGGACCTGACCGAGGCCGCCGAACTGGAGGACGGCCTGGTCTCGTTCGCGATGCGCATCGCGACCGACATGCTCGGCTCGGCGGAGTACACGACACTGCAACGCCTGGTCCGGACGGAGTCCGGCCATCTGCCGCAGCAGGACTACAACCCCATGGCGGACACCCCCGACGAGGCGATCGCCGAGCGGTTCACGGCCTTCGCCGAGGCCGGGCTGCTCGACGTCCCCGACGCCCGGCTGGCGGCCGACCAGTTCCTCGCGCTGACCTTCGGCGTCGCCCTGGACCGCCTCGGCTCCGCGAACGCCGCGCAGAACCCCCGCGTACGCCCCCTCGTCGTCGAGGGAGTACGGACGTTCCTCCGCGCGTACCGGGCGGATCGGAGCGCGGGCAGCAAGTCCTGACACAGGCGGGCGCACGGGCACGGCTCCGCCGTGTGCTCCGGCAGCCCGCCCATGAGCGTTCGACGCCGTACGGAACGCGTCCGCGCGTGCTCGACGCAGATCCGCCGGGAGGACTGACGGCGCTTGTGCTCGCGCCGGCCGTAGTGCTCGGTGAGCGGCAGCTCGGCCGGGTCTTCCGCGGTCTTCGGCTTCTTCGGCGGGGCAAAGACCTGGTCGGGGAACTCGTTGGCGAGGCCGCGATAACCGTCGTCGACATCGGCTTTCACGCCGGGATGCTGGTGGAACTGTTGGCGATGCCCTCGGTGCGCAGCGCGGTCTGGTCGTGCACGGGGAGCACCCCGAGGGACTCATGGGTAAGGGCGGGACGACGTGTCATTACCCCAGCAGGCGCAAGTCCGACTTGACGATCGTCGTGGTGACCAGCAGATCGGTGATGAGGTTGTGGTTGAGCGCGTTTCCGACCGGCGGGGGGACCTCTTCCTCCAGGAGTCCGGGAACGCCGTCCTCCTTGCTGAGCCGTTTGCGCGCGCCTGCGACGATGTGGGCCGCGCGCTTCGGGCTCCATCGCTCCGTCGGCCTCAACTCGCTCAGCTCGAAAGCGACCTGGGCCCATGTCAGGGGCTGCGGCTGGGGATCGAGCCGCAGGTAGCGCTGAGCGAGGCAGACCAGCACCAGCTTCTCTTCCGGGCTCAGCTGCCGCACCTCGCCGTGCGTCTCCTCCTCGTGTGGCCCCCGTCCGATTCCCGGGCCGGGCGACGGTGCCGAAGCGGTGATCCGGACCTCCAGGAGGTGCTCCTGTCGTGCGGAGACGATGAACAAGGGCGTGTAACCGAACGGAAGTTGAGCCTGGTCTCCGCCGAGTATCAGCCGCGATCCGGGGAAACGGATGGGCAGTCTGCCGGTGTTGTGCAGCATCCAGCGGGAGGATTCCCGGGTGATCAGTCCCTGCCGTCGGCTGACGCGCGTGTCGCCCGCACCGACGCAAATGTGGACGTCGGGCTCGTTGCGCCCGAACAGCAGCGTGAAGTCCGCATCCGGCGCCACGCTCATGCCGCCGTTCGACCCGAGCGCGAAGAGTGTGCCCGACCGGGCGGGAGGAACGGTGTGGCTGAGGCTGCCTAGGTGTTTCGGTAGAAGGCTGACCCTGCTCGCCGAACTCGCCATGGCGCCCTCCTCGTAGTCGGTGAGGCCGATTCTAGACGCCGGCGTCCGGGAGGGGGCCCGGGATCGCGATGGATCCGCCCATGTCCACGTCGTAGGGATAGAGGTTGGGGAAGTCGAGAGCGGCTGGTGTGGGATAGCTGCCGTCGGTGGTCTTGGCGCCGTCCTGCAACACGCGGACCCTGACCTTGCCCGAGGGAAAGGTGAAGCGGAGCCGCCAGTCGACGCTTCCCGGCGAGCGCGGCACCTCGACGGTCCGGCGCCAGGACAGGGGAACGTTCTTCAGCGTGGTGGGCCGGCCGTTCACCCAGTAGGTGAGCGAGGTGAGCGGCCCGCCGCCAGTGATCACGAATTCGAGTGTGACGGGTTTCGCCGGGGGCGAGGGTGTGGGGGACGGAGAAGCGGGGGCCGTGGCCGGGGGCGCGGAGTTCCGGGACTTACGGGAGTCCTCCGCCTCCTGGTCAGGCGGAGGATCGTCCCCGGTTCCGGTGAGCAAGGCGCCCGCGCCCCCGGCCACGGCCAGGACGATGGCGCCCCCGATGAGCAGCGTGCGCCGCCCCGGCGGCGCGGACGGGGGCATCGGCGGGTTGGCGGCGGCGCTCGCCTGCCTGTCGATCGCCGCCATCACGGGCTGCGGCAGCCAGGCGCCGTACGGCTCCGCGTACGTCGTCAACGAGGCCGAACGCCTGGCCAGTTCGGCGGCGACCGGACGGGCGGCGGCGTCGGTCCGCCGACAGTCCGCGATCAGCGCGCTCAGCATCGCGTCGGTGTGCTGCGGACCGCAGGCGTAGTCCAGCGTGGCGCCCAGCGAGTAGACGTCGCTCGGCGGGCCGGCGTCACCGTCCATCTGTTCCGGGGACATGAAGCCCCGGGAACCGGCCGGGCCGTTGGAGCCCGTACGTGCGGCGATGCCGAAGTCGATCAGCCTCGGCCCGTCGGCGGTCAGCAGCACGTTCGCCGGTTTGACGTCCAGGTGAACGATCCCCGCACGGTGGATCGCGGCGAGCGCCTCCGCGAGTCCAGCGGCCAGATGCCGCACGGAGGCGGTGGGCAGCGGACCGAATCTCTCCACCGCGTCGCGCAGCGGCACCGACGCCAGGAACTCGGTCGCCATCCAGGGCGTCTCGGCGTCGGGATCCGCGTCGAGGACGGGCGGACTGTACGTGCCGCCGACCGCCGTGGCGGCCGCCACTTCGCGTCGGAAGAGGGTCCGAAACTCGGGCTCACGGACGTATTCGTCATGCGGTACCTTGACCGCCACCGCCCGGCCGCCCCGGGACCGTCCGAGGTAGACCACCGCCATGCCGCCGACGGCGATACGCGCCAGGATCCGGTAGCGCCCGAGGCTGCCCGGATCGCTCGGCTCAAGACGCTCCACGTGTACCTCCGATGAGCCGACCGGGTGGGCTGACGGCCTCGACGTGTCCGTCCGAGGTGCCCAGGAGCACGAGCCCGCCGACGGCCAACGCACCGGACCCGGAGGCGGACGTCGAGCCGGTGGTCGCCTGGGCACCGTATGTCCACAGAACACGCCCGTCGGCCGCGTCCAAGGCGTACACCGTCTGGTCGGGGCCCTGCACCCAGAGCGTGCCACCGGACACGCCGAGCGTGTCCGACGTGCCGTACGCCGTGCTCTCCCCGCCCGGCCGACGTGTCCATTCCGCCTTGCCCGTACCGGCCCGGAACGCGCGTACCCGGCCGTCCGCCTCGCCCACGTAGAGCAGTCCGTTCCCCGCGTGCCGTACGGAACTGCGGTAATCGAACACCTTCTGCCACGCAACCGTCCCGTCGTCTGCGCGGACCGCGTACACGGTTCCGACATTGTCGGCGGCGAAGACCATGCCGTCGCTGATGACGGCGAACACAGGGGACTGCGCCAACTCGCGCCTCCACCGGATCCGGCCGCTGCCCGCGTTCATCCCGGTCAGCAGGCCGTTGCCACCCGCCACCACCAGCCCGGCACCGGCGGTGAAGGACGCCAAACCGGTCGCCTGCGCGGTCCAGCGCGGCCGCCCGTCCTCGGCGTCCTGCGCCCTGATCTCGTTGCCGGCAGCGACGCACAGCACCGATCCGGTGGTCGTCGTCCCCCACGGGAAGAACGGCACACGGGATGTCCAGCGGGTGGCACCGGAGGCCGGGTGGACGGCGCGAAGAACGAAGTCCGCCGTGCTGTCCCCGTCCCGGGCATCGAACAGATACAGCGCCTTGGTCCCGGCCGTGACGAAGTCGTCGCCGGACGTGTCGGCGGCACGTGACCAAAGAATCTTCCCGGTCCGCGGGTCGAGGGCGCGGACGTCGTTCTGCCCACTGCTCGCGGCGACGACCACGTCGGCCGCGTTGTAGAGGTCGGGGTGGTGCCGGTCGTCGTCGATGACCTTCGTCTTCCACCGACGGCTGGCTAACGCGGGCCGGGCAGGGGTTGTACTGGACTGCGACGGCGAACGCGACGACGACGACGACGACGAACGTGGTGGCGAAGCTGGCCTGTCGTCGCTCGCCGACAGGACCGTCTCCGCCAGCACCACCGCGGCACTGGCGGCCACGGGCACGGCGGCCGCGGCCAGGAGCAGACCGCGGCGGCTCGGACTCCTGGAGCCCGCGTTCCCGGAGCCCGCGGAGGACCCGGCCGTCACCGCGGTCGGATCGGCGGTCGTCTCGCCGGGCGACGCCCCCCGCACCGCCAACTCGCCCATCGAGGAGGCCGGGTTGGACGGGAGCTCGGCCCGCGCCACGCAGCGGTCGATCGCCTCCGCCAGCGGAGCCGGCAGCCAGCCGGTGCCGTGCACCGAGGCGGCGGGCTCGCCGAGCCGGTGCAGCACGGCGGCCGCCGAGGGGCGGCGCTCCGGCTCGCGGCGCAAGCAGGCTGCGACCAGGGTGCGCAGCCCGCGGTCCGTGATCCCGCCGAGATCCGTACGCGCCGCTCGTACGCGTTGCAGCGTCGCCGCCCTGTCTTCGGCGCTGAACGGCTCATGCCCTGTCGCTGTGAACACCAGCACCGCACCGAGCGCGAAGACGTCGCCGGCCGGTCCGGCGAGACCGCCGGACGCCTGTTCCGGCGACATGAAGCCCGGCGTACCGAGGAAGGCCCCGGGAAGGGTGATGGCCGTGGCGTCCACCGGCCGTGCGATCCCGAAGTCGATCACCCGGGGGCCGCGGGCGGTCAACATGATGTTGCCCGGCTTCAGGTCCCGGTGAGCGAGACCCGCCCGGTGGATGTCGGCGAGCGCCTCGGCCAGGGCGGCGGCCAAAAGACGCAGGGCGGCCGGCGGGAATCCGCCGTAGGACCCGACCGCCTCCCGCAGCGACTGCCCGGGCAGGTACTCCATGACGAGCCAAGGCACCTCGGCGTCCGGAGCGGCGTCCAGCAGTGCGGCGGTGAACGCACCGGTCAACGTTTGGGCGGCGGTCACCTCACGACGGAAGCGGGCCCGGTAGTGGGCATCGCGGCCGAACCGCGCCCGTACCACTTTGACCGCGACCGCCCGGCCACCCGGCGAGCTCCCGAGGTAGACAGTGCCCATCCCGCCCGTGCCGAGCCGGGCCAGCAGCCGGTAGTCGCCCACTTGGCCCGGATCATCTGGCTGCAGTGGCTGCACGACCTGCCTCTCCGCCCTCACCACGATGCGAGGAGCAGAGTAGCGGACCGGTGGATCGGGTGCGCCGCCCGTGAGCTGTGCACTCACGCCGCGTGGTCGGGAAGGGGGCCCGAGGTCCCGGCCGGATGATGGCGGTAGGCGGCTCGGGTTGAACTCGAAGTCCGCCGCGGCGAGGTCTGCCGCGGCGAACGAGGTCCTGGTGACCGAGCAAGTGGATGTCGTCGTTGGCCCATGGAAGCTGCGCGTGTCGCTGATGGGAACCAAGGTCGTGGTGCGCAACGGCGGACCGAAGGTGGTGGGGGGGGAGGTGGGGCTGGGAGTTGGCGGAACCGGATCATTCGGTGAAGCGAGCGGCGACAAGGTCACCGTCCGTGCCGTCGTCGTCGACGGGGACAGCGCCGTGCTGGAGTTCGGCACGGAGTGACACGCACGCGCCGAGCCGAGCGGCGGTCGACGCGACCGCCGGGAGCCCTTTGCCGTGGACTTACCTGACGAGAACCACGTGTTGTGCGAGCCGGGTTGGATGTCGTAGAAGTCGCCTCCGGTGCGGGCCCGACTGCCGGCGGCGCGATACGCCGCCGCGAGATCGACCCGGCCTGCGGCGTGGGCAGCGAGCGCGGCACGGTCCGGCGGATCGATTCGGCCACGTCCCGCACGAACGGTAAGCACCGCTCGCGCCGCACCCGTACGGCACGCGCCGACGTTGCCGGCTGGCCCCGGACCCCCACGCGGGAGGTGGCGCCGGTCGTATCAACCGTGAGCGTGATGGTTCACCACGCTGTAGCGGCCTCAAGAAGAAGCTCGGGCAAGGATGCCAAGCGGCCACTTGTCCGCGCGCTTGTCGTCGGGAGGGGTCCCGGCGGCAGGGCCCAATAATGCGGGCACCCAGAACCGTTCTGCGACCGGGGGAGATTCAGGATGAGTGACCCGACGTACGCCGTGCTCACCGAGCCGGAGCCCGTGCCTCCCGAGGCCAGGGCACACGACCCACTGGCCGTCGCCTTCGGCAACGCCTCCTTGCTCGGTGTCGGCTATCTGATGATGCGGCGGCGCAAACTCGCCACCGTCACCGCACTCGTCACCGTCGTGCTCGTCTCCATGCTGACCTCGACCGACCGGCGGTCGTACGAGGTCGCCGTACTCCTGTGGTGGGCGGCCGTCATCGCCCACGGGTGGTTCCTTGCGCGCAGAGGCGCCGAACGGGTCGCTGTGCGCAGCAGGCGCCTGGTCGCACTCGCTGTCACGCTGCCGGTGCTGCTGGCCGTGGGACTCCTGCGATTCGACGCCTCCAGGATCGGGCAGAGCGTCACCGAGGCCCGTGAAACTGGCGACTGTGCAGAGGTGTTGAGCGCCCAGGGCAGGGTCTGGTTGGGGCACCGCATCGCCGATGCCCCGCTCAGCGCCCGCGGTGACGGGATCGTACGGGCGTGCAACCAACTGCAGACGGCCGGCGTCGAGCTGACCACCGCGCTGACCGGGGACACCGATGCGCTGGAGGAGGGCTTCGGCACACTCGCCTCGGTCCTCACGGAACCCGGCAACGAGAAGACGGTCGAGGCGACCTTGAACGGTCTCCTCGGCAGTCTGCCCGCCAAGGACGCCTGCGACACCGTCGCCGTCACCGACTGGCTCCGCGACCGGAAGCGGAGCCACGACGTGCTGGACCGGTCCGCGGACGCGGTCAAGCGGACCGCGCCGGCCGCGCTCGTCGGCTGCGGTGATGATCACCTGGCGGACAGCAGCTGGGAGAAGGCCCTGACGCACTACGAGCAGCTGCTCGACCAGTACCCCGGCAACGGCCTCGCGGACAAGGCGCGGAAAGGATCCAGGCAGGCCACGCAGAGCATCGAGCTGGCCAACGTCCGCAGCCTCCTGTTCGCGCAAGAGCCCGGCTCGCAGCCCGAGTACTGTTCCAGCCCGGCGAAGTACAGCGGTGCCAAGCCCATCGGCAAGGGAACCAACCGTGCGCTGTTCTACGGCGGCGACGAGTACAGCGATCACTCGGACAAACTTCCGGGCTCCTGGAAGACCGACGACCCCGCCGTCGCCGTCCTGGTGGTCTGTATGGGCGAGCAGACCTTCGGCACGTCCGTCCAGACGTGTCCGTACAAGGCCGAGACCTCGGGTTCCACCACGTATGTGGCCTTCTCGAAGATCGCGATCCCGGTGAAGGTCTACGAGTTGCGCACCGGCAAGCTCGTCGCCAACCGCAAGATCCAGATCGACGGTACGAGCTGTCCCGCGACCATCACGTACTTCACCCGCGGTGACTCCGACTCGGGGCCGCCGTCGGCCAGGTACGTCGACGCGTCCAAGTCCGACGTGCGGGCTGCGTTCCGGCCACTGGTCATCCGGTGAGCGGCGGCGCGGGGGTTGTGGCGGGCACCGGTCGCTCGGGGCCAGGAACTCCGGCGGTCGTCAAGGCCCGCGAGCAGCGGGACTCACTGAGGGGCGGCCCACTCCATAGTGATCACGGGCGCAAACTCGCTCAAGCTGATTGTCAAGTCCTTCCTACCGCAGCCTCGTTGCTGCACCGTTCATACGGATGGAACGCCAGAATGTCTACTGTCGGCGCGGGCTGCTTTCGCGCCCGCCGAACCAAGGTGGAGACCATGCGCTCGATGCCTACGCCCTCACGTCGCACCACCCTTGTCGCACTGGCCTCCGCCGTCGCCCTGCTGCTCACGGGATGCGGAAGTGACGGCAGCGATATCTCGGACGGCGCCGCTCCAGAGAAGTCGCCCGCGCCGACCCGATCCGTTGCCCCGCCGTCCAAGGCCCCCACCCCGCCACCACCGCCCGCCAAAAGCTCGTCACTCCCGAAGGCGGCGGACGGCACCGACCTCGCCGCCTGCGGTGACGGCACCTGCGAGGTCGAGGTCAAGACCGGCGACGTGATCAGCGTCAAGAGCAGTTCCGGCGTGGAGGAGTTCATGATCACGGGCTTTGGCGAGGGCGGGGCGACAGTGGCCGTCGGCCCGTTCGACAACCCCATGACCACGACCGTGAACGGTGGAGTAAAGATCAACGGGGTCTCGCTGGAGATCACTCCGCTGAACGACAAACGTGCGATCGCCAAGGTCTCCTGAGGAGGTGCGGAACAGGCCAGGAAGACTCGGGCCGCGCTCTGTCCTGTTCACCGGTGTTGTGTTGACAGTCGGACTCACGGGATATCGCCCAGACGCTCGTGCCGACGGAACCGTTTCACCGGGGCGGGCCGCGGAACCACTTGTGAAGGAGGAGGGGCATGGTGAAGGTACGCGAGGGGGCACGGTCAGGAGCTTGGGTTATCGGCGGGGTCATCGGCCTGGCGGTGTTGTACGTCATCGGGGTGTTCGTCTTCGGCGGCGCGGGGTGGATCACCGCACCGTTCCGCGGTGAGGCGGACAAGCGCGAGAACACCGTCGGCTCGGGCGAGTTCCGTCAGACCGCGTACGAGGAGTTCTTCGACCTGTGCGAGGCCGTGCAGAACGCCGAAGGGACGATCCAGGTGCTCCAGGAGGAGCGGAAGGCCGCTTCGGAGGCTCGCACCGCGGTGATCGACCAGTCGATCACCGCGCTGAAGGCCACCCGGATCGAGTCCGTCAACGCCTACAACTCGAAGGCCGCCCAAGAGCACCGCGCGCCCTTCCGTGACAAGAACCTGCCGTACCGGCTGGATACCACCGCCGAGCGCACGACGTGCACCAACTGATCCCCATCTCCTTTCGGGAAGAGGGCAGCACCGCATGAAGAAGTTCGCACGCATAGTCCTGGCCACGATCGTTGCGCTCGTTGTGGGCCTTGCCCTGACGTCCTGCACCGACTCCGGCCAGGACAAGGAGAACAAGGCCAAGCAAGAGAACTACGACCGCCTCGTGGCCCAGCAGCCGGCGGGCCGCATGGAGTACTCGCCGACTCGCGAAGCGATCAACCAGTGGATGAAGACGTGGGGGAAGCGGGGCAAACTCTCGTACGTCTACATCCAGAACGCCAACGGCGAGTACGGGTACTTCATCATGAAGGGCCTGCCGGTGCCACGCTGCAAGATGCTCACTCCGACGGAGAGGTCGGAGTCCTCCTCCCACGGCGTCGCGGTCCTCGCACAGCCCGGCATGGACGGCACGTACACGTCGGGTTCCACCTGCAATGCCTACTACGGCTTCGATGCCACGACGGGCGTGTACATGGAGTTCACGGTCGGCACGAACCAGTCGTTCTTCCTGTTCGACAGGCCCATGACGATGCCGGAGTACGCCAGTGCCAAGCAGTTGGGGCCGACGTCGGTGAACGACGTCAAGAAGCAACCTTGAGCGGTCGGGGGCCGGTGGGAAGAGATCCGGCCCTCACGTCCCGTCCAGCGGCGTCGGGCCCAGCGGCATACGGACCTCGGCGCCCGGGATGCCCATGTACCCTTCCAGATCCCGCAGTTGGACCTCGGTGAAGGCCAGGCACGCTCGCTCCAGCCACCGCAGATGGTCCACCAGCAGATACGCGTACGCCCTCTGCGTTCCCGAACCATCATGCAGACGCAGAAACCTGTCCGCCTCCGCGTGGACCGTCCACTCGGGCCACACGATCGTCCACGACCGCCGCCCGTCCTTCCGCTCGATCTGCTGGGCCCCCAGGTCCCCGACCACCACATGCCGTGCCACTCGCCCCCGTACCGACTCCAGAACATCACCGGACCAGTGCCATATGCGCCCGCCAGGAACCGGACGCCCAGCAGCGTCTCCATGTACGCCTCGACAAGGCCCCGCACATCGGCCTCGATCTCAACAAGCCGCGGCGCGACCTCGGTCATGCCGCTTTTCGTCGTGTCCGTGCGGAACAGCTTCAGGCCCGACATCTTCCCCTCCTCGACCAGGAGATCATCGCCGCCGGAGAGGTTTCGACTATTTCCGCGAGAGGTCCTGGAGGTGTGAAGACCGTGTGAGACCCTGCAGTCGGCCCGATCGGGGAGCCTTCATGTCCCCGCTCACCGGGAATGCATAATTCCCCCATGCACCCCCGGGCCCGTGGGATAGCGCCCGGAAGCTGCGTCTACGCATGTCAGCCCCCATAGCTCAGCGGATGGAGCACGCGCCTTCTCAGCACCTGCTCTGGCGGTATCCACTCCCCCGGCCCATAACGTGCGTAGCCGGAGTGAAGGGGAAGCGAAGGTCGTTCCTGCTCCTGCATCGCTCCGCGCCTGAGGCCCCAGTGCGACGCTCACGCATTCCCGCTGGGCTCGGTGCACCGGAAGAGTGAATTCCCCCGCGACCCTTATTGCGAGCTGCTTGCAATAAGGCGTGCGTGCCCCTTTCGGCCCAGTGGCCGACGACTGTGTCGTCGCGAATTTTGTGGGGTCTTCGCTTGGCTGAATTGCCGCTCCGACCGGCCTGTTCACCCTTCGTGGACCACGTGCTCGACCTGGGAATGTGGTCCGGGTGTGCACGGGACGTGGTTTCGGCGTGCTTGTCTACGGCTGCGCAGTTTTTGGGTGCAGGCGGGCCCGCGTTTGGAGCCGCCCCGTCGATCGGCCCTTGCCTGCGAGACCGCTCGGTTCGCAATCTCCTGCCGCGGCACCGACCGTCGTCCCCATCAGACCACCCCTCGCCTTCGCATGCGCCAACGCATGCCAGGCAGGGGTCAGCAGACAGAAGGAATGCCGTGAAGGTTTCCCAGCGCAGGCCCCGTTCGCGAAGGGTCCTGGACCAGTCCCTGCTCGTCCTCGGTGCCACCACTCTGACCGCGGGACTCGGAGCGATGGCCCTCGCCCCGAGCCCCAGCGCGGCCTCCAGCCACCGCGAGGCGCCCTTGATCGCCGGTGATCCGCGGGCGGACAACACCGACGTGTACGCGTTCACCAGCCCCGACAAGGCCGACACCGTCACCATGGTGGCGAACTGGATCCCGATGGAGGAGCCCAACGGCGGCCCGAACTTCTACGCGTTCGGCGACGACCTGCGCTACAACATCAAGATCGACAACTCTGGAGACGGTGTAGCCGACGTCACCTACAGCTGGCGCTTCCGCAGCGGCTACCGCGATGACGCGAACCAGTTCCTCTACAACACCGGTCAGGTCACCGCGCTGGACGACCCGGACCTGAATTTCCGCCAGGTCTACGACCTGGTCGTCACGACCGGAGGAAAGAGCCGGACGCTCCTGTCGGGCGTGCCGGCGGCCCCGTCCCGCACGGGCAAGGCGTCGATGCCCGACTACGCGGCCCTGCGCAGGCAGGCGACCTTCGGTCTGCCGGGCGGCGGCAAGACGTACACGGGGCAGGCCGAGGACCCGTTCTTCGCGGATCTGCGGGTCTTCGACCTCCTCTACGGCGGCGACTTGAGCGAGCGGGGGCAGGACACCCTGGCCGGCTACAACGTCAACACCATCGCCATCCAGGTCCCCAAGAAGCAGCTCGCCCTCAAGGGCAACTCCTCCCGCAACCCGGTGATCGGCGTGTGGTCGACCACCGATCGCGCGGGCGTCACCGTCGCCGACTCCCGCGACCAGAAGGGCAAGGGCGGCTCGAAGCAGTGGAAGCAGGTCTCCCGCCTCGGGAACCCGCTGGTCAACGAGGTCGTCGTCCCGCTGAAGTTCAAGGACGCCTTCAACACCCTCAACCCGAGCCAGGACCGCACCGTCCAGCCCGTCGTGGACAAGGTGTACGACCCGATCCTGCCCAAGCTCATCCAGCAGGTCTACGGCATCCCCGCCCCCGCGACGCCCCGCGACGACCTCGCCGAGATCTACCTGACCGGCATCTGCAAGGTATGCGGTCCGATCAAGGCCGACCTCAACGCACACCGCCTCAACCAGGACGCGGCGCTCAGGAAGATCGTCCCGGCGGAGGAGCTGCGCCTGAACATGGCGGTGCCGCCCACCGCCAGGCCTCAGCGCCTCGGTGTCCTGGCGGGTGACCTGGCCGGCTTCCCGAACGGGCGACGTCTCGCCGACGACGTCATCGACATCTCGCTCCAGGCCGTCGAGGGCGCCGCCCAGACCGGCGTTCTTGTCCCCGAACTAGCGGAGGGCGACAAGGTGAACGCCAACGAGGTCCCGTTCGGCGCCTCGTTCCCCTACGTCGCGCTGCCGCACACCAAGAACGTCAACCGCGGCCCCGGTGCGGCCGGCCGCACCGCCGAGCAGTCCTCGATGGAGAACACCGCGGCGACCCCCGTCACGAAGACCACCCAGGCCGCGGCGCTCGCCGGAGTCGGCGCGCTCCTTCTCGGCGTCGGCGGCTTCCGCCTCCGCCGTCGCGGCAAGGACAGCTGAACCGGCAGGCGACGGACATCTGACGCGGTGCCCGGGCCGGGCCGAAGAGCACCCGCCCGGCCCGGGCACCGCGGCTCCAGCAGCTTCGAGCATTCGGGAGGGAATTCCGTGCACCCGGACCACATCGAACCCCCGCACCAGCCGCCACGCCGCACACGCGGCGGCAGGCGGCTGCGGAACATCGTGGTCACCCTGGCCCTGGGCGCGGCGATGTTCGCCGCCGGCGCGGTCATGCTGGCGCCCGATCAGACGACTGTTTCCCGTCCGTCGGGCCAAGGCCGGCCTGGGGCTTCGCCACCACGTGGGTCGATCGAGGCGCTCCAGGACCGGGTGACCCGACTGCCGAAGGATCCGGGGGGCTGGGCCGCCCTGGGCATGGCTTACGTCCAGCAGGCCCGTTCCACCGCCGACCCGGCCACGTACGATCTGGCCGAGAAGGCGCTGCGTACCTCTTTCACGGTGCAGGCCGAAGACAACACGGACGCCGAGATCGGCATGGGCGCCCTGGCCGCGGCGCGCCACGACTTCCCCGCCGCGTTGCGCTGGGCGCGCAAGGCCACCGCCAGTGGCCCGTACAGCTCCTCCGCCTACGGAGTCCTGGCCGACGCGTACACCCAGTTGGGCCGCTACGACGAAGCCGACGAGGCCGTCCAGAAGATGACGGACCTGCGCCCGGACGCCGCATCCCTCGCCCGCGCCTCCTACGCCTTCGAGCTGAAGGGGGACACCGACCGGGCCCGCGCGCTCATGCGTCGGTCCCTGGCGGCAGCGGCGACCCGGGCCGACACCTCGTTCGCCCACAACGTCCTGGCTACGCTGGACCTCCAGGACGCCGACCCCCGGGCTGCCCTGGCGCGGACGCGGACGGGGCTCAGGGCCGCCCCGGGCGATTCGGCGCTTCTGGAGACCCGGGCCCGCGCTCACCTGGCCCTGGGCGACACCGCCAAAGCCCTCGCCGACTACCGGGCGGCCATCGCCATCGCCCCTCTGCCGCACTACCTCCTGGGTCTCGGCGAACTCGAACAGTCTCTGGGCCACCACAGACAGGCCGAGGAGCAGTACGCACTCCTGCGCGCCCAGGACCGGATCCGGCAGGCCGCCGGCGGCGCGGCCGATACCGACGCGATCCTCTTCGAAGCCGATCACGGTAGCGCGCGAAACGCCGTGACCATGGCCGAACAGACCCTGCGCACCCGCCCTTTCGTCGCCGTCCACGACGCGTACGCCTGGGCCCTGCACCGGGCGGGCCGGGACGCCGAAGCGCTCGTCCAGGCCGACAAGGCCCTGGCCACGGGGACGCGCAGCGCACTGTTCCGCTACCACCGGGCCGTCGTCCACCACGCACTGGGTGATCCCGACGCGGCCCGCCACGACCTGACCGAAGCACTGCGTGAGCCTGCCTTCCACCCCCTGCACGCCGACGCCGCCCGTAACCTGCTCCAGCGAATCGACACGACTCCATGAACCACACCCTGCGCCGAGCCATCACCTCACTGACCGCCACCGCACTCGCCGCCGTCGTGAGCCTGGCGGCAGCCCCCGCAGCCGCTGCCCACCCCTTGGGCAACTTCAGCGTCAACTACCACACAGGGCTGGTCCTTCGGCCCGACCGGATCGACGCCCGGGTCGTCGTCGACCGCGCAGAGATCGCGGCGCTTCAGGAACGTCCCGTCGTGGACTCCGACCACGACGACACCGTCACCGACAGTGAGTCGCGCACCTACGCCCGGGAAGCCTGTTCCGGCCTGAGGGAACAACTCCACCTGAGCGTGGGCGGTAAGCGGGCGGACTGGAAGCAGTCCTCGGCCACCCTGGTGTACGAGAACGGGGAAGCGGGGCTGAAGACCAGCCGCCTCACGTGCGAGCTGACCACCCGGGCCGCTCTCAGCGAGCCCATCGGCATCCGAGCCGAGACGGACTACGACACCACCCGCATCGGCTGGCACGAGATGACCGCCACCGGCCAGGGCATCAGGATCACCCGCACCGACGTACCGGCGGCCTCCGCCACCCGCGAACTGCGCCAGTACCCGCAGGACCCGCTCGCCTCCCCGCTCGACCAGCGCACAGCATCTCTGCGCAGCGAACCCGGGCAGGGCACGGTCGCCGTCCCGGCCGTGGTGGCGGACCTCCCCGGCGCGAGCGCGATCAGCGGGGTGCTCGCCAAGGTCACCGGGGCCTTCGACTCGCTCGTCGGCGCCCGCGAGATCACCCTGCCCGTAGGACTCCTGGCCCTGTTCCTGGCGCTGGTCCTCGGGGCGTCCCACGCGGCGATGCCCGGCCACGGCAAGACCATCATGGCCGCCTACCTCGCGGGCCGCCGCGGCACCAGACGGGACGCCCTCACCGTCGGGGCCACCGTCACCCTGACGCACACGGCCGGCGTCCTCGTCCTCGGACTCGCCCTGCCCGTCTCCACCCACCTGGCCGGCGAGACCGTCCTGATGTGGCTCGGAGCCGCCAGCGGGCTCCTCGTCACCGGCATCGGTCTCTGGCTCCTCACGGGAGCCGTCCGGGGCAGGCCGCAACACAACCACCATCACCACGGACCGAACCACAGCCACAGCCACGTCGACCACCACCACGGCCACGGCCACGGCCACGGCCACCATCATGATCACGACCACGGGACCGACAGCCTTCACCACCACGCGCCCGTCACCCCTGCCTCCGCACCCGACAGCGCGCCGGCCGGGGTATTCCAGGCGACCCCCGCGGTCGCGACACTCGCCCCGCCGGACCACGAGCACCACCCGGCCGACACCTCAACGGCGTCCCGAAACGCCCGGCGCACGAGCCGCTCCGGCCTCATCGGCATGGGTATCGCCGGCGGCCTGGTCCCCAGCCCCTCCGCCCTCGTCGTGCTCCTCGGCGCCGTCGCCCTGGGACGCACCGCCTTCGGCGTCCTCCTCGTCATCGGCTACGGACTCGGCATGGCCGGCACCCTCACCCTCGCCGGACTCCTCCTCGTACGCCTGCGCGAACGCATCGAGAGCCATGACCGGACCCGGACCCTCCGCCACAACCCCCTGCTCCGGAAGCTGGCACGGACCGGACCTGTCATCACCTCGCTCCTCGTCGTCGCCGTCGGCCTCGGGCTGACCCTGCGGGCAGCAACCGGGAACGGTTAGCTCCCGCCAACCCCCCTGCGGGAGAAGCCACATACCGAGGCGGCAGCCCCTTCCCTACCGGCGCGAGGAGCCCGCACGACGCATCCGCAGCGAGTCCAGGAGGCTCCCTCCTCGTACTCGGCGAAGCCGACCGTCCGCGAACCGGGCGGCGGCATGCGGCGGATGCCCCCCGGGTACGCATAGAAGGTCCGCTCACCCTGAGCGGAGGCGGCGGGGTGGGCGTGAACGCTGGAAACGGACTTCTGGTACTGATGGGCTCCGGCGAGACCAGCCCGACCATGGTCACACTGCACCGGGAGCTCGTTGCCCACTTGAACGGTGACGCCGATGCGGTGATCCTGGAGACACCGTACGGATTTCAGGTCAACCGCGACGACATCTCCAACCGTGCCCGCGAATACTTCCGACGCTCCGTGGGCCTCGCGACAGTAGTCGCTCCGGACACGCGCCCAGCCGCCCCCTCGATCGCTGCGCCGGTCGTCGGCGATGCGGCCAAGGTACGTGACCTGGTACGCAGGGCGGACTGGGTGTTCTCCGGGCCCGGCAGCCCGTCGTACGCACTGGACCGCTGGCACACCCTGCGTCTCGGCGAGATCCTGCGCGAGCGGGTGGAACGCGGCCACGGCGTGACGGTGATGGCCTCCGCGGCGGCGTGCACCGTGGGATTCGCGGCGCTGCCCGTCTACGAGGTGTACAAGGCCGGACATCCCCCCGCATGGCTCAACGGGCTGGATCTTCTCGGGGCGCTCGGACTTCCGGTCGCGGTGATCCCGCACTACGACAACGCCGAGGGAGGCACGCACGACACCCGCTTCTGCTACCTGGGCGAACCCCGCCTCGCCGCCCTGGAGCACGAACTCCCCGACGAGAGCGCCGTCCTCGGGATCGACGAACACACGGCTGTCATCGTCGACCTCAGCACGTCGCTGGTACGTGTGTGGGGGCGGGGTGTCATGACGATCCGGCGGCGGGGAGCCAGCACCCTGGTGCCCGGCGGCACCGCGCTGCCCCTGGAGCAACTGCGCGACCTGGTAACAGGAAGGGAACCCGCAGGGGTCCCCTTGCCTCGCCGTCGTGCCGACGGCGATGGCGATGGCGGTGTCGGCGCCACGCACCACGCCGCCACAGCCGGCACTGGCGGTGCGGCGACACTGCAGGAGACCGTTGCGGCAGCGGAGTTGCGGTTCGACTCGGCGCAGGGGGCGCGGGACGCCGGGACCATGGCCGAGGTGGCGGTGGAGCTGGAGTCGGTGATCGCCGCGTGGAGCGCCGACATGGAGGAGGACCAGGGCGGCGAGTGGGCCCGCACGGTCCTGCACGGCATGATCCGCCGTCTGGCCCAGGCCGCCGGACGCGGTCTGAGCGAGCCGGAGCGCACCGTCGGGCGGATCCTGGTTCCCCTTCTCGGCCTGCGCAGGCGGCTGCGCGCGGACGGCGCCTACGACCTGGCGGACGAGGTGCGCGAAGCCCTGGCAGCAGGCGGCGTCCGGCTGAACGACACCGCAGAGGGCAGCGAATGGCGCTGGGAAGAAGAGACCGACGACCACCGGACCGGCTCACGTTCGGAGACGTAGAAACCACCTCCTGAACCCTTTGGGACAATTTGCGCAGTTGCATAGCCTTTGCAATAAGATCGTCGGAGAGGTCCTTCCCCTCCGGGCCCTCCTGCCGACGTTGGAGCCGTGCACGATGCCGCTCGCCCCGCACGAAGCACCTGCCGCGCCGCCCGTCACCGTCGAAGTAGTGCTGCTGCGGCACGATCCGATCGAGGGCTTCACCTATCGCCGACTGATCACGGCGCTGGGCAGGGGAGTGAGCCCGGACCGCGTCGCGCGGGGTCTCGCACCGCTTGCCGAACACGACGAGACGCATGTGGTGCACTCGACCAGCTGGCGCGCCACGAGCGAAGGCGGCATCGCCCTGACCTACCTCGTACACCCGGACCCCGCTCCGGACCAGCCCGGTGCCCCGCTCCCGGAACCGCACAAGGTTGCCCGCTCCCCCAGGCCGGGCCATCCGTCCCCACCGGACCTGGAAATCGGCCACGTCGTGGCACACGCCGTCCGTCATCTCGCGTTTCTCGAAGACACCGATCCTGCCGTCGCCAGGCACATCTCCGCCTGGCCCGACCTCGTACACGCCTTGCGCTCCCTGCCCCTTGCGGCAGCGGGAGAGATGCAGCACGCCTAAGGGCCACCCCGCGATTCCACCCGGCCGGGCCGGGCCCCGACCGGGGTGCGGCCCCGTTCGGCTCAGCCGTCATTGCGGGCGCAACGCACGCATGGTGATCTGAGAGCAGCCCAGCGTCACATCAACTCTCACTGCGCGACCGTCGTCGATCAGAGCGAGCTCGTGCAGGCCCGTGTGGCGTTCGGCAACTTCAGCTCCTAGCCGCCCCGCCTGAACTTTCCGGAGGGCGAGCGGCTCTCACCGGAAACGGACCCCCATGCCTTCTCCCCGCATGCTCCGACGACGCCCCGCTTCCCGCCGGGCCGAGCGCACCCTCGCCGCCACCGGCGCCCTGGCCCTGCTGACCGCTGCGGCGGTCACCGGCCTCACCCCTGCCTCCAGCTCCGCCTCCAGCCACCGTGAGGCGCCGATGACCGCCGGAGACCCGAGGGCCGACAACACCGACGTCTACGCCTTCACGAGTCCGGACAAGCCCGACACCGTCACCCTGGTGGCGAACTGGCTCCCGTTCCAGGAGCCCAACGGCGGACCGAACTTCTACCCGTTCGCCGAGGACGCCCGCTACAACATCAAGATCGACGCGGACGGCAACGGCAAGCCGGACACGACGTACACGTGGGAGTTCACCGACCGTGTCCGCGACGACGCCGACCAGTTCCTCTACAACACCGGTGTCGTGAAGTCGGTCAACGACGAGACCCTGAACTTCCGGCAGACCTACAGCCTGAAGGTCACCGACAGCAGCGGGAACACCAAGACGCTCCTGAAGGACTCCCCGGTCGCGCCCTCGAACGTCGGCAAGGCGTCGATGCCCGACTACGCCTCTCTTCGCAAGGAAGCCGTGGTTCCGCTGCCGGGCGGCGGGACGACCTTCGCCGGCCAGGCGTCCGATCCGTTCTTCCTGGACCTGCGGATCTTCGACCTCCTGTACGGGGGCGACCTCTCGGAGACCGGCCACAACACGCTGGCCGGCTACAACATCAACACCCTCGCCGTCCAGGTGCCCAAGTCGACGCTGGCGCTCAAGGGCGACGCCAAGCGCAACCCCGTCATCGGCGTGTGGTCCACCACGGACCGCAGAGGAGCCGATGTCGCGGGCGCCGGCAAGGGCAGCGAGGACACCTCCGCTCAGGCTGCGGACGACAGCAAGGCAACCGCCAAGGACGGAAACTCGGACGAGTGGCGGCAGGTCTCCCGCCTGGGCAACCCGCTCGTCAACGAGGTCGTCGTGCCGCTGAAGTTCAAGGACGCCTTCAACGCGCTGAGCCCGGAGAAGGACGCCACGATCACGCCGGTCGTCGACAAGGTCAAGGACCCCATCGTCCCCAAGCTCATCGAGAGCATCTACAAGGTTCCCGCCCCCGCCACGCCGCGCAACGACCTCGTCGAGATCTTCCTCACCGGGATCTGCAAGGAGTGCGGCCCCATCAAGGCGGACCTCAACTCGCAGCGCCTCAACCAGGACGTCGACAAGGCCGCGGTCGTTCCCGCGGAAATGCTGCGCCTGAACATGTCCGTCCCGCCCGCCGCGAAGCCCAACCGCCTCGGCGTCCTCGGCAAGGACCTGGCGGGCTTCCCCAACGGCCGCCGCCTCAACGACGATGTCGTCGACATCGAGCTCCAGGCCCTCGAAGGCGCCGCGCAGACCGGGAAGATCGTGCCCGCCCTGGCAGCCGGCGACGCCGTCGACACCCCCTACCGCGAGCCCGGCGACACCTTCCCCTATGTCGCCCTCCCCAACACCGCGGCCGTCAACCAGGCCGACTCGCTCCACCCCGACGGCGGCGTCGGCGCCGGCCTCGGCGGCCTCGCCTCCGGCGACGGCTTCCCCGTCGTGCCCGTCACCGCCCTGAGCGGCGGGGCGCTCCTGGCCATTGCCGGACTGCTGGCCCTGCGCCGACGACACGGCACCGGCCAGGCATGAACAGCCCGTTCCTCCCCGGTCGCCCGACCCGCCGATGGCGGATCGGGCGACCGGCCCGTGCCACCGCCACCCGCCGCCCGCGGCCACGGCGAATACCCGGCGGGCAGGGAACCGCGGGATTGATCGCCATGGCCGTCGGGGCCGCGCTGGCCTGCATCGGCTTCTCCACTCTGGGCACCGGCCCCGGACAGGTACCGGAACGGATGGACAGAGGCAGCCTCCCCGTTCACCCGGGACCCGGCCAAGCCACGACATCCGACGACCGGACGTCACCACCCCCGGTCCGCATCCGCATACCCGCCATCGGAATCGACCAGCCCCTGATCGGCCTGCGCGTCCAGCAGGACGGCCGCCTCGGGGTCCCCGACGAACCCGAGAACATAGGCTGGTGGAGCGACGGCCCCCGCCCCGGTGGCCCCGGCGCGACGGTCGTCGTCGGCCACGTCGACTCAGCCACCGGCCCCGGAGCCTTTCACGGACTCTCCACGCTCGATCCGGGCGACGAAGTCACCATGGTCCAGGACGACCGGTCCACCACCACCTTCACCGTCAGGGCGCTGCGCCAGTACGGGAAGGACGCCTTCCCCGACAGTCAGGTCTACGCGACCAGCGGACCGCCCGCCCTGCACCTGATCACCTGCTCGGGCACCTACGACCGCAGCCGCCGGGAGTACCGGGACAACCTCGTCGTCTACGCCACGCTCGACAACGCGAGCGCGGGGAAAAGATGAACGCGAGGTGCGACACCGGGGCCCTCTACTCGGGGACTCCCTTCTGGGCGCACATGGGCAAGGACGGGCGGTTGATCCCCCTTCGCCGCCTCGACCGCCTGCTCACGGGGAGGCCCGTCGCGGGGCGCCCAGGAGAGTAACGCCCCGCGACGGCCGTCCCCCACGGCCCTTCCACCGTGAGGAACGGGTGAGGCATCCATCCCCGATGGATGCCTCGGCGTGTGCGGTGTTTCCTCCGGACAGCCGCTCACATGGGGCATTCGCCACCGCCTGCCCGCCGGATTGGTCGACCCTCGCATCGCACCCGCACGGGTTACGGCGTGTCGTCGAACTGCCGTCGCCGCCCGGCGGACGGCGGTTCGACGAAGGGTCCGAGCCCCGGGCTCAAACTTTCTCGCCCCCAGACCAATCCGATGTCGCGGCAGCCCCGAATAGCAGACATGACGATCAAGGCGGCACCGGCACGGCGCGAGCATCACCCTCGGCGCGCTGCACGGTCGGCCGCGTTGACCATCGCGTCCGTGTCCCGACGCCTGACCTGACGTCAGCGCTCGCCACGCCCGCGCGATTCCGTAACCACGCCCCTGACTGAACACTCAGCGCGCCACCGACCGAGCACACAGGAGAATGTTGTGAACGCCTTCCGTTTCCGCCGCGCCGCCATCGCGGTCACCGCCGCCGCCGTCCTGCCCCTCACGCTCACCGCCTGCGGCGGGGACGACAACTCCTCCGACAAGGCCGCCGACAAGGCGAGCAGCTCCGCCCCCGCCGACGAGAAGTCGAGCCCGGCAGCCGACGACACCACCCCCATGGACGGCCCGTTCGGCCCGGCCTGCGCATCCGTCCCCCAGGACGGCGCGGGATCCTTCGACGGCATGGCCCAGGACCCGGTCGCCACCGCCGCCTCCAACAACCCGGCCCTGTCCACCCTGGTCACCGCGGTCAAGAAGGCCGGCCTCGTCGACACCCTCAACAACGCACAGAACATCACTGTGTTCGCGCCGACCAACGACGCCTTCGCCAAGATCCCCAAGGCCGACCTCGACAAGGTCCTGGCCGACAAGGAAATGCTCACCAGCATCCTCACCTACCACGTCGTGGGCGAGAAGCTCTCCCCCAAGCAGCTGGAAAGCGGAACCTACGACACTCTCCAGAAGTCCACCCTCGCCACCAAGGGCTCCGGCGAGAACTACACCGTCAACGACACTTCCAAGGTCGTCTGCGGCAACGTCCCCACCGCCAACGCCACCGTCTACATCGTCGACACCGTTCTGATGCCCAAGGCCTGACCGCTCCCGCACCCTGCGTCGAGCCCGGAGGGCTGACAGCAAGCGGACTTGAATGCTGGGCCTGGACCCACGAGCTCCCCCGCGCCGATGCGCGGGGGAGCGTCGTGGGTCCAGGCCCAGCTGCGTTCAGGGCCGCACGGTGCACAGGGCGAGGAGGCAGAGGTTGAATCCCTGGGTGTTGCTGGGGCCCGTGTGGCCGCCGGGTCCGGATCCGCCGACGGTGCACCGGGCCAGCAGGCAGAGATTCCCGCCCTGTATTCCCCGGTAGAAGGCGAGCGGGCCGGAGGAGGGTCCGCCTTCGCGCGCGGTATGTGCCTGGCGGGGTGCCACCTCGGAGGAGGGAGAGGCGGCGGCCGAGGCGGCGGGAGCGGACGCCAGCAGCACGGTGCCGACGAGGGCTCCGACGAGCTGCCACCGCAGAGCGGGAACGGGGATCTTCATCATGCTCTCCATTTCGAATTCCGGGTCATGGGAACGCAGTGCCCGAACGAACGTCCGGACATCACCTCTTCGGTGCGGAGCCCTCCACGGATGGGTGTCTGGCGTAAAGCCGCCTGCGATTGGCTGATACGCGCCAGCGAACTGCAAAAGGTCGGCCCGCTGACGTGTCGTGCGCCACATGAGCAATCCGAGACTGATGTGACTCCGAACGACTGGTGTGAAGGCCCCGTTGGGGCGACGTCAGCGCAACGGAGGCTGTCAAGGTGCACCGGTCCAAAGAAGCGGATGCTTCGCGATCGCGATGCGTACGCGCTCGACTCGAGCCGGCAGTCCCCGCGATCGGCCCCGACCCGTCCCGCTCCGCCCTGCCGCACATGCGCGCCCCGGCCCATGCCGTCGCAGGTCTCCCCCACCGAGGTGAATTCGCGTGACCGACCTACCGCACACCGGAACCCCGACGGGCACCCTGCGCCTGACCGCTGCTCAGCAGGGCGTCTGGTTCGCGCAGCGGCTCGACCCGGCGGATCCGGCGTACAACATCGCGGAGTACGCCGATATCCAGGGCCCTGTGGAACCGGACCTGCTGCGCCGCGCGGTCGGCCACACCGCGGCCGAGATGGAGGCTCTGCGCACCACCTTCGGTGAGCGGGACGGTGTTCCCTTCCAGCGCGTGCAGGAGAGTCCGTCCATATCCATGCCATGGGTGGACCTCTCCGGCGAGGTGGACCCGCACGCGGAGGCTCTGCGGCGGATGCGGCTGTGTCTGGCCGAGCCCGCGGACGTATCGGCGGGGCCGCTGGTCCGTGTCACCCTCTACCGGCTCTCTCCCTCGCGCCACCTCTTCCACCAGCAGGTGCACCACCTGGCGCTCGACGGCTACGCGGCGGTCCTGGCTCTCTCCCGTATCGCCGAGGTCTACACCGCTCTCGTTCTCGCCCCGGATGTCCTTCCCGAGCTGCGTCCCGCGGGTTCTCTCGCCGCGCTCGTCGAGGAGGAGGACACCTACCTCGCGTCCGAACAGGGCTCCCGGGACGAGAGGTTCTGGGCAGGGCACCTCGTGGGCACCCTCCCTCCCGAGACCCCCGCACCGTCCGGTACGAGGAGGAAGTACGGGACGGCGTCGGTGCGACGGGTTTACAGCCGGGCGGAGACGGCACGGCTGAAGGCCGCGGCCAAGCGGGCCGGAACCGGCTGGCCGACGTTCGTCATGGGGGCGCTGGCGCTGTGCCTGCACCGGGAGAAGGGGCTCGCTGAGGTCGTGCTCGGCCTGCCGGTCACCGGTCGGCGCACTCCCGCGGCACGGTCGACACCCGCCATGCTCAGCTCGATCCTGCCGATGCGACTCGCCGTCTCCCCCGCCGACAGGGTGGCCGATCTGGCGCGCCGGGCCTCCGCCGAAGCCCGTTCCGTACTTCGTCACCAGCGCCGGCCGGCCGAAGCACTCCGCCACCAGCTGGGGTTGACCGGGACGACGACGGCGCTGACCGGGCCCTCCGTCAATATCCTCGCCTTCGACGACGCCCTGCGGTTCGGCCCTCACCCGGCGACCCTGCACAACCTGTCGATCGGCCCGGTGGAGGACCTGGCTGTGGCCGTGCACGCCTCCTTCGGCGACGGTGGCATGCACGTCGATCTGCTGGGCAACGCCGCGCGCTACGGTCAGCAGGACCTCGTAGGGCCGCATGAGCGCCTGTGCCGGGTTCTCGACGCGTTCGTGGAGGACCCGGAGAGGACCGTCGGAGCGGTGAGCCCCGTCGCCGAGGACGAACAGCGGCGGGTGCTCGGCCTCGGTGCCGCTCAGCCGTCGGACAGTGATGCCCCGGTACCGTCCCCCCTGACCGAGCAGTTCGCCCGGCAGGCGCGAACCACCCCTCACCACACCGCCGTTGTCTGCGACGGCACGGCCCTCACCTTCGAAGAACTCGGCCACCGGGTGAACGGCCTGACGGCCCTGCTCGCCTCACGGGGCGCCCGGCCCGGCACCCGCGTCGCGGTGGGACTGCCACGCTCCACGGATCTGGTGGTGGCGATGCTCGCCGTGATGCGGACGGGGGCCGCCTATCTGCCGCTCGACCCCTCCTACCCGGCGGACCGGCTCGCCTTCATGATCGACGACTCCCGGCCCGTCGCCCTGGTGGCGACCGTGTCGTCGGCGGGCACCATCGACCCTCGGGGTACGGTCCCGCGCATCGACCCCTCGACGGCGCCGGCCGGCTACCCGGCCGGTGCCGTCGGGGAGCTGCCCGGACCCGAACCCCAGGATGCCGCGTACGTCATCTACACCTCGGGGTCCACCGGCCGCCCCAAGGGCGTGGTCGTCGAGCACCGTTCTCTGAGCAACCTCCTGGAGCACCACCGCCGGGAGGCCCACACCCTGGCCGAGGAAGCTCTGGGGCGACGGCTGCGGGTGGCGCTGTCCGCCGCGACCTCCTTCGACGCGGCCTGGGACCCGGTGCTCTGGATGGTCGCCGGACACGAGTTGCACATCATCGCGGACGACGTCCGCCGCGACCCCCAGGCGTTGGTGCGGTACCTCCTCGACCATCGCATCGACGCGATCGAAACGACCCCCACCTATCTGCGGCAGATGCTGGCGGCGGGGCTGCTCACCTCGGAGAGCCACCGGCCGCGTGTCATCGCCCTGGGCGGGGAAGCTGTCGACGACGGGCTGTGGGAGGAGCTGGCAGCCGATCCCGACCTGCTGGTGTTCAACTTCTACGGACCCACCGAGACCACCGTCAACGCCGTGACCGCCCGGATCACCGGTGCGTCCCCCGTGATCGGGCGCCCCGTCACCGGGGCCGGGGCCTATGTGCTCGACCCGTCCCTGCACCCGCTGCCCAGAGGGTCGGTGGGCGAGCTGTATCTGTCGGGCGAGGGCGTGGCGCGCGGATACGCGGGCCGTCCGGGGCTCACGGCGGAACGCTTCATGCCGGACCCCTTCGGCCTTCCGGGTGCCCGGATGTACCGCACCGGTGACCTTGCCCGGTGGGGCGAGGACGGTTCGCTGGAGTTCGTCGGACGCAGCGACCGGCAGATCAAGGTGCGCGGTGTGCGGGTCGAGACCGGGGAGATCGAGGCCGCGCTGCGTTCTCTCCCCGGTGTCCAGGACGCCGCTGTCGCCCTGACCACCGCGCAGGACGGTCCCGAGCGGCTGGCCGCGTTCCTGGTGGCCGGAGCGGGTGCGCCCGCCCACGCGGAGACGCGCGACGCGGTCGCGGCCCTGCTGCCCGGCCCGTTGGTGCCGACGGCCTGGGCGACGGTGGAGCGTCTGCCGCTCACCCCCAACGGCAAGCTCGATGTGGCGGCTCTGCCGCCGGCTCTGCCGGTCGCGTCCGACGGCGGTGCCCCGCGCACCGCCCTGGAGGCCCGGATGTGTGCGGTCTTCGCATCGTGCCTGGGGGTGGAGCGGGTCGGCCGGGGCGACGACTTCTTCGCGCTGGGCGGCCACTCGTTGCTGGCGATGCGGCTGATCGGCCGGATCCGCGGCGAGTTCGGCGCGGAGGTGCCGATCAGCACCCTGTTCTCCACACCCACACCTGCCGGCCTGGTCTCGACGCTGGGCGACGTCGCCCCGGCCCGGCGTTCGGTGACGGCCCTCGCCCCTCGCCCGCAACGGCTTCCCCTCTCCTTCGGGCAGCAGCGGCTGTGGCTTCTGGAGACGCTGGGCGACGCGGGTACCTCCTACCATCTGCCGGTGGCGCTGCGCCTGCGCGGGGCCCTGGACCGCGACGCTCTTGAACTGGCCCTCCACGACGTCGTGGGGCGGCACGAGGCGCTGCGCACGATCGTGGCGGAGACCCCGGAGGGCCCGTGCCAGAAGATTCTGCCGCCCGCGCGGCTCCCGCATCCGCTTCTGCGGGTCATGGCCGCCGGTGAGCCGCTGGGGCCGGACGGCGCCCGCTTCGACCTGGAGCACGAGATCCCGTTGCGCGCCCGGTTGTTCCCCGTGGGCGCCGAGGAGCACGTCCTGATCGTGACGTTGCACCACATCGCCGCCGACGGATGGTCGATGGGGCCGCTCGTACGGGACCTGTCCACCGCCTACGGCGCGCGCCGCTCGGGGCGGGCACCCGGGTGGGACGAACTGCCCGTGCAGTACGCCGATTTCGCGCTGTGGCAGCGTGACCTGCTCGGAGATCCCGACGCGCCGGACAGTCTCGCGCGCCGCCAGCTCTCCTCCTGGGCGGACGCTCTGGCCGGGCTGCCGGAGGAGTCGTCATTCCCGATGGACCGGCCGCGCCCGGCCCGCTCCTCCGGACGGGGCGGGAGCGTCCCCGTGCGCATCGGGGCGCAGGACCACCGGACGCTGGCCGGACTGGCCGGGGACCACGGCGCGAGCTCCTTCATGGTGCTGCACGCGGCGCTGGCCGCCCTGATGTCGCGCCTGGGCACGGGCGAGGACATCGCCGTCGGCACCCCGGTGGCAGGCCGTACCGACGACGCGCTCACCGAACTGGTCGGCTTCTTCGTCAACACGCTGGTCCTGCGGGCCGACACCTCCGGCTCCCCGGCGTTCCGTACGCTCGTGGAGCGGGTCGCCCGTACCGACGTGGCCGCCTACGCGCACCAGGACATCCCCTTCGAGCGGGTGGTCGAGGAGCTCGCGCCGCCGCGGTCGCTCGCACGCCATCCGCTGTTCCAGGTGATGCTGAGCCTCAACAACACCCCCGCGCCCCGCCCGCATCTCGACGGCCTCACGGTCGGCCACGAGAGGTCCGTGGGGCGGTCGGGCTCCAAGTTCGACCTCAGCTGGGACCTGTCCGAGCACCACGACGGCCAAGGCCGCCCGGACGGGATCACCGGTGAGCTGGAGTACGACGAGGACCTCTTCGACCGTACGACGGCGGATCGGTTCGCCGAGCACTTCACCCGGCTCCTGAGCGCCCTGCTCTCCGAGCCGGACCGTCCGATGACTGACGTCGGCTTCCTGACCCCGTCGCAGCGCGCGGGGGCACTGGACGAGCTGCCGCGCACCGCGCGGAAACCGCTCGGCGCGATACCGACGGCCTCCGACGACGACGGGACGGTGCTGGACGTCCTGGCGACCCGCGCGGCCGTCCAGCCGGACCGCACCGCGGTCGTGGCCGGCGACAAGCGCCTCACCTTCGGTGAACTGCGCCTGCTCTCCGACCGGCTGGCCTGCTCGCTCAGGGACCGGGGGATCGGGGCCGGTGACCGGGTGGCGGTGGCACTGCCCCGCACCTCGCTCGCCGTCGTGGCGGTGCTGGGCATCCTGCGAGCCGGAGCGGTGTACGTCCCGCTCGACCCGGCGCAGCCCGCGGCCCGCACCTCGTTGATCCTCGACACCGCCGCCCCACGCTTGGTGCTGGCCACCTCCGCCACCCGGGCGGCTCTCCCGGACACGGCCGACGTCCTCCTTCTCGACGAGGCCGCCGAGCAGGAGAACACCGTTGCGGCGACCATGCCGGTGCCGCCCCGCGGCCGTGACGCCGCGTATGTGCTGTACACCTCCGGATCCACCGGGCTGCCCAAGGGCGTCGTCATCGAGCACCGGTCCCTGGCCAGGCTGCTCGCTCACCACCGCGACCGTCTGATGGGCCCCGCCGAGGCGGAGAACAACGGGCTCCCGCTACGGGTGGCGCACACGGCCGCGATGACGTTCGACGCCTCCCTCGACCCACTGCTGTGGATGATCGCGGGCCATGAACTGCACCTCGTGGACGACATGACGCGCCGGGACCCCGAGGCCCTCACGGCCCTGCTCCACGACCGGGCGATCGATGTCGTGGAGACCACCCCCTCGTTCGTCGAACAGCTGCGCTCCTGCGGCCTGTTCGCACCCGGCCGGCCTCGACCACGCGTGCTGGCACTGGGCGGAGAGGCCGTGCCCGCACCGCTGTGGCGGGAACTGGCCGCCCTTTCCGGCGTGGCGGTGTGGAACCTGTACGGCCCCACGGAGACCACCGTGGACAGCGTGATGGGCCGTGTCCTGCCCGGCGTGCGACCCCACCTCGGGCATCCGGTGACCGGCACCCGCGCCCGGGTCCTGGACCGACGGCTGGAGCCGGTCGCCCCCGGGGTGACGGGAGAGCTGTATCTGTCGGGCCCGGGCGTCGCCCGGGGCTACGACAACCGCTCCGGCGCGACGGCGGAGCGCTTCGTGCCCGATCCCTACGGAGCGCCGGGCTCACGGATGTACCGCACCGGCGACCTCGCTCGCCGGGTCGAAGGGCGTCTTGAGTACCTGGGCCGCGGCGACGGGCAGATCAAGATCCGCGGTTTCCGGGTCGAGACCGGCGAGGTCGCATCCGCCCTGGATGCCCACGGTGACATCGCGCAGTCGGCGGTCGCGGTCCGCACCGACTCGGGCTCGGGCTCGGGGGAAGCGCAGTTGGTCGCCTGGGTCGTGCCCTCCGTTCATCGTGACCTGTCCTCCCGGGAGTTGCGGGCCTTCGTCGCGCAGCGGCTGCCGGCCCACATGGTGCCTTCGCTGATCGTGCCGGTCGCCGCCCTCCCGCTGACCCCGCACGGGAAGGTGGACTTCGCGGCGCTTCCGCTGACCACCGTCGCGGAGGGTACGGATGTGGAGAGGAAGAAGCGTGCCCCGCGGTCCGCCCCGGAGGAGATCCTCTGCGCCCTGTTCGCGGAGAGCCTGGAGCACGAACAGGTCGCCCCCGATGACGACTTCTTCGAGCTGGGGGGACACTCGCTCCTGGCGACTCGGCTGATCGGCCGGATCCGCTCCGCGTTCGGCGTCGAACTCCCGGTACGGGCCCTGTTCGAGTCCACGACCCCCGCCTCGCTCGCCGAGCGGCTGGAGGGAGCGGGCGCGGCGCGGCCCGCACTGCGGCGGGCGCCCCACACCGAACGGCCACCGCTGTCCACCGCCCAGGAGCGCCTGTGGTTCCTGCACCAACTGGACCCCGAAACGGCGGCCTACCACATGGCGTTCGCGGTCCGCCTGGACGGCAGCCTGGACCGGCACGCCCTGCGGCGTGCGCTGGGTGATGTGCTGACCCGGCACGAGGTCCTGCGCACGGTGGTCGAGCCCGGCGATGGCAGCCCCCGTCAGCATGTGCTCGCGCCCGGTGACGCACTGCCGGAACTTCCCGTCATGGCGGTCGAGAGGACACACCTGGGCGAGGCACTGCGCGAGTCGGCGGCCAAGCCCTTCGACCTCACGCACGACGTCCCCCTGCGACCGGTTCTGTTCCGGAGCGGTGAGGACCGGCACACCCTGCTGGTCACCGTCCATCACATCGCGGCGGACGGATGGTCCATGGGCCCTCTGGCCCAGGACCTGGCCGGCGCCTACGCGGCGCGGTCCGCCGGGCGGGCGCCGAGCTGGGCACCCCTGCCGGTCCAGTACGCGGACTACACCCTCTGGCAGCGCGACCTGCTCGGCAGTTTCGATGATCCCGTCTCGGCGGCATCGGCCCAGCTCGCCTTCTGGAAGGACGCTCTGGCCGGTGCCCCGGAGGAGACCGCCCTGCCCACCGACCGCCCCCGGCCCGCCTCGCCGGGCGGTCGCGGGGGCACGGTCCCGGTACGCGTACCGGAGGAGACCCTGGCGAAGGTTGCGCAACTGGCCAGGTCGACGGCCAGCAGCACCTTCATGGTGCTGCACGCCGCGCTGGCGGCGCTGCTGCACAGGATGGGCGCCGACAGCGACGTCACCATCGGCACCCCGGTGGCCGGGCGGACCGACGAGGCACTCGACCCTCTGGTCGGCTTCTTCGTCAACACCCTCGCCCTGCGGACGGACCTCGGCGGCGACCAGGACTTCACCGAGCTGCTCGCCCGGGTACGGGAGACGGACCTGGCCGCCTACGCCCACCAGGAGCTGCCCTTCGAACGGCTGGTGGAGGCCGTACGGCCGACGCGCTCGCTCTCCCGCCACCCGCTCTTCCAGGTCATGCTGACCCTCAACAACCACCGGCCGCCCCGGCTGGACCTGCCCGGTCTGGAGGCCCGGCTGGAAGGAGTCGACACCGGAGGCGCGAAGTTCGATCTCTCCTTCTCCTTCACCGAGCGGACGTCGGCCGGGAGCGGCGGGGCCCACCTCGACGGAACGCTGGAGTTCAGCCAGGACCTGTTCGACTCCGAGACCGCCGTACGGATCGCCGACCGGTTCAGCCTCCTCCTCGCGCACGCGGTGGAGGACCCCACCACGATCGTGGGCGACCTGCCGCTGACCGGCACCGAAGAACAGCGGCGGCTGCTGGACCTGGGCGGTGGCGCCAGTGCGCTCCGCCACGACGCCGCGCCTCCCACGACGGTGCTGGACCGGTTCGCGGCAACGGTGGCCGCGGCGCGCAGCGGTGACATCGCGGTGACCGCCCCGGACGGCAGCCTCTCCTTCACGGAGCTGGACGCCCGTTCCGACCGGATCGCCGCGCTGGTCGCCCGGGCCGGTGCGGGCGCCGGAGACCGGGTGGCCGTGCTGCTGCCGCGCAGCACCGACTCGATCGCCGCCCTCCTCGCCGTGCTCAAGATCGGGGCCGTCCACGTCCCGGTGGACGACTCCCTCCCACAGGGCCGGATCGACGCGGTGCTGACCGACGCCCGCCCGCACACCGTGCTCACGGCAGACGCCACCCACACCCGGGCGACAGCCCGATGGCAGCGTCTGAACCTGGACTCCCCGGACTCAGCCACCGCGCCCGCACCCCTGCGGGAGCGGGTCCGGCCGGGACCCGCCGAGCCCGCCTATCTCCTGCACACCTCGGGCTCGACCGGCCGCCCCAAGGGAGTCCTGGTCGGCCACGGCTCCCTTGCCCGGCTGCTGGAACACCACCGGCGCCATCTCTTCGGGCCCTCGGTACGGGCGACCGGAAAAACCCGGCTCGACGTCGCGCTGACGGCCGCCCTGTCCTTCGACGCCGCGTGGGACCCGGTGCTCTGGATGCTCGACGGCCACCGGCTCCACGTCCTGGACGACCTGACCCGGCGCGACCCGGAGGCCCTCGTCGAGGCGGTCCGCGCCCGGGGCCTCGACGTGCTGGAATCCACGCCCACGCATGTCCGGCAGTTGCTGAACGCCGGACTGTTCGCCGGGGCCGGCCGGGCCCCGTCCGTGATCGTCCTGGGCGGCGAAGCCGTCCCGGCCGACCTCTGGGACGATCTGCGGGCCCGATCGGGCCTCACAGCCTGGAACTTCTACGGACCCACCGAGGCGACGGTGGACGCCCTCACCGCCGAGCTCCGGGCGACCGGGCGGCCGGTGCTCGGCGCCCCGGTCGAGGGGACGGTCGTACGGCTCCTGGACGGTCGGCTGCGGCCGGTCCCGGCCGGGGTGACCGGCGACCTCTACCTGGCCGGGGACAGCCTGGCCCTCGGCTACCACGGACAGCCCGCGGGCACTGCGGACCGTTTCGTGCCCGACCCCTACGGGCCCGCGGGAACGCGGATGTACCGCACCGGAGACCGGGCCGTACGGACGCCCGACGACGCCCTGGAGTTCGCCGGGCGCGCCGACAACCAGGTCAAGGTGCGCGGGTTCCGGGTGGAGCCGGAGGGGATCGCCGCCGTACTGGCGGAGCACACCGACGTCGCCCAGGCGGCGGTGGTGGCGCACGGTGAGGGTCCCGGAGGATCCCGTCTGGCCGCGTACGTGGTGCTCGCCGCACAACCCGTCGTCCCGCCCGGGAGCGCTGCCGCCGGCCGCGCCGCGCCCACCGGCCCCGCGCGGTCCGACTCCGAACGGCTCGACGGGGTGCGGGAGCACACGGCGGCCCGGTTGCCCGGGTACATGGTGCCCTCCGGCTGGATCGCGGTGGACAGCATCCCCCTGACGCCGAACGGAAAGCTGGACCGGAAGGCCCTGCCCGACCTCGCACCGCAAGCGGGGTCCGCGGGCACGGGGCGCAGCCCCCGTAACCCCCGGGAGGACGTGCTGTGCACGCTGTTCGCCGAGGTGCTGGAGCGCGAGCAGGTCCTCATCGACGACGACTTCTTCGCCCTCGGCGGTCACTCCCTGCTGGCGGCGGGCCTGATCCGACGCATCCGTGACGCCCTGGGGGTGGACGTCAGCATCCGCAGTCTGTTCGAGGCGCCCACGGTAGCCGCACTCGCGGAACGGATCGGCGCCGGCGTCCAGGACAACCCACTGGCGACGCTGCTGCCCCTGCGGACCAGGGGCGGCCTGCCCCCGCTGTTCTGCGTCCACCCGGCCGGCGGCCTGGCCTGGTCGTACGCGGGGCTGCTCCCCCACCTCGGCAACGACCGGCCTGTCTACGGGCTCCAGACCCCGAACCTGGACGGCACCGAGCCCTTCCCCGACAGCATCGAGGCGATGGCCGCCGTGTACGTGGCGGAGCTGCGGGCCGTCCAGCCGCACGGCCCGTACCACCTGTTCGGCTGGTCCTTCGGCGGCAACGTCGTCCAGGAGGTAGCCGTCCAACTCCAGGAGGCGGGCGAGGAGGTGGCGCTGCTGACGATCCTGGACGCCTTCCCGCTCGCCCCGCTGGACGACCTGGACAGCGCGAGCCGGGACACCGTCTTCCGCGCCCTGCTCGCCAACATGGGAGTCGGCCAGGAGGCCCTGGACGGGGACGGACCGGTGGAAGCCGCGGCCGTACGGGACCAGTTCCTCGCCGGCGGCAGTCCGCTCGGGTCGCTGGAACCGGCCACGATCGACGCGATGGTGGACAACTTCGCGGGTCAGGCACGCCTGATGCGGAAGTACACCCCCCGTGTGTTCCACGGACCCGCGCTGTTCTTCACCGCCACCGAGGGCCGCCCCCGGGACACCTTCGGCCTGTCCCTGTGGGGCCCGTACATCGACGGACCCATCGAGAACCACGACGTGGCGTGCGCGCACGCCCAGATGATGCAGCCCGCCGCGCGGGAACAGATCGGCACCACCGTCTCGGCCGTGCTCGACGCCGGCCACCGCACCGAACAAGGAGACCCGTCATGACGAATCCCTTCGACGACCCGCAGACCCGGCACCGCGTCCTGGTCAACGACGAGGGACAGCACGCCCTGTGGCCTTCGTTCGCGACGGTGCCCGCCGGCTGGGACGAGGTGTTCGGCCCGGCGGAGCACGCGGCCTGCCTGGAGTACGTGGAGGTCAACTGGACCGACATCACCCCCAGGAGCGCCCGCGTAAAGGTGGCATGACCTGCCTCTCCTGCCCCCTCTCCCCGGTCACGCCGGACCCACGCGCCCGCCCCACCCCACGCACCACGAGAGGCACCCATGACCGCCCCGCCGACCCACCCGGCGATACGCGCCGAAGGGCTCACCAAACGATTCGGGAAGAAGCAGGCCCTGGCCGGTGTGGACCTCGAAGCGGCCCCCGGCACCGTGCTGGGGGTACTCGGCCCGAACGGCGCGGGAAAGACCACCACGGTGCGGGTGCTGTCGACGCTGTTGCGACCGGACAGCGGCCGGGCCTGGATGGCCGGCCACGACGTCCTCGCCGACCCGGAGGCCGTACGCCGCGACCTCGGGCTTTCCGGCCAGTACGCCGCGGTCGACGAGAAGCTGACCGGCCGGGAGAACCTGTACCTCGTCGCCCGGCTCTACGGGTTCGGCCGTCATGCCGCCCGCCGCAGGGCGGGGCAACTGCTGAGCAGCTTCGATCTGGAGGACGCCGCGGACCTGCCGAGCGGAACGTACTCCGGAGGCATGCGCAGACGGCTCGACCTGGCCGGCGCGCTGGTCGCGCGGCCGGCCGTGGTGGTCCTGGACGAGCCCACGACCGGCCTCGACCCCCGGGGCCGGGCCGACACCTGGCAGGCCGTCAGGGATCTGGTCTCCGAGGGAACGACGGTCCTGCTCACCACTCAGTATCTGGAGGAGGCGGACCAGTTGGCCGACGCCATCGTCGTTATCGAGGGCGGACACGTGGTCGCCCGCGGCTCGGCCGCCGAACTCAAGGCGCGGGTCGGCGGCGAGCGGCTCTCGCTGACCGTCGCCGAAGCGCGACACCGGGTCACCGCGGCCGAGATCCTGGCCACGCTCGGAGAGCACCTCCCCGACCTCGACCCGCGCACCGGCCGTCTGACCGTCGCCACCGATCACGGCGCGCAGAGCCTGGAGTACGCCCTGGGCTGCCTGCGGCTGGCCGGCATCGCCGTCCGGGACGTGGAGCTGGCACCGCCGACCCTGGACGACGTGTTCCTCTCCCTCACCGGCCGCCCCCTGGAGCCGGGCAGACCTCCGGTCTCTCCGACGGCCTCGACGGGCATCACGGCGACCGGAGGCGATGGCCGGTGACCGCGGTTCAACGACTGGGCCGCGACTCCTCCATCGTGGCCTGGCGCAATCTGCTGAACCTTCGCCGGACACCGGGATCGGTCATCGCGGCCCTGGTCCAGCCGGTGATGTTCGTCCTCCTGCTCGCCTACGTCTTCGGCGGAAGCCTCGGCGGGGCCGAATACCGCACGTTCCTGATGGGCGGCATCTTCGCCCAAGCCGTCACCTTCAACGCGGCGTTCACCGCCCTGGGCCTGGCCAACGACATGGACAAGGGCATCGTCGACCGTTTCCGCTCCCTGCCGATGCCGGCCATGGCGGTGCTCCTGGGCCGGACCCTGTCGGACCTCACGATGAGCACGGTGACCCTGGTCGTCACCTCGCTGTGCGGGCTGCTGGTGGGCTGGCGGATCTCCGCGTCGCCGGGCGACGCGCTCCTGGCCTACCTCCTGATTCTTCTCTTCGCCTTCGCGATGTCCTGGGTGGGAGCGGCGATCGGGCTGATGGCCCGCAGCGTCGAGGTCGCGCAGAGCGCCGGGCTGATCTGGCTCTTCCCGGTCACGTTCGTCTCCTCGGCGTTCGTCTCCACGCACACCATGCCCGGCCCGCTGCGGACGATCGCGGAATGGAACCCGGTCTCCGCAACGGCCACCGCCGTCCGGCAGCTCTTCGGCAACCCGCCGCCGGCCGGCCTTCCGACGAGCGACACCTGGCCGGTCGTGCACGCGCTCCCCTACGCCGTGGTCTGCGCCTGCCTGATCACGGGCGCGTTCATGCTGCTCGCGCTCAGGAGGTTCCGGCGCATCACCCTCGGCTAAGGGCTCCATTACGGCGGCCCTGGGCGAGCGCTCACTCGTGCGGACGCGGCTGGATGGTCGTGCGCGACGCGCGACGGCGACGCGCACGTGTTCTCGTCGCTCTTGACTCCCGACGGTCGGGATCACACCTCATAGGAGACACAGATGCGCAAAGCAGTTCTCGCCGTGGCCCTGACCGCGGCGGTGTCCTCGGTGGTGCCGGCATCGGCAGGCGCCTGGGCGGTCGGCCCGTCGCCCGACCGGACCGCACAGGAAGCTTCGGGGCCGCGGAAGGCCGATGAGCGACGGGCCGCGGACGACGGCCTCGCGGTCATCGGCCTGACCACCGGCCAGCGGCTGGTGGAGTTCCGCACCGGGGATCCCTCCAGGCCCTGGCAGCTGGGCAAGGTCAGCGGCCTCAAGAAGGACACCAAGCTGGTCGGCATCGACTTCCGGGTGCAGAACACCAAGCTGTACGGGGTCGGCGACAAGGGCGGCATCTACACCCTGAACACCCGCAACGCGAAGGCGGCCAAGGTCTCCCAGTTGACCGTGGCACTGGCCGGCACGTTCTTCGGGGTCGACTTCAACCCGGCGGCGAACCGGCTGCGCGTCATCAGCGACACCGGCCAGAACCTGCGCCACAACATCGACGACCCGGCCGCCCCGCGCACCACCACCGTCGACGGTCCTCTGACCAACCCGACGACGCCCCCGTCATCGGCCAAGGGCGTGACCGGTGCCGCGTACACGAACAACGACCTCAACGCGGACACCGCGACGGCGCTGTTCGACATCGACACGACGAACGACCGGGTCTCGCTCCAGTCGCCCGCCAACGCCGGCAGCCTCGCCCCCACCGGGAACCTCGGGGTCAACGCCGGTCCGAACGCCGGATTCGACATCTACTTCTCCCACCGGAACCGGACCAACCACGGCTTCGCGGCTCTCAGCGTGAACGGCGCCTACCGCTTCCACGACGTCAACATCCTCACCGGCCGAGCACAGAGCATCGGTTCCTTCCCCAAGAACCACCAGGTCACCGACGTGGCCCTCCCCCTCAACCAGAGCTGAACGCAGACGCAGGCGTGGCAGGGACCGCGGCCTCGCACGCACGCGTAGAACTCCGCCCTGAAGCGTGACGAACCGCGACCCGCTTCCTTACGCGACTGTGCCCCACCTCGTTCGAGGTGGGGCACAGTCGGGCATGCGTGGGCTCAGTGGGCGGCCTTGAGGCCGACCACGCTGCCGACGATCAGTACCAGGAAGACAACCTTCAGTACGCTCACCGACTCACCGCCTGTGAGCATGGCGTACAGAACGGTGAGCACCGCACCGATCCCCACCCACACCGCATACGCGGTACCGACGGGCAGATCCCGCATCGCGTACGCCAAGCCGCCCATGCTCGCGGTCAGGGCCACGGCGAAAACCAGGGTCGGGGTGAGCCGGCTGAAGCCCTCGGACTTGCCCAGGGCCGTAGCCCACACAGCTTCCAGAATGCCCGAGAGAGCAAGAATGATCCACGACATGAAGGCCTCCAGTACGGGCCGTCTTGTCGCACACCGGGTACGGCACCCCTCGTCCGGAAGCCCCATTCCCGGGCTCCACTCCAAAGTCGCACATCAGGTCGCCGTTGGCAACGTCGACCACCCATCACCGCACGTCACCGGGGTTGACCGGAAGGTGGGGCATGTCGTGACTCTGGTCCGGTCGCTTCCCTGCCAGAGCCGCGCACGCGTGATTCGACGGAGCGCACACACGCCCCCGACGCTTCGTCCGCGTACGACACGAGCCCGGTCCTCGCATGGCAGATGCCTGAGCTCGTCGTGCGTCCGCGCCAAGTCGGCCAGGGCGCGCAGTCGGAAAACGAAACGCGGCGAGATCGGCGGTGACGACGACGCGCTCGGGATCGAAGGTGGTGTCGTTGTCCCATCCGCTGTCGTTGCCGTGCTCGTAGTGGGGCAGAGTCGCGCCCGGGGTGCGGCATGCGGTGAGCCAGAACTCCGTCCGGCGGGAGAGTTTCTCGTACGCGTCGCCGGGCCGGGCCGGCCCCTTCGGCGAGGTGGCGGGTCCTGGTCACGAAGCCCTTCGGCCGGACGGTCGCGGACCACAGCACACGGGCGGCGAGTCCGGCGGCCGGGGTGTCGGCCGAGCGCCACGGCGCGACGGCGTCGCGGAAGGTGGTGAAGACAGCGCGGGCGGCGTCCACGACCTGGTCGAAGGTCCCCGGGTAGACGTAGGGGCGGCGGGCGGTCTCGTACTCCTCGGCCGCGATCTCCCAGCTCCCGCCGTCGGCGGCGCCGATCATGACGCCGTGGTCGGCGCTGCCAAGGGCCTGCGGCCCGGGAGCCCGGGCCACGGCCGCCGACAAGAGGGTGATCCGGTAGCGCCGGTGCCGCCCCGCCGACGGGTCACGACACCCGCGCCGTGGCCCCTCCACACCCGAGTCGTTCCAGGCGGGAGCGGGTGGCATGGATCGAGGGTTCGTCGGTGGGCAGGCCGAGGGCGCACGTGCAGATCGCGAACGCCGCAGCAGCTGCTCTCAGCGGCCGACCGTACAGGCGTCCCCGTTGAGCGTGAAGCGCGGCGGTGGGGACGAGTCGCCGGTATGGGCGGCGAGATAGCCGAGGGTGATGCTCGCGCCGGGAGCGATCGTGGCGTTGTACGAGGTGTTGGCGGCCGTGATCGTGTTGCTTCCCTGGGTGAGGTCGGTGTTCCAGTCGGAGGTGACGGTCTGCCCGAGGGCCAGCGGGAACTTCAGTGTCCAGTCGTTCACCGGAGTGCTGCCGGTGTTGGTGACCGTCAGGTCGACCGTCGTACCGGTGCCCCATGCCAGCACGGTGGGCTGCACTCGGCAGGTGGGTTCCTCCTGGGCGAAGGACATGCGGTGCAGGCCGCCTGGCAGGTCGTTGACCGCGTAGAGCTCCCCGTCGACGGTCGTACCGATCGCCGTCACCTGGGTGGGCATCTCCCCTATCTCGGCCTGCTCGTAGCCGCCTTCGCCATCGGGGCGCAGCGCCCAGACGGTGGAGGAGCAGTAGTCGGTGGCGATGTACGTGCCGCCCACGAGGTCGGCGTGCTTGTCGCCCCGGTAGACGTGACCGCCGATGACCGAACAGCCGCCGGTGTACGGGGAGTAGGTGAAAACCGGCGCGGTGTACGTTTCGTCGGCGTCGCAGTCGCCCCCGCTGAACTTCTCCAGGCCCTCGTAGCAGGACCAGCCGAGGTTCAGACCTCCCTGTCCGGGCCTGATGTGATCGACCTCCTCCCACCGGCCCTGGCCGACGTCGCCGATCCACATCGAGCCGTCGATGCTGTCGAAGGAGAATCGCCACGGGTTGCGCAGCCCGTACAGCCAGATCTCGTCGCGGGCGCCGGGGGTGTCCACGAAGGGGTTGTCTTCGGGCACGCAGTAGGGGAGCGAGCCGCAGCTGCGGCTTACGTCGATGCGCACGATCTTGCCCAGCAGGGTGTCCAGTCGCTGCCCGGCGCGAAGGGGGTCCGCGGAACCGCCGCCGTCACCGATGCTCCAGTACAGGTGACCGTCCGGGCCGAACGCCAGCTGGCCGCCGTTGTGGTTGCTGAACTCGGAGTGTGGCTGGGAGAGCAGGACCTCCAGGCGGGAATCGTCGAGCCGGTAGCGGGCGACGGTGACCGCACCGTCGGGCAGTGCCGTGTACGCCAGGTACACGCTGCGGCTGTCGTCGAAGTCGGGCGGAACGGCGATGCCGAGCAGACCGCGCTCGTTGCCCGATTCGTCCACGGCCGACGTGATGTCGACGAGCGGCTCCGGAGTCAGGCCGGTACGGGGGTGATAGGCACGTACGGTTCCGGACTTCTCGGTGATGAACAAGCGATCAGTGCCGTCATCGGGTGCGACGACGGCGGTCGGCCGTCTCAGTCCGGAAGCGACCTGGGTAGTGCTCGCGCGGAGCGACGGAAGAGGGGCGGAGGAGGCGTTTGTCGCCGCGTCGGTCGGTGTGGTGGTCGCCTTCACCGGAGGGGCGTCCGCGAGGGACCGGGCGGCGGCGGGCAATGCGGTGAGAGTGGTCAACAGGAGGGTCAGCAGGAGCTGCCCGGCCCAGCGGTGTCGCGACATGTCGGCTCCGGAGTCGAGGACGCCTGCACGGCGGTGGCGTCGGTACACGAGGGGGCGTCGGGACACGGGAGCCCCGCCGGGCATGTGACGTCCGGCGGGATCACCCGGTGAGCGGTGAGGTCAGTCGAAGTTCACATCGCTGCACAGGAAGTACGTCTGGTCCATGTGCGATGCCTGCCAGATCGTGTAGACGACATGGTGACCGGTGTAGCCGGACGTGCTCACGGGGATCGAGTAGTTCTGGCTGGGCCCGTACCTTCCGGTCTGCGCGACCAGTTCGAGGTCACTCCAGCGCAGCGCCTGGGTGGTGGGGTCGAAGCCTTGTCGGCTGACGTAGACCTTGAAGTAGTCCGCGCCGTGGCTGGCCTGGTCGTACAGCTCGACGGTGAAGTCATCGGTGATGTTCGCGGTCTTCCACGCGCCCACGGTGTCCAGCGCGTTGTAGCGACCGCCCTCGGTCCGGCCGCCGCTGCACAGCTGGCCGTCCGGTACGACCGCCTGGAAGTTGCCTCCGGAACCGTTGCGGTACAGACCGTTCCAGTTCCACATGGCGTTCGGGTTGGCCTGCCACGCCTGCCAGCACATCGGGTCCTGCTGTGCCATGGCCGGGTTCTGGAAATCGCTGCCCCAGCGCTGCCAGCAGCCGTAGGCGCGTGACGCCGGGTCGACGACCGACCCGTGAGCCGTGGCTGTGCCGCTCCATGTGGTCATGCTGAGGAGCACCGCTGCGACGGTGCTCAGGACGAGCGTTAAAGTGCGCCACTTCGAGCTGTTGCGTACATGACAATTCATGGTCTCTTCCTTCCGCGGGGGAGCCGGAGAAGCCGACAGGGTTACGGGTGTGGGAGCGCTCCCGCACTTCCACAGTGCGCATGGCGTGGCGGGATAGGCAACATCTGTTCACGCCACTTCAACGCCGCATGGCGCAAAGCGCTTATGCTCCGAGGACGGACGTCGGGCCTGCCCCCAAGGGCTCCTCTGCCGTGCCCCGCACCGACCGCGGGCTTACCCTGCCCGCATCCGCTGGACCGACATGCTCGACGACACGATCTGTGAGCTTGCTCCGCTTTGACGGACACCATTGGTGTGGTGGTCAGGCCGTGAGTGCGGTCTCGTACTCGGCGGGGCTGAGGTAGCCGAGGCTGCTGTGCAGTCGGTGCGAGTTGTACCAGCCTTCGATGAAGTCGAAGATCGCGGTGCGGGCTGCGGCCCGGCTGGGCCGGGCGGAGGTGCCGAGCAGTTCGCGTTCGATGGTTGGGAAGAACGACTCGGCGAGCGCGTTGTCCCAGCACTGGCCGGTGCGGCCGACCGACAGCCGGACCTCGAACCGGGCTGCCAGGGCGGCGAATTGCTGGCTGGTGTATTGGCAGTCTCTGTCCGCATGGAAGATCACGGAGTGCCGTCGTCTGGAGTGCCGGCCTTGCAGCCCAACGGCCCGCATCAGTCGTGCGACACGACGACGGCCGCACCCGGCACCCTCGCGCATGAGCACGGCATGCACGCGTGGGGCCCCGTAGGTTCCGCGTGATCCCGCATGAACCTGGGTGATCTGCTTGGTCAGCTCGGCATCCCGCACCGCGCGAGGGCCGGGCAGACCGGAGCGACGGGCACAGAAGGCGGTCCGGGAGACCTTCATCAGCTCACACGCCCGCTTGACGCTGTGGCCTTCTGACCTGCGTCGACCACCCCTCGTACATGTACGGTGCCGACGAATAATTGAGGACCGTCAGCCACCCGGATCAGTACTCCAAGTACACCTACCATCCACGTGAGTTGGTCAACACGGTATCGGTCGGCGCGTCGCCCTCGGTCGCCTCGCCACAGGTGACGTCGTACACGTACACCGACCGCTGCCTGGGCGGGGACTTCTCCGGCACCGTCGCGCAGGTCGAGGAGGTCGGCCGCCACTGATGGGGCGCCACCTCCCTCACCCAGGGCTGGGGCAAGACGCCCACCAACAACAAGGGCGCGCGGTCAGGCTGAAGGATGAGACGACCGCCGGGCCGCAGGAACGCACCCTGTTCCTGACCTCGGAGGGCGAGGAACAGCAGTCCCGTACTCCAGGACGGCTCCGGAACATCACCGACCGTACGGCCAAGCTCGAGTACGACGAGGTCGGCAACGTGGGAACGTTTCGGGTGGACGGCGTTGAATAGGGGCAACCTGATCATGCAGATCACTACCTTATGCGGAGACCCTCGTTCGGCCGTTTCCACGACCGTTCAGATGGGAATGACCGAATACGGAGGCGGTGGAATCGTGCACTCTTTGTCCTGTACTGTGATCAACTCCAGGACCGGGCTCGGTTCGACGCGCTAGAAGGGGTCTAGTGGTGGCAACGCTTTCAGAAATCCAAGCCCTTTTGGGTGAACCGCGGTTCAACTGGTCGGATCCAGCACCATGGATCGAACTGGAGCGGGAAATCGGTGCCGAATTCCCGGCCGACTTTCGCGAGATCGTGAACGCCTACGGTTCGATCGAGATCAATGGACAGCTGTATCTCAAGCACCCCGCCAGCCATCTACTGCACGACCTCGGAAGATTCATCAGGGAGAATCTCGAGCTCTGGCGCGAGGAGGACATGGCAGAATTCCTGCCCAGTCCGGCAGGGACGAAGCCCGGTGAGCTGATCCCGGTGGCGACGGCAACAACCGGAGAAGCGATATTCCTTCGCGTTCCCGATGACTCTTCGCCGCCCTGGCGCGTCGTCGTCCAGGAGTTCGACAGTCCGGCCTGGACCCTTTACGAGGTGACGTTCAGCGAATGGCTGCTGGATTATCTCAAAGGGCAGGACGTAACGTTGTGCTCTCGCGACCGCGCGCCTGATGGCCCGTCCTGGGAGTTCCTTCCCTGAAAATGAACGCGGCGGCATCTGCTGTTTTGGCTAAAGGAGATGCCGCCGCGTTCCGTTCCATTTTGATCAGGCGGCGAGTTCGAGTGCGACGACGGCACGGACGACGGCCAACGCCCGCAGCCGTACCGGCCTCGGTGTTGGCGACATACGGAGCTCCCCACACACCGACCGGGCTGAAGAAGACGCCCCGTGATGCAGGGGGCATGCAACGGGTGCGTGCCTCCCGCGTAGCAGCACGGTCGGGAACCGTGGCGTCGAGGGTGCGGGTCGGTTCGTGCCGTCGGACGCGGACGTCGTCGCGGCCGCTTCCGGATGTGGCGGGGCCGGGCCCGTCCCCTCATCTCACCCTAGGTCGGACAGCAGATCCCCCAACACCGCCTCCTCCTCCACCCGCACCCCCGCCTCCTGCAACGCGTCCGGCAGATCCGGGTCCCACGGGGCTTCTGCCCGCACCCCCGTCAGGGGCGGGCCGGATGGCAGGTTGCACACGGCGGTGCGGTAATCCGCCGCGGTGTAGCGCCACGGGGTCCAGGGGACCCGACGCAGCAGGGCGCCGGCGATCCGCAGGCCGCCCCAGTCGAAGTCGCCGTGGTAGCGGAAGCGGCTGCCGTGCGCGTGGAGATGGCTCAGGAGGACGAGGGCGGCGGCGGACGGCTGGCCCTGGAGACAGACCAGCGGCGCGCACCCGGTGCCGTACGTGTCGGCGGCTGCGGCGAGCACCGCCGGGTTCTCGCAGATCCGGACCGTCGGCGGCGCCGAGCGGGGCGGCTGCCGGGTCAGCTGCCGCAGGGTCAGTACGGCGGGCTCGCCCGCATCGGCCATCCAGTCCAGGGCCGGAGTGCCCCGCAGATTCAGCGCGAGCACGGTCGAGGACAGCTCGTCACGCAGCAGGCCCACCGATGTCCACGCCTCGCGCCGCCCCTGCACGCCACCCGTGTCGGGGAGCCCGGTCAGCGCCCGGACGCCGGAGAGGGTGAGCGTGCAGAGCGGGGTCCCGTCGTCCAGGGCGTGGGCGCTGCCCAGGAGCCGGGAGGCGAACGCGGGGAGCGACATCGCCGGCTCCGCCGGGAGGGCTCTCACGACAGTGGCCACCTGGCCGAGCAGGTCGGCGGCTGCGGTGGGTGTACCGGCGAGGCGTCGTACGAGGCCGTCGCCGCGAAGCCGTTCGGTCCAGGGTCCGAGGGCGGGGAACTCGTCGGCCAAGGCGTCGAGCGGGGCGTACGCCTGTGCCCAGGCCCGCTCCTCCTCGGCGCGCGCCGGGCCGAGGAGGGTGACCGGGCCGGTGAGTGCCACCACGGCCGCGGTCAGTCCCGCCGGGCTGATGCCGGAACGGCGCAGCAGGTCGTCCACCGCTTCGAGGCGCACGGACAAGGACCGCCCGCCACCCGGTGCACGACCCAACAGCCTTTCCGCCGCCATCCGTTGGTCGGACGAGGGCGCTCTCAGCGACACCGGGCCGGTGAGCGGTTGCCCGCGCTCCAGGCGTCGGCGCGCACGGTCGACCAGCCAGCTGAGGCCGGGTGCGCCGAGGAGTCTGCGCAGCCGTACGTCATCGACCGTCGGCGCAGTCCCGGGCGTCACTTCCACAGCGGCTCCGACGCGTCGGCCGCCTCGGTGCGGGGTGCGGGCACCGCGTAGCCGGGTCCCGCCGGCTCCGCACCGCGCCGCCTCCGCGTGCCGTCCCACTCCCACCGGGTGACGAGCACCGCCGCGACCTCATCGATCCTCGACAGCTGGGCGATGGCGATGCCGGGCACCTGCGGGTAACACGCCCACTCGCGCTCGCTCGTCATCACGACGTCGAGGTCGAACGCGTGCAGCAGGCCCAGGCACTTGGCGCGGGAGTCGTCGTCCACTCCGGCGAACGCCTCGTCGAGGGTGACCAGGCGCGGTGCGTACGGGCTGCCCGCACTCGCGTAGTGGGAGGACGCGGCGGCGAACAGTGGCACCGACACGGCGAGCACCCGCTCGCCGCCGGAGGCGGGTCCCGTGGCCGGGATCCAGCGGCCCTGCTGGTGCCGCTCGACGCCGAACTCGTGCCAGGTCCGGTAGTCGAGTGCGGCAGTGAGGTGGTCCAGCCAGCTGCCCGAGGCGTCGTCGGTGTGCTGGCGGGCGATCTGCTCCTGGAGGAACTCGCCCACGGCCGCGCGGTCCTCGGCGGTCCAGACATCGGCCGACCGGCGCAGCCGCTCCCTGGCCGGGGCGAGCCCGGCGGGGGCCTTACGGGATGCCCGCCACACCAGCCTCAGCCGCATGCCGGTGGAGGTCGGCCGCTCCTCCAGTTCGACGTTCATGTCCCGCACCTGCCGCTCTGCGGCGCCGATCAGTTCCTGGAGCGTCCCCGCGACCTCCGTGACCAGGTGGGTCTCCAGGATCTCCCGCTCGCGTGCGGACAGGATGCGGGACAGTTCACCGACCTCGACGGCCAGGGCCGCGGCCAGGTCCGGTACGGCTCGTTCGCGGCCCTGATACGTGATGTCGACGACCATGCCGTCCTCCACCATCCGGGCGGACGCCCGATGTCCGTGCCGGGACAGGGTGTCCTGGAGGGTCTTGAACTCCTCGCTGAGCCGGCGCTGCACCCGTTCCCAGGCGCTGTCGGAGTCGTCGGTGGAGGACAGTTCCGCGTCGATGGCGCGAGCCAGCGTGATTGCGGGGGTCGCGGCCCATGCTCCGCCTTCCGCAGCGGGCACCTCCATGTCTGGCACCGCCACGGCCATCAGTCCGGTGGCGGTGAACCGCTGGAGTGCGGCAATCGCCTCCGTACGCGCCTCGGCCGTCTCCGCCAGCCCCTCGTGCAACTGCTCGATACGGCCTTCGGCCCTGCTCGCGGCCCGGTCGGCCTCGGCATGACGCCGGTGGGCGGTCTGCTGCTCGCTCTCGCAGGTGCGCGACGCCTCCGCGGTCCGCGCCAGCAGGCGCTGGAGCTCGTCGACGGCGGCGCCCACCGTGGAACGCAGGGTGCTGAAGCGTTCGTCGGCCGCCGCCGCCTCGTTCTCCGCGTCCTTCGCGCGCTCCGCGAGCTCTGCGGCACGCTCGGCGGCCTGCCCGGCGTCGGCACGCTCGTCGGCGACCTGGCCGCCGGCCTCACCGCGTTCGCGCAGGGCGGGCCAGAGGGCTGCCAGCACCTCGGCCAGGGCGCCGAGTGCGTCACGTACCGCCGTCAGCCCGTCCTCGTCGGACGGCATCCTCAAGTCCTCTGCGGTCCGGGCGAGTTCTTCCGCCGCCGCCTTGCTCCGGCCGGTCGCCTCCAGAAGGGCGGCGGCTCGCTCCTCCTGCCGTTCACCGGTCCGGCGCAGGGATTCCGCGGCAGCGGCTACGCGGGCGTGCGCGCGGGTGAGGGCGGTCTCGTCCGGTACGTCCGCCACCTCCGCGTCCAGCACCTCGCGGCGGGCGGCCACCGCGCCGGCCAGTTCCGCGAGCGTCGACAACTCGCCCTGGAGAGCGACGAGTTCACCGTGGATCGTCTCGATACGGGCTCGTCTGGCCGCCTCCCGCGCACCCTCGCCGATGTACGCGGCGGTGGCCTTGGCCCACCGGCCGGTCAGCGCGCCGACCCGGAAGCGCCCGTCGATGGTGGCCCAGGTTCCGGCTTCGTCCTCCGGCCCGGTGCCGATCGCGGCAAGCACCCGGGCCACGGTCGCCTCGCCCACAGCCGCGGCCCCCGCGTCCCCCTGGTCCACGGCCGGGCGCAGCAGGTGCGCGAGCGACGGACCTCGCACCGGAGCCCCTGCCGGGGCGAGCAGCACCTCGTGGCTGTGCGCGGTGAGAACCGTACCGCTGGGCAGCACCCAGGCGTCGAGCATCCCGGACGCCTCCAAGGCGGCCTCGAGACCGGCCTGTTCCGCTGCGGAGAGCCCGTTCTCGAAGTCCACCAGCCGCCACAGTGGGGCGCCCGTCAGACGCTCGCGCAGGCCGGGGGTGCGGGTGTGCGGCGGTTGCGGCGGGCGTCGCCCGCCGGCCTCCAGCGCGGCGAGTTCCTGCCGCAGCCCGTCGGCCGCCCCGGTGAGTTCGGCACGGCGCCGGCCTGCGGCGGCGGCCTGCTCGGCCAGCCGCGCGGACGCGGAGCTGTGGGCGCGCGCGGCCTCGGCCCGTGCCGGGTACGGGCCGTGGAGACGGCCCACCCACTCCTGGAGTTCGTCCAACAGACCGGGCTCGTCCGCGTAGGCGAGCTCGGTCCAGCCACGGGCGCGAGTGCGAACCTCGTCCAGCAGCGCCCGGCCCGCGCGCACCGCGTCCTCCTCCGCCCGGCCGAGCTCCTCAGCGGCCGCGGACCGGTCGGCGTCGGCTTCGTCCAGCCGGACGGCACGCGTGCGCCGTTCCTCCGAGGTGCGCGCTGCGGTCCGGGCGAGGTCCGTCACGTGGGCGAGCGCACGGCGACCCCGTTCCACGGACTCCTCGACGGCGCCGCGCAGTTCGCTCGGGGCGCGTCCGTCGTCCGGCAGGTCGTCCGCCGGGAGGACGACCCGGGCGGTCGCCGCGGCCTCTGCCGCCTTCCGGTAGGTGTTCCGGGCGTGCCCGTCGGCGGCCCGCAGCCGGTTCTCGGCGGCGCCGAGCCGCTGGAGGCCCTTGGCGTGCAGCCGCGCCGCCTGGTCCCGGTCGCTGTCCGCGCGCTCGGCCGCACGCGCCGTGCGCTCCACCTCGTAGTGCGCCTGCTCCAGATTTCTGGCGCTGCGCATCTCGGGGCTCTCCCGCAGGGCCGCGTCCTGGGCGCGGAGCCGGTTCCGCTGCTCCTCCAGCCTCGCGATGAGGTCGGCTGCCGCCTGCCGCTCCTCCTCGGCCCCGGCCTGCTGGGCCTGCGCCTCTGCGAGGTCGCGTTGGCGTTGCTCATAGCGGGAGTGCTCGGCGCGTGGCAGCCGGGCGCGGCGGCGGGTGGCGACGCGTGCGTAGCGCCGGTAGTGCTCCAGGAAGCCGGCGGCGGCATGCTCCGCCGCGGAGGCCGCCGCCAGTTCGGTCTTCTCCTCGTCGAGTGACCGGAACGCCTCGGCCACGTCGGCGATCACGGCCTGGTCCACCGGTGGCAGCGCCTCGGTGAGGGCGCGGGAGAGGGCTGCCTCGTTGGGGCGCTTGGACAACTGGGGCTGGCGCAGCTGGACGAGCAGGTCGACCAGGGCGCCGTACCGCTGCTCGCCGAGCCCGAAGAGGGCCTCGTCCACGGCTCTGCGGTAGGTCTTCGCCTGGTCGTACACCATGCCGTGGTCGGCGACGGCTTCGACGAGACGGTCTCTGGTCAGAGCCGTGCCGGTGGCGTCGACCAGGCTGAGGCAGCCCTCCACGGGTGTGCCGGGTACGTGCTGGACGCGCAGGTCGGTGACCGCGTACCAGTGCCGGGCGATCCCGCGTCCGCTCACCGCCTTCAGCCCGCAGAGCAGCGTACGGAAGTGGCTCTCCCCTGTGCTCGCGTCGTGTCTGCCGAACTCGATCCAGGTGTAGCCGAGGCGCTCGCTGTGCGGGTGCTCGCCGCCGAGGAGGAGGTTCCACTCCATCCGCTTCCCGGGGTCCCCGTCCGGCTCCACCCTTCGCGGGCTCAGGTCGCCGTCGAGCAGGAAGGGCAGGGTGAGGGCGAGCACCTTGGACTTGCCGGTGCCGTTGTTGCCACGCAGCAGCAGGCGTCCGTCGCGGAAGTGGAACTCCTCCACGTCGTAGTGGAAGAGGTCGACGAGCCCGATCCGCAGGGGCTGCCAGCGGGTGCGGAGGGGTTCGGGGAGCGGGGTGGTCACGCCTGACCGGCCTTTCGCTGTGCCGGCGTGCGCGCGCTGCCGGGTGTGCCTGCGGGTGGTGTTCCTGGTTCGAGGACGACGGGTTCACCGACCGCGTATCGGGCCAGCGCGGGGCGGGGTTCGGCTCCGTCGGCGGTCCGGGAGACCAGGCCGAGGGCGGCGAGCCGGGCGACGGCCTGCTCGACTAGCTCGGCCTCCGTACCTGCTTCCCTCGCGGCCTTGGACCAGAACGTGCCGTGTACGAGGGCGAGTTCCCGCACCCGCTGGGTGAGCTGGTGGGTGGTGACGGGCCCGGCCGCCCGCGCCAGGTACTCGGCCAGCAGCAGGGTGATGTGGCCGTGGGTGCCCTGCTCGGGCATCCGTACGTCGGTGAGGTCGTCTTCGGGGTCGACCATGGCGATGCCTTCAGCGCGGATCTCCGGGACCAGACCGGTCAGTTCGGCCACCCTGGCCGTGAGGAACCCCCGCTGCCTCGTGAGGTAGCCGAGTTCGGCGTCGCTCAGCTCGTCGTAGTAGAGCACCGGGTCGTCCAGGAGTCGGCGGGTGAGTGCGTGCCGCATCGCGCGGAAGCGCAGCTCCTCGCTGTCGAGGGCGGTTTCGGCGACGAGCTGCGCCAGCCGGTCGGCGGTGGCCTCGGCCTGCACGGTGGAGGGCCCACGACGTGTGGCGAGGAGCCCTGCCAGTACCCGACGTTCGACGTCGTAGAGCACGTCGCCCGCTCCGTTCACGTACGCGTCCTCGTCCCCGGCGACCCGGCGCAGCACGCCGAGACCGAGCAAGAGCCGCACGACGGCCGCGAGGTCGAGGCGCTCGTCCCTGCGGTCGAGGGTGAAGTGGATGCCCGACGCGACCAGCCCGGGGTCGGTGGCATCGAGGACGACCTGGTCGGCGAGACGGCCGAGGGCGATCTGGGACTCGCCGCGCTCCAGGGCTGCCAGGGCCAGACAGAGCAGGACATAGCGGCGACGGGTGAAGGGGGCTGCGGCGCGGGTCGCCTCGCGTGCGGGATGCGTGGAGTCGTGGAGCACGCCGGGGATCTTGCGCAGCCGGGCGGTCTCGGCGTCCACGTGCAGTGGCCAGCCGGTGTTGCGGTCGAACCACTCGCGCAGTTCGGCGGCGTGCCGCCGCACCAGCCGGAACGCGTCCGCGTGCTGGCCGTGGGCGAGCAGGAGCGGCTGTTTGAGCAGGGCGCGGGCGGCCTTGCGGAGCTCAGCGGCACGCTGTCCTTCAAGCACTTCGGCCGGAGCCGGTGGCGTGGTCATCGTCCGCTTCCTCCGTGCAACGACCTGTCGTCGGTCAGATCGACAATCTCGATGAGATGATCGGGCCCGTGGAACGTCCCCGACGGCGTACGGATCTCCGTCGGCGGCCCCTCCGCCAGGGCGCTCAGCCTGATCTCCATCGAGCCGTCGTTGCTGGTGGCCACGGTGTGCCGCATGCCGGGCCGCCAGGTGGCCAGTGCGTCGCCGAGCAGTTGGAGGAAGAGGCCGAAGGACACCGGGTCGAGCTCGCCGAGTTCGGAGAGTCTGACCGCTCCGTCGGTGACGAGGCGGTCCCGGGCAGCGGCGGTCTCGGCCACCTGCTTGGCCGCCACCTCGGCGAGGTGACGACGACGCTCCTGGCGGTCCTCGACCTTGCGGGGCTTGCCCCGTCGCTCGTAACTGCCGGTACGGCGCAGCTGGGGGCTGATCCGCAGCGGCTCCGCGGCGGCCCAGGGAGTCGCGGTGGGCACCGGTGCAGCCAGGCGGGCGGCCAGGGTGTCCGCGTCGGCCGTGAGGTGCCGGGCGGGGTGGAGGCCGAAGGCGGCCCGCCACAGCTGGTGCCGCGACGCGTCGTCGGGGGCCTCGGCGAACCAGCGGGCGAGGGTGCGGAAATCGGCGGACCGGTCCGACCGGCCGGCCCGGCGCTCCCCCAGCACCCGGACGACGGCCAGCATCTGCGGAATGGCCCCCAGCGCGCGACCACGCAGCAGTCTGGCCTGCGACTCGCGGCCGTCCCGGCTGAGGAACCACACCGCGAGCCCGTCCCAGCGACCGGCCCAGTGGGCGTATGCCTTCCGCGCGGCGGGCTCCGCGTCCTCGGGAGCGGCGTCGGTCGCCTCCCGCCCCGCGGCGGCCCTGAGCAGGACCTGGATCCGGCCCGAATCCTCCAGCTCCAGGATGAGCTGTGCGATGCGTCCGCCCAGGGTGATCAGGTCCTGGATGAAGCGCTCCAGGTATTGGATGAGGCGGTCCTTGTACGCGAGGAAGACAGCTTCCTCCACCTCGTGCAGGTCGATGGTGCGCTGCAACGAACTCATGAACGCACGCGCGTTGTCGGCGAGAGCGGCGAACCGGCTCGCGAGCGCGTCGAACGCGAGGTACGTCTTGCCGGGGTCCGGCTGCTCGTCGGCGGTGAGCACGAGGAGGGCCCGCAGCTGCGTGACGATGTCGTGCAGAGCGATGGCCTGAAGGGCGCCGCGCCGCCCGAGCGCCTCGTCGTAGGCGGCCAGGGCTTCCTCGGCAGCCTCCCCGGCCCGGGTCAGCTGGTAGATGAAGCGTTTGCGGTAGAAGTCCTCGACGGCGCTGACCCGCCCGGTGTCGGGGTCGGCCCGCAGGTTCCCCCACTCGACGAGCTTGTCCAGTGCTTTGACGACCCCGTCGAGCTCGCCCGGCCGCACCTCCCCGGGCAGTGCGGCGTACACGTCCTCGGGACGCAGATGCACGGCGAAGTGTTCTTTGGCCATGACGAACGCCCGCATCACCTGCCGGTAGAGGGCGGTGTTCTGCACGGTGAGGTGGGCGAAGGGGCTGAACCCGTCCGGCCCGGGGCCTGGAGCGGTGGTGCTGGTCATCACTCGCTATTGTGCCGTGGCGGCGGTGCTCCTGGACAGGAACCAGAGTGATTGTCCGGTTGACGCCGGTATGCGGGGCGACGTAACCGTCTCCAGGCCCGAGGTCATCCCCTCCCTGTCAAAGGGCCGACCATGAGGATGCTCATCCCCAGTGATCCTCCTTGTAGCGCAGGAGGTCATCACCGTGGAGTTGTTTCGTGGCGTTGCCGACCCGGACCCAGAAGTCGGTGGCGCCGTTGCCGCCCTTGGCGGGCTTGGCGAACACCGGCATACCTGCCGCGGCGACACTGATCTGACAGACGACGTTGCCGGCGATTTCAGGGAAGCCGACGCGGACGGTGGTGGCTGTCGGGGTCGACAGGCTGCTGTCGATGAGTTGGCGCACGAAGAGCTCGTATCCGTCGACGCTGGCCTGCGACTCCAGAGTGGTGAGGTCGTTCTCGATACCGAGGACGGTCCCGTCGTCGGCGACGCCGATATACAGGTTTCCGCCCTCGCCGTTCAGGAAGCCGCAGACGGCCTTGACGATGTTGTGCCGCAGAGACTTGTCGGCCTGCCGGGTGTGCACGTTCCAGCGCGCGCTGGCCTTGAACTCGGTGCCCTGGGATTCGCCGGCGGCGATCATGTCGGCCGGGGTGGTCGGGACGTACGCAGGGCGTTTCCCTCTGAGGGTTTCGAACGCTTCCCGCACAACCTTGGCGATCAGCTGACGCCGCCGCTCCAGGAAGGTGAAATAGTCGAGCTGTTCCCAGCCGACCGGGAGCGCGTGCCACCGTACCTGCCGCTCGAGCACCTTCGGGTCCATAGCGTCCGTGATTCTCGGCCAGTAGTCATGTGGTGCGTCGCTGTTGGACAGCTCGTCCGCCGGCCACGTCACATACGCCATGTTCGCGATGGCATTGACTTGGCGTCGGTCGGTAATACCCAGTCCGGCGAGCACCTTGCCGTGGAACAGGTTGTCCCGGCCGACGGCCTTGACGGGTTTGGCTGAGGGGTCCAGCAGATCACGGATCCGTTGGTCGCCGAGGAGCATTTCGGCGTCGAGGATGTCGAGCGCAGCCTGGTAGGCGAACAGCACCGGTGAACGCGACGAGGACGTGTCCAACCGGTTCGGCAGAGAGATGTCCCAGTAGTCGCCAGTGAAGTTCGCTGCGATGATCCGGTCGAGTTCCGCAGCGAAGGCTCGGCCATCACCTGGCGGCAGACTGCCGATGCGCCCCAGGTCGGACTCCATCTGCGACTCCGGCGAGTTGGAGTACCGGCCGGTGGTGTGCGCCATGAAGAACCACCGTCCGATCAGGGGACGGAGTTCATCGGCCGTCAGCCCGAAATCGTGGCGTCCAATCAGCCAGATCGTGTAGCTGTACAGCAGGGCGTTGTCCGAGGTGATCATCTTGCGGCTGCGGAAGCCGGCCATCCTGACGCACTGGAAGAACTCGTGCCAGCTGGTCAGGTCCAGGACCTTCGTGTGTGCTCGGGCGAGCCGATCGAACTGCTCCTGCCGTCGCGCGGCGGTGACCTTTCCGGTTCCGAGGTCCTTTCCCCGCAGGACACTGTAGACGTGCTGCAGCCGGGCGCGCCGGAAAGCGAAAGCGACCGCTACGCGCAGCAGTTGGTCCGGACTCGGGTCCAGAAAGGCGTTCCGAGGGCTCGGATCGGGGAGCCCTGAGATCACCGCGCCGCGGCTGAATTCTTCGAGCTGGCGGCGCCCCTCCTCCCAATGCACTGACATCAGAGTGAGGATGAAGTCGGACTGATTGAGCTTCACGCCTTCGGAGTTGATGCGTACGAAGATGTCGGCGACCTGCTCCTCGTCGGCCGAAGCACCCAGCTCCACAACCTGGAAGAGAAAGTCGTGCAGGTCTCGGACTCCATCTATGCGTTCTTCGAGCTCATCTTTGGCAGCCTCCGACAACGACTGTCCGCTGGCCTCTTCGAGCCGTTGGAAGAAGCGACGGACGGTGGGCTTGTAACCGCCTTGGGCCCAGAGCGCGGTGATGTCCGGAATGAAGTGGGCATCACGCTCGATCGCTGCGTCAGTGACCTCGAATGTCTGGTCCTCCGGGTGGAACGCGATGCGAACGTTGATCTCGTCGAATGACTTGGTGACGATCTTGCGCCCGGTGAGGACGGCGAACAGGGCGGTGAGTCGCTGCTGCCCGTCGACGACCAACAGCTGCGGTGCTCGATCGCTCACTTCCGTTCCGATCTGCCGCGTCCCCACCTCAGCGCCGGTCTCCCAGAACATCAGGGTGCCGATCGGGTAGCCCCGATACATCGAGTCGAAGAGATCGCGGGTCTTCGCCGCGGACCAGACGAACGGGCGTTGGATGTCGGGGAGTCCGATACGGCCACCTTCGATGTTCTCGATCAGGTGCCGGAGCGTGTAACCGGTGTCGCGATACAGAGTGGATGGCACAGCTGAGGTCTCCAAACGTCCGAGGGCAACTGGTCGGTGGAAGTATCAAGAGCGCGGGAACAGCATCAGGTTTCTACCACGCGGACACACCGCACCACAGGACCAATGGAGCTGGCCACAAGGAGAACCCATGGTGGCGTGGCCCAACTGAGGTTTGTCCCGCCCAAGTCCATAATGCCCTGGGCCTGGATTCGAGGCCGACCATCCGGTCAACCGAACGCCACGCCTGCTGGCCGGACGGCCGGATGAAAGCACGACCTCGGATCGGCGCCACGCCCTGCCGCTTGGGCTGGCTCGCACTGGGCTCCAGGAATCCGGGGACCAGGATGCCAGCTCACGCCGCCGCCGGGAGGAGATCCTCACCCTCCATGCCGAGGGCCCGGCCCGCCCGGCCGCAGCCGGAGAGGTCCTTGAGGTTGGGACTCCCGATTCGAGCGTCATACGAGCGTCAAGAATCTCCGAACGAGACCTTGAGGACGTCGCGGACGCAAGCGACTCCGTGATGAATTCGCAGTTCAGGAGGCTTCGAGAGTCAGGCCGGGCACTCGACCCGCTCCACGGAAGGAAACAGGTCGAGCATCTCACCCGGATCACAAAACCGCAGGTCAGGCACCCTTGCCAGCAGGCTCAAGGATCGCCACGCACTCCACATGATGCGTCATCGGGAACAGGTCGAACGCCCGCAGCGTCCGCACCTTGTACCCCCCGTCCCGGAAGTACGCCAGGTCCCGTGCCAGCGCCGCCGGGTCGCAGGCCACGTAGGCGATCTTGCGTGCGCCCAGCCCCGACAGGTGCTTGACGACCTGCTTGCCCGCGCCCGCGCGCGGCGGGTCCAGGACGATCAGGTCGCACTCCGTGATGCCGGTGCGGGGCAGGACCTGGTCGACCTTGCCGTGTTCGATGCGGACCCGGTCCAGGTCCTTCAGGTTGTGGCGGGCGTCCTCGACCGCGCGCTTGCCGGACTCGATGCCGAGGACCGCGCCCTTCTCGCCGAGGCGCTGGCCGATGGCGCCGGCGAACAGGCCGACGCCGCAGTAGAGGTCGAGGGCGGTGTCGTTCTTGCGGGGCAGCAGGCCCTGCATGACCGCGCGGACCAGGGTGTTGGCCGCCTGCGGGTGGACCTGCCAGAAGCCGCCCGAGCCGACGCGGTAGGTGCGGTCGTCGGCGCGCTCGCGGACGAAGGCGCGGCCGTGGACGCGGTGGACGCCGCCGTCCTTCTCGTCGACGCGGAGCACGGAGACCGGCTTGTCGAGTTCGACCAGGGGGAGCCGGCCGCCGGGCTTCGGGGTGAGGATGACCTGGCGGTCGTTCGAGCCGGTGGCGGTGATGGCCTCCACCCCGGCGATCTGGGGCCACTCGCGCTTCTCGACGCCGAGCTCCGAGACGCCCGGCGCGGCGATCAGGCAGCGGTCGATCGGCTGGACATCGTGCGAGCGGTGCTTGCGCAGGCCCGCGCGGCCGTCGGCGTCGACGGCGTACTGGACACGGGTGCGCCAGGCCGGCACCTCGCCCGCGGGAAGCTTGTCGCCCTCGGCCGGCATGACCGTGCCGTCCCAGCCGGCCTCCTCGGGGGTCAGGCCCGCCAGCCGCAGGAGTTGCTCGGCGATGACCTCGCCCTTGAGGCGGCGCTGCGCACCCGGCTTGGCGTGCTGCCAGTCGCAGCCGCCGCACATGCCGGGGCCGGCGTACGGGCAGGGCGCCTCGACGCGGTCCTTGGACGGCTCGATGATCCGTACGGCGTCGGCCCGCAGGAAGCGGGAGTCCGTGTCGCCGTCGGTGACCCTGGCGATGATCTTCTCGCCGGGGAGCGTGTGGCGTACGAAGAGCACCTGGTTCCCGTCGGTGCGGGCGATGCAGTGGCCGCCGTGTGCGACGGGCCCGACCTCGACCTCGTACTCCTCCCCGACCAGCGACGACGTGGGTTCGTTCTGCATGAGGGGAGGCTCCAGGGAGAAAGGGGGAAAACGGTCGGGCCTGCGGCCGGACGACAGCCCACCAGTCTACGCGGGCGTGGTCAGGGTGCTGACCACGCCCGGCCCCCGCCACCTCGCGCCTTCCGGACGGGGTCCTGACGTCCGCACGCCACCGGCCGGTCTCGCTCCCCCACGGTCTCACCCCTTGCGGTTCGGCTCCTTGTGCCTCCGCTCCACCGGGCCCCGGCGGACCGAGCCCGGAGCGCTCCAGTCGGCGCGCTTGCGGGCCCGCTTCTTCGCCGCCTCGGAGGACTGGAGCTGGTACGGGACAGAGGTCACCATGACGCCCGGGGTGAAGAGCAGGCGGCCCTTCAGGCGCAGGGCGCTCTGGTTGTGCAGCAGGTGCTCGTACCAGTGGCCGACCACGTACTCCGGGATGTAGACGCTGACCACGTCGCGCGGACTCTGGCGGCGCAGACCCTTCACGTACTCGATGACCGGGCGGGTCACCTCGCGGTAGGGCGAGTCGAGGATCTTGAGGGGGACGTTGATGGCGCGCCGTTCCCAGTCCTCGCGCAGCGCCTTCGTCTCGTCCGGGTCGACGCTGATGGAGAGCGCCTCCAGGTGGTCGGCGCGGATCAGCTTGGCGTAGGCGAGTGCGCGCAGCGTGGGGCGGTGGAGCTTGGACACGAGGACGATGGCGTGGACGCGGGAGGGGCGCACGCTCTCGTCCGCGGGCGTCTCGTCGGCGGCGATCTCGGCGGCGACCCGGTCGTAGTGCTTCCGGATCGCGGTCATCGTGCCGTAGAAGATGACCATGCCGAGCAGGGCCACCCAGGCGCCGTGGGTGAACTTGGTGGCGAGGACGATCACCAGGACCATGCCGCAGAAGAAGGCGCCGAAGGCGTTGATGGCGCGGGAGCGGACCATGTGGCGGCGTTTGGCCTGGTCCCGTTCGTCGGTCAGCAGGCGGTTCCAGTGCCGCACCATGCCGGTCTGGCTGAGGGTGAAGGAGACGAACACCCCGACGATGTAGAGCTGGATCAGCCGCGTGGAGTCGGCACCGTAGATCCAGACGAGCAGGATCGCGGCGCCCGCCAGCAGCACGATGCCGTTGGAGAAGGCGAGGCGGTCGCCGCGCGTGTGCAGTTGGCGCGGCAGATAGCGGTCCTGGGCGAGGATCGAGCCGAGCAGCGGGAAGCCGTTGTACGCGGTGTTGGCGGCGAGGAAGAGGACCAGGGCGGTGGCGGCCGCGAGGACCATGAAGAGGAAGGAACCGTGGCCGAAGACCGCCTCGGCGACCTGGGCGATGACCGGGTCCTGGGTGAAGCCCGCGCCGACCGGGACGCCGTCGCGGATCAGGTCGACCGCCGGGTTCTCGGCCATCTTGACGTCGGTGGCCAGGGCCAGGCCGATGATGCCGCAGAACATGGTGACGGCGAGCAGCCCCATCATGGCGAGCGTGGTCGCGGCGTTCTTGCTCTTCGGCTTCCGGAAGGCGGGCACGCCGTTGCTGATCGCCTCGACCCCGGTGAGAGCAGCGCAGCCGGAGGAGAAGGCCCGCAGGAGGAGGAAGACGAGCGCGAAGCCGGCCAGCCCCTCGTGTTCGGGCTTGATCTCCAGATCGGCGGTGGGGGCGTGCATCGTGTCGCCGAGGACCACTCCCCGGAACGCGCCCCAGAGGATCATGAGGAAGACGCCGGCCACGAAGAGGTAGGTGGGAATGGCGAAGAGCTTTCCGGACTCCTTGACGCCGCGCAGGTTCATCAGGGTGAGCAGGACGATGGCGCCGATGGCGCAGAGCGTCTTGTGCTCGATGACGAACGGGATCGCGGAGCCGAGGTTCTCCACGCCGGAGGAGATCGACACGGCGACGGTGAGGACGTAGTCGACGAGCAGGGCGCTGGCGACGGTCAGTCCGGACTTGGGGCCGAGGTTGGTGGTCGCGACCTCGTAGTCGCCGCCGCCGCTCGGGTAGGCGCGGACGTTCTGCCGGTAGGAGGCGACGACCGTGAACATGAGGACGACGACCGCGACGGCGATCCAGGGGCTGAAGTGGTACGCCGACACCCCCGCGATGGACAGCACGAGGAGGACTTCTCCCGGTGCGTACGCCACCGAGGACAACGGGTCGGACGCGAAGACGGGGAGCGCGATGCGCTTGGGGAGGAGGGTCTCCCCGAGTTTGTCGCTGCGCAACGCCCGGCCGATCAGGATCCGTTTGGGCAGGTCGGTCAGTTTGGACACGCTGAGGATCGTAAGCGGAGCCCGTGGCCGAAACGCACGCCCTTTCGACGTGGCCCCGCAATCTCCTGCGGTCGGCGGAGAACGCCCCGTTATTCTTTAACGCAATCCTTGCGCTCGTTCGGCCTATTTTGCTTTCCCTTTGCCGGAGTGCGCGAGGATGCGGACACTCGGATGAGGGATTGACTGCCCCGGCGCATAAGCTCGACTCCGGGACGCACCGCGGGTGCGAGCCCCGTTGTTTGCCCAGCAAGCTGAGAGAGAAGTGTGAGCAGCGTGTTTTCGCAGGTCAGCCGGATGACCAGGACGGCGGGGTAGGCGCACAGTGCACATCGTCATCATGGGCTGCGGGCGCGTCGGAGCCGCTCTCGCACAGACCCTGGAACAGCAGGGGCACACCGTCGCGGTGATCGACCAGGACCCCACGGCGTTCCGTCGCCTCGGGTCCGGATTCGGCGGTCGCCGGGTCACCGGGGTCGGCTTCGACCAGGACACCCTCCGCGAGGCGGGGATCGAGGACGCCGGCGCGTTCGCCGCGGTCAGCAGCGGCGACAACTCGAACATCATCGCGGCCCGGGTGGCCCGCGAGATGTTCTCCATCGAGAACGTCGCGGCGCGGATCTACGATCCCCGCCGCGCCGAGGTCTACCAGCGTCTCGGCATCCCCACCGTGGCGACGGTCCGCTGGACGGCGGACCAGATGCTGCGGCGGCTGCTGCCTTCCGGCGCCGAGCCCCTGTGGCGCGATCCGAGCGGGGGTGTGCAGCTCGCCGAGGTGCACACGACGCCGTCCTGGATCGGCCACAAGATCAGCACGCTCCAGGAGGAGACGGGGGTCCGCGTCGCCTTCCTCACCCGGTTGGGCGAGGCCATACTGCCGAGCTCGCAGACCGTCCTCCAGGAGGGCGACCTGGTCCACGTGATGATGCGTACGGACGAGATCGCCAAGGTCGAAGAGGCCTTCGCCCAGGGTCCCGAGGAGGACGGTCACTGATGCGTGTGTCGATTGCCGGGGCGGGCGCGGTGGGCCGTTCCATCGCCGCCGAGCTGCTGGAGAACGGGCACGAGGTGCTGCTGATCGACAAGGCGCCGACCGCCATCTCGGTGGAGCGGGTCCCGATGGCCGAGTGGCTGCTCGCGGACGCCTGTGAGATCACGTCGCTGGACGAGGCGGCGCTGCAGCGGTGCAACGTGGTGATCGCCGCGACCGGGGACGACAAGGTCAACCTGGTCGTCTCGCTGCTCGCCAAGACCGAGTACGGCGTGCCGCGCGTGGTGGCCCGGGTGAACAACCCGAAGAACGAGTGGCTCTTCAACGAGTCCTGGGGCGTGGACGTCGCCGTCTCGACGCCGCGTCTGATGTCGGCCCTGGTCGAGGAGGCGGTGAGCGTCGGCGATCTGGTCCGGCTGCTGCGCTTCAGCCACGGCGATGCCAACCTGGTGGAGCTGACCCTGCCGCCGGAGTCGGCGCTGGCCGGTACCCGGGTCGGGGACGTCGCCTGGCCCGAGGACACCTCGCTGGTGACGATCATCCGGGGTACGCGGGTGCTGACGCCGAGCCCCGAGGAGTCCCTGGAGGCCGGTGACGAGCTGCTGTTCGTGGCCGCCCAGGCGCGCGAGGAGCAGCTGGAGGACCTGCTGTCGGTCCGCCGCGATCCGTCGGAGGACTGACCGACAGAGCGAGGGGAAGGGGCCCGGAACCGCTGAGCGGTTCCGGGCCCCTTCCCATGCGAAGCCGGGTGTACGGATCCCCCTGCGAAGCCCGGTGTACGGGTCCCCCTGCGATGCCGGGTTTTACGGGACCCCCTGCGATGCCGGGTTGTACGGGTCAGGCCTCCGGGTCGCGGAGTGCCGCGGCGGCCTGCGCCTTGCGCTCCTTCTCGGCCTGTTCCTCGGCCTCCATCTCGGCGAAGACGTCGATCGGCGCCGGTGCCTTCGCGAGGAAGATCCAGGTCAGATAGACCGCGAGCAGGAAGGGCGGGATCTTCAGCGCGATGAGCACCCAGCCGAACTCGGTGGTATCGCCCCACCAGTAGAGCGGGAAGAGGATTGCGCACTTGGCCAGCAGGATGAAGCCCCAGGCGTAACTGGCCTTGGTGTACGCCTTCTTCCGGCCCGGGTTACGGGTCCGCCAGGAGAGGTTCTCCTTGAAGACCGGGCCGAGGATCAGGCCGATCAGCGGCACCCCGGCCACCGCGGTGCCGATGTAGGCGACCGCGAGGCCCAGGGTGTAGAGCATGCCCGGCAGGTAGAAGTCCTTGGCGTCGCCCGTCATCTTCGCGAAGACGACGCCGAAGGCCACCCCGAAGACGCCGCTGAAGGCGTGCTTGACGGTGTCCCGACGGATCAGTCGGACGGCGACGAGGGCCAGGGAGACCGCCAGGGCCGCGATGGCCGACGCGTTCAGGTTCTTGTTGATGGTGAAGATCGTGACGAAGAGCAGCCCGGGGAGGACTGTCTCCACCATGCCGCGCACGCCGCCGAAGGCCTCGAAGAGGGCAGCCTCGGTGACGGCCTTCGCGTCGTCCTGCTGGGCGGCGTGCCTCCCGCCGGCGTGCTGCGGGTCCGTGCGGTGGGGCTGGTCCGTTTCGGACGTCGGCTTGTCGAGAGACGTCACCGGCTACTCCTTGCCGAGCGGTCGGAGTTCGTATGTGGGGTTGAACAGCACCCGGCGGCCATGGCTCATGGCGACCCGCCCCGAGGCGATGATCCTGCGGCCGGGCTCGATGCCGACGATGGAACGACGGCCGAGCCAGACCACGTCCAGCGGCTCGGTTCCGTCGAAGAGCTCCGCCTCCAGGGCGGGCACTCCGGCCCGGGGACGGAGGGTGACGGTCCGCAACGTACCAGCCACCTTCACGATCTGCCGATCGGAGCACTCGGAGATCCGGGTGCATCCGGTGGCCTGCGCGTCCTCCCGCAGCTCCTGGGACTCCAGGTCCTCCTGGGAGCTGGAGAGCCGGTCGAGCATACGGCGGAAGCGCCCGGAAGGTCTCGCCGCCTTCCCGGCCTTCCCGGCTTTCTCGGATCGGGGAACAGCACTCATACCCGAAGGGTACCGGTCCTGCGCGCGGTACACGGAGGCGCTGGGCGACCACTCGAAAGGGTGACCCGGCGCCCGTCAGCCGCGCTCGAAGCGGTAGCCCATGCCCGGTTCGGTGACGAAGTGCCGGGGGTGCGAGGGGTCCGCCTCCAGCTTGCGGCGCAGCTGGGCCATGTAGACCCGCAGATAGTTGGTCTCGGTGCCGTAGGAGGGGCCCCAGACCTCCTGGAGGAGCTGCTTCTGGCTGACCAGGCGGCCGCCGTTGCGGACGAGGACTTCCAGCAGATGCCATTCGGTGGGGGTGAGGCGTACGTCGCGCCCGGACCGGTGCACCTTCTTCGCCGCCAGGTCGACGGTGAAGCCCGCCGTCTCGACCAGCGCGATGTCATCGGCGCCGCCCTCCTGACCGACCGGTTCCGCCCGGCGTACCGAGGCGCGCAGCCGGGCCAGCAGCTCGTCCATGCCGAACGGCTTGGTGACGTAGTCGTCCGCACCGGCGTCCAGGGCCTCCACCTTCTCGTCGGAGGTGTGACGCGCGGAGAGTACGAGGATCGGCACCCGGGTCCAGCCGCGCAGGCCCCTGATCACCTCGACCCCGTCCATGTCGGGCAGCCCGAGGTCGAGGAGGACGACGTCGGGGTGGCGGGCGGCGGCGAGCTGGAGGGCGGTCGCCCCGTCGGGCGCGGCGTCCACCTCGTACTGGCGCGCCTTCAGGTTGATCACGAGGGCGCGGACGATCTGCGGCTCGTCGTCGACCACAAGCACCCGGGTCATCGCGGACCTGCCTTTCTGCTGCACGGGGAGGAGGGGAGAACCCTGCTGTACGGGGAGACGGAGGGACATGCGTGGAGGCGGGCCGCGTACGCGCAGGGGCGTCCCGGCCCGCGGGGACCTGTCATGAGGTGGCCCGGGCCGGCAGCTCGGCCTCCGTACGGACGCCGCCCGGCGCCGCGGTGAGGGTCAGGACCATGGTCAGCCCGCCGCCGGGGGTGTCCTCGGCGTCGAGGGTGCCGCCCATGGCCTCGGCGAACCCCCGGGAGACGGCGAGGCCGAGGCCCACTCCGGCGCCGCGCGGGGCGTCCCCGTACCGCTGGAAGGGCTCGAAGATCCGTTCCTTGGCCTCGTCGGGGACGCCCCGGCCACGGTCCACGACCCGTAGCTCGACCCGGCCGCCGAGGGCGCTGGCGGCCACGGCGACGGGCTCCTGGCCGGGGTTGTACTTGACGGCGTTCTCCACGATGTTGGCGACGACCCGCTCCAGGAGTCCCGGGTCGACGGCGACCATCGGCAGCGTCTCGGGGATGTCGAGGTCGACGCTGCCCTCCGGGACGCCGCCGAGCGCCATGGGGACCACCTCGTCGAGGTCGATCTCGCGGATCAGCGGGGTCACGGTGCCGGTCTGGAGGCGGGACATGTCCAGCAGGTTGCCGACCAGGTGGTCCAGCCGGTCGGCGCCGTCCTCGATGCCTTCCAGGAGCTCCGCCTCGTCCTCCTCGGACCAGGCCACGTCGTCGGAGCGCAGCGAGCTGACGGCGGCCTTGATGGAGGCCAGCGGGGTGCGCAGGTCGTGGCTGACGGCGGCGAGCAGGGCGGTCCTGATCCGGTTGCCCTCGGCGAGCCTGCGGGCCTGCTCGGCCTCCCCGACCAGGCGCTGGCGGTCCAGGACGACGGCGGCCTGGGCGGCGAACGCGCCGAGCACCCGGCGGTCCTCGGCGGGCAGCACCCGGCCGGACAGCGCGAGGGCCATGTTGTCGCCGACCGGCATGTCCACGTCGGCGTCGTCGGGGCGGGTGACCGGGGCCGGTCCGACGGATCCGGCGCAGGTCCACGGTTCGACGTCGCTGCTGCGCTCCAGCAGGGCGACGGACTCCATGGCGAAGGTCTCGCGGACCCGGTCCAGCAGGGCGTCCAGGGCGGTCTCGCCGCGCAGCACGCTGCCCGCGAGGAAGGAGAGGATCTCCGACTCGGCGCGCAGCCGGGCGGCCTGGTGGGTGCGCCGGGCCGCGAGGTCGACCACGGAGGAGACCGCCACCGCCACCGCGAAGAAGATCACGATGGCGACGAGGTTCTCCGGGTCCTGGACGGTCAGGGTGTGGGTGGGCGGGGTGAACCAGTAGTTCAGCAGCATGGAGCCGACGGCCGCCGAGGCGAGCGCGGGCCGCAGTCCACCGAGCAGGGCGGCGGCCACCGTCAGGAAGAGGAAGAGCAGGACGTCGTTGGCGAGGCCGGGGGCGTCCTCCATGCTGCGCAGCACCACCGCGAGCAGGACGGGGCCGAGGACGCCGACGAGCCAGCCCCAGATGATCCGGGCGCGGCCGAGCCGGGCACCGCGGGCCATGGGCAGACCGCGGCCCTTGGCGACCTCCTCGTGGGTCACGATGTGGACGTCGAGGTCGGGTCCCGACTCGCGGGCGACGGTCGCGCCGACCCCGGGGCCGTAGATGTACTGCCAGGTCTTGCGGCGGCTGGAGCCCAGCACGATCTGGGTGGAGTTGACGCCGCGGGCGAACTCCAGCAGGGCGGCCGGTATGTCGTCGCCGATGACGTGGTGGAAGGTGCCGCCAAGGTCCTCGACCAGGGTGCGCTGGACGGCCAGCTCCTTCGGGGACGCGGAGGTCAGGCCGTCGCTGCGGGCGATGTAGACGGCGAGGATCTCGCTGCCGGAGCCCTTGGCCGCCATCCGGGAGGCGCGGCGGATGAGGGTGCGGCCCTCGGGCCCGCCGGTCAGTCCGACGACGATGCGTTCGCGGGCCTGCCAGGTGGTGCGGATGTTGTGCTCGCCCCGGTACTGCTGGAGGTACTCGTCGACCCGGTCGGCGACCCAGAGCAGGGCCAGCTCGCGCAGGGCGGTGAGGTTGCCGGGGCGGAAGTAGTTCGAGAGGGCCGCGTCCATCTTGTCGGGCCGGTAGATGTTGCCGTGCGCCATCCGGCGGCGCAGCGCCTGGGGCGACATGTCGACCAGCTCGATCTGGTCGGCCCGGCGCACCACCTCGTCGGGGACTGTCTCCCGCTGCCGGACCCCCGTGATCGACTCCACGACGTCGCCCAGCGACTCCAGGTGCTGGATGTTGACCGTGGATATGACGTCGATCCCGGCCTTCAGGAGTTCCTCGACGTCCTGCCAGCGCTTGGCGTTGCGCGAGCCGGGGACGTTCGTGTGGGCCAGCTCGTCCACCAGCGCCACCGCCGGGGCCCGCTCAAGGACCGCGTCCACGTTCATCTCGGTGAAGACGGTGCCCCGGTACTCCAGCTCCTGGCGCGGCAGCAGCTCCAGCCCGTGCAGCATGACCTCGGTCCGCGGCCGGTCGTGATGCTCCACGAACGCCACCACACAGTCGGTCCCGCGCTCGACCCTGCGATGCGCCTCGGAGAGCATCGCGTACGTCTTGCCGACGCCCGGTGCCGCGCCGAGATAGATCCGGAGTGTGCCGCGTCCCATGGCCCCATTGTCTTCTTCCGTCCGGCCCTGTCGTGCGGAGGGCCGGTGGCGCCCGGTGCGGCTGCCGTCCTCGACGCTACTCCGCCGGGGGCCGTGGTTCGGTCCCGGGAGTGCAGGTGGGGAGCGTATTGACGGAACTCTGATGCGCGCCGGGGCGGGGGCTGGGGCGCTGCGGGAGCGTCAGCCGTGTTCGACGATGTGGCCGTCGCTCAGCTCCAGGACGCGGTCGGCGAGGCCCAGCAGCTGGGGGTCGTGGGTGGCGACGAGGGCGGTGACGTTCTCGCTGCGGACGACCGCGCGGAGCAGTTCCATCACGGCGAGCCCCGTCTCGGCGTCGAGCTGCCCCGTGGGCTCGTCGGCGATCAGGAGGGCGGGGCGGTTGGCGAGGGCGCGGGCGATGGCGACGCGCTGCTGCTGGCCGCCGGAGAGCTCGCCGGGGCGCTGCTCGGCGTGGTCGGCGAGGCCGACGAGGGAGAGCAGCAGGGCGACCCGCTCGTCACGCTCGGACGGGTCGGCCTTGCGCAGCCGCAGGGGTACGCCGACGTTCTCGGCGGCGGTCAGGATCGGGATGAGTCCGAAGGACTGGAAGATGAAGCCGACCCGGTCCCTGCGCAGCTCCAGGAGCCCCTTCTCGCCGAGCCCCGACAGCTCGGTGCCGTCGACGGTGATCCGGCCGCCGTCGGGGGTGTCCAGGCCGCCGACCAGGTTGAGCAGGGTGGTCTTGCCGGAGCCGGAGCGGCCCTTGAGCGCGACCAGCTCGCCTCGGGGGATCTCGAACGAGACCCCGCGCAGGGCGTGCACGGCCGCCGCTCCGCTCCCGTACGAGCGGTGCAGGTCCTCGACCGTGACCATGACCGTACGGGCCGGGTTCTCGGCCAGGGCCGTGCCGGACTGCCCGCTGGTGCTCTCGGTCATCATGCTCCCCCGTACTCACGTGCTCACGTGGCTGCGTCGTCGCCCGCCAGTATGGGCGTACGACGCACGGCCGGGCAATGGCCGGTGGGCCGCACCCGCGCAGAGGGTGCGGCCCACCGGCCTGTGCTGCGATGACCGCGAGGTCCTGCCGCGTACCGCTAGCGGACCTCGGTGATCTCGGGGCCGCGCTGGAGCTGGCCCATGCCGCCGGAGAACTTCGAGCCCTCCTGCTCATCCTGCTGCACGCCCTCGGGCACCATCTGGGCGTCGTTGGGGAGCTTGAGGACGATCGGGTCGCGGGGGGCCATCGGGCCGTCGCCGCGGACGACCACGGTGTCCCGGAAGATCGTCTCCAGCAGCCCGGCGGCCTCCGGCTGGACGGCGCCCTGGCCGGAGATCACTCCGCGCAGGAACCAGCGCGGCCCGTCGACGCCGACGAAGCGCACGAGCTGCACACCGCCCGTGCCGTCCGGAAGCTGTACGGGGACCTGCGCGCGCAGCTCCCAGCCCAGCGGGCCCTCGACCTCGTCGATGATGCCGCCCTGCTGGGTGATGCCCGAGGCGATCTCTTCGCGGACCTCGCCCCAGATGCCCTCTTTCTTGGGGGCGGCGAAGGCCTGAAGCTGGACCGCGCTGTCGCGCAGCACCACGGTGGCGGCGACGATCGCGTCCCCGGCCACCTCGACGCGCAGCTCCATGCCCTCGACCCCGGGGACGAAGATGCCGCCCAGGTCGACCCGGCCCTCGCCGGGCTGGGTGACCTCGGTGCTGTCCCAGGGTCCGTCCGGCCTGGGGGCCGGCGGAAGGTTCATCCGACGGGCGCCCTTGGCGGCGCCGTCACTGCCCTCGGGCTCGTCGGCGACCTGCTCGGCCTCGCGCACCTCGTCCGCCGCGTCCTCGGCGGAACCACTCTTCTTGCGACGTCCGAACACGTCACTGTCCTTCCCGGTCGGATACGACCGAAGCGTAGCTGTTCCCACCGTGGGTGATCCCGCCCTCGGCGCCGTCCACCGACGCGTGGCCGCCGGTGGACCCGAAGCCCCCTTCGGCCCGCGCCGAGCCGGGAAGTTCCGCCACCTCGTGGAAGCGCACCTTCTCGACCTGCTGGACAACCAATTGGGCAATCCGGTCGAACCGTTCGAATCGCACGCTCTCGCGTGGATCGAGGTTGACCACGATCACCTTGATCTCCCCACGGTACCCGGCATCAACCGTCCCTGGGGCATTCACGAGGGCCACTCCGCAGCGGGCCGCGAGGCCGGAGCGCGGGTGAACGAACGCGGCGTACCCGTCGGGCAGGGCGATCGACACCCCGGTGGGGAGCACCGCCCGCTCGCCGGGGGCGAGTTCCGCGGCCTCGGTGGTCACCAGGTCGGCCCCGGCGTCCCCCGGGTGTCCGTAGGCCGGAATCGGCACGTCCGGGTCGAGCAGGCGGATCAGTACGTCGACGGGGTTGCGGGTCACGGGTTCACCTCGAAGGCGCGGGCGCGCCTGACCTGGTCGGGGTCGGACATGGCGGCCTGGATCTCGGCGGGCCTGCCGTTGTCGATGAAGTGGTCGACCTTGACCTCGATGAAGAGGGCGTCGGCCCGGACCGCGACGGGCCCGTCGGGGCCGCCGATCCGGCCGGTGGCGGTGGAGTAGATCTTCCGGCCGTGCACGGCGGTGATCCGGGCGTCGAGGTGCAGCACGGTGTCCACGGGGACGGGGCGGACGAAGTCGGTCTCCAGCCGTCCGGTCACCGCGATCGTGCGCAGCAGCCAGTTCAGCGATCCGAGGGTCTCGTCCAGCGCGGTGGCGAGCACGCCGCCGTGGGCGAGGCCGGGGGCGCCCTGGTGGGCGGGCTGCACGGTGAACTCGGCGGTGACGCTCACGCCTTCACCGGCCCGCGCCATCAGGTGCAGTCCGTGCGGCTGCCCCCCGCCACAGCCGAAACAGTGTTCGTAGTGCGCTCCGAGGAGTTCGCCGGGGGCGGGCGCGTCGGGGTGCCGGACCGGTGCGACGGCGTCTGCCGGGGGTGTCAGAGCTGCTGATGTTCCACTCACAGGCGCAGACCTTACCCGCGCGGCAGTCCGCCGGTCGCGCCGTGCCAAGCTTGGTTCCATGCAGCCTTCCGCACCGCCCTTCGACGAACGTCTCACCGCGCCCCGCTCCTGGTGGTTCATCGCCTTCGGGGTCGGTGTCGCCTGTGCTCTGATGCTTCTGCCGCTGGGCACCCTGCCGCTGCTCGCCGGGCTGGCCGGCGGCACGGTCGCCGCCGCGCTCCTGGTGAGCAGCTACGGCTCCGCCCGGATCCGGGTGGTGGCGGGGGCGCTCGTCGCCGGCGACGCCCGGATCCCGCTGTCGGCGCTCGGTGAGCCCGAGGTGCTGGACGCCGAGGAGGCGCGGGCCTGGCGCACGCACAAGGCCGACGCCCGTGCGTTCATGCTGCTGCGCGGCTATGTGGAGACGGCGGTGCGGGTGGAGGTCACGGACCCGGACGACCCGACTCCGTACGTCTACCTCTCGACGCGGAACCCGCAGGGCCTGGCGGCGGCGCTGAGCACCGTCCCGACCGCCTGAGCGGACGTCGCGGGCGGGGGCTCCGGACCCGGTGCGGGTTCAGGGGCCCCTCGTCGCTCAGGGGCCCTCGATCTCCTTGGGCAGCTCGGCCGGGTTCGAGGGCTGCTCCAGCGGAGGCAGCTCGGGCAGCCGGTCCCAGCGGATCTGGTCCTTGCGCAGGTCGTTCCTGATCCGGTCGGCGAGCTTGCGGGTGTCGCGGCGGTTCATCGTGGCGCCGACGGCGGCGCCGATCATGAACGGGATCAGGTTGGGCAGATTGCGCGCCATACGCTTCATGATCTGCTGGCGCAGCTCGCGCTTCATCTGACCGCCCAGCGCGGCGTTGAGCGTGGTGGGGCGGGTGACGTCGATGCCGCGCTCCTCCGTCCACGACGTCAGATACGCGGTGCTGCGCTGGCCGAGACTGCCGGGGGGTCGGCGGCCGTAGACCTCGTGAAGCTCGGCGACGAGCTTCATCTCGATCGCGGCGACGCCGGTCACCTCCGCCGCCAGCTCGGCGATCATGGCGGGCGGTACGGGCATCATGGCGGCGGCCCCGATGCCTGCGCCGACGGTCGCGGTGGCCCGGCAGGCTCCCGTGACCAGCTTGTCGGCCAGCTCCTCGGGCCCCAGCCCGGGGAACTGCTTCCGCAGGGTCGCGAGGTCGCGCACCGGCACGCGCGGGGCCGTGTCGATGATGCGGTCGGCCAGCTGTGCGGCCAGTGCCTTCGCGCTCTCCCGGCCCTTGTGTACACCCCGTTTCACTGCGTGCAGGCGGCCCCCGGTCGTGGGCTCCGCCGGACCCTGCTCTCCGGGCCGGTCCGGCGACGCTGCCGCCCCGGCCACCTCGAGCGAGGCCGAACGGCCTCGCCCGTCGTCGAAACTGCCGGAGTGCTCCGGCAGGGCGGCGGACCGCTCGGCAGACGCGTTACCGCCTTCTGCCGGGCCTGTGCCGCCTGTACCGTCCTGGTTCGCCTCCGGGCCGTGCCGGCGCCAGGGGCGCCGCTTCCGGAACGGTGTCTCGCCTGCCACGGCCGACCCGACCTCAGTCGCAGTCGCGGCAGATGGGCTGACCGTTCTTCTCGCGGGCCAGCTGGCTGCGGTGGTGCACCAGGAAGCAGCTCATGCAGGTGAACTCATCGGCCTGCTTGGGCAGCACCCGGACGGCCAGCTCCTCGTTGGAGAGGTCCGCGCCGGGCAGCTCGAGTCCCTCGGCCGCGTCGAATTCGTCGACGTCGACGGCGGATGCCGTCTTGTCGCTCCGACGTGCCTTGAGCTCTTCGAGGCTGTCCTGGTCCACGTCGTCGTCGGTCTTGCGTGGGGTGTCGTAATCCGTTGCCATGTCGCTCTCCCCCTCTTGGGTGTCTACGGGTGTCTCAGCGCACGTAACGCGTGAGAGGCCGGACTTGTGCCCGACCTGAGGCGGAGATCTTGCCTCACATCAAGGTCTGTTACTCAATCGACACCCAACCGGGCGCCTCGTCGAGGCTCGGCTTGGGTGGCGATGGGGACCGTACACGGTCCCGACTGCGCAGTTCACGGGTGCCACCCCGTGTACTTCCCGTGATAACCATCCCCGAAAACCCGGACGATTACCGGCTTTCCGACGGAATCGCGATCACGGAGAGTAGATGACCCGAAAATCGGCCCTGTGATCGATCACACACGACCCGCCCGGGAACGGGTCCTGAAAATTCCGCCCAAAGCGAACATGAAGATTCGGTGCAGAGTCACATCGTGCAGCCTCTCAGACCGGCAGGGTGACGCGCATCACGAGACCACCGCCCTCGCGGGGCTCCGCGATGATACGGCCTCCGTGGGCCCGCGCGACGGACCGGGCGATCGACAGGCCGAGCCCGACCCCCTTGTCGCTGCCCGTGCGCTCCGTACGCAGCCGCCTGAAGGGCTCGAAGAGGTTGTCGATCTCGTAGGCCGGGACCACCGGTCCTGTGTTCGAGACGACGAGCAGGGCCTGTCCGTCCCGGGCCTTGGTGGTGACCTCCACCCAGCCGTCCTCGGGCACGTTGTAGCGCACGGCGTTCTGCACGAGGTTCAGCGCGATCCGCTCCAGCAGGACGCCGTTGCCCTGGACCACCGCCGTGGCCCGCTCGCCTCGGATCTCGACCTTCTTCGTCACCGCCTCCGACCGGGCCTGGTCGATGGCGCGCTCGGCGACCTCCGCGAGGTCGACCGGCTTGCGCTCGATGATCTGGTTGTCGCTGCGGGCCAGCAGCAGCAGCCCCTCGACGAGCTGCTCGCTGCGCTCGTTGGTGGCCAGGAGGGTCTTGCCCAGCTGCTGGAGCTCCGGAGGGGCCTCCGGGTCGGAGAGATGGACCTCCAGCAGGGTGCGGTTGATCGCCAGCGGGGTGCGCAGCTCGTGCGAGGCGTTGCCGACGAACCGCTGCTGCGCCGTGAAGGCCCGCTCCAGCCGGTCCAGCATGTCGTCGAAGGTGTCCGCCAGCTCCTTCAGCTCGTCGTCCGGGCCGTCCAGCTCGATCCGACGGGTGAGGTCCGTCCCGGCCACCCGGCGCGCGGTCCTGGTGATCCGGCCGAGCGGGGACAACACGCGTCCGGCCATCGCGTAGCCGAAGGCGAAGGCGATCACACTGAGGCCGACCAGGGCGAGCAGCGAACGGTTGAGCAGGGTGTCCAGCGCGTGTTTGCGCTGTGACTCGTTGCACGCCTTGAGCGCGGCGTTCGCCTCGTCCGCCGAGAGGCCCGGTGTGAGGGCGGGGCAGGCGTTGTTGGTGAGCTGGATCTTGCTGTCGGGCAGCAGCTTGAACGGCAGATCCGTGCCGACGTGCAGCGCCTGCGCCGCCAGCATGTAGATGATCGACAGCAGCACGATGCCCGCGATCAGGAACATCCCGCCGTACAGCAGCGTGAGCCGTATCCGGATGGTCGGGCGCAGCCAGGGGTACGGGGGCTCCTGCTGCTTGGGCTCCCAGGTGGGCTTCGGAGGCGCCGCGGGGGGCCCGGGGGTGGTGGCCATGGTCCTCAGATCCGGTATCCGGAGCCCGGCACGGTGACGATGACGGGCGGTTCGCCGAGCTTGCGGCGGAGCGTCATGACCGTGACCCGCACCACGTTGGTGAAGGGGTCGGTGTTCTCGTCCCAGGCCTTCTCCAGCAGCTGTTCCGCCGAGACGACCGCGCCCTCGCTGCGCATGAGGACCTCCAGCACCGCGAACTCCTTCGGGGCGAGCTGGATCTCCACCTCGTCACGGAAGACCTCGCGGCGGTTCGGGTCGAGCTTGATGCCGGCGCGCTCCAGGACGGGCGGCAGCGCCACCGTCGTACGTCGGCCCAGCGCGCGCACCCGGGCGGTCAGCTCGCTGAAGGCGAAGGGCTTGGGCAGATAGTCGTCGGCGCCCAGTTCCAGGCCCTCGACCCGGTCGCTGACGTCGCCGGACGCGGTGAGCATGAGCACCCGGGTGGGCATGCCGAGCTCGACGATCCTGCGGCAGACGTCGTCCCCGTGCACGACCGGGAGGTCCCGGTCCAGCACGACGACGTCGTAGTCGTTGACCCCGATGCGCTCCAGGGCCGCGGCACCGTCGTAGACGACGTCGACGGCCATGGCCTCCCGGCGCAGTCCGGTGGCCACCGCATCGGCGAGCAGCTGCTCGTCCTCGACGACGAGTACGCGCACGGCGCAGTCCTTCCTTCGGTCCTTCGATGGGTTCACAGAGCCGGCGGCCCTCGCGGGGCCCGCCCGGACACGGGCAGCAATGGCCGACTGTGCGCCTCCATCCTGCCCGCAACACGCATAAACCGGCGGTAAGGCGGCGGTGGGCCGGACCTCCCGGCGGCTGTCCGCCGGGAAACCGGCGGATTTCCGGGCCAGTTGAGGTTTCTCCGAACCCTGGCGCGGGGAAGAGGGGTGCACACCCGCGATCACGCCTGTCACGTGGCATGCCACTGCTCGCTCCGTTTCCCCGGAGCGGCGGCGCGATCACCCGCTCCTCCGGCCCCCCGGCCGGGGGGATCCCGGGCACACCCCCGTGCCACCGACCCACGATGAGGGGGCGCATCATGGACGCTTTCACCGCAGGTCTGCTGCAACGCATCAAGACGACCGAGACCGTCCTCACCCGGGCGCGCGAGGACGGCGACGACTTCCTCGCGGACGTCGAGCAGGGCGAGCTGGACGATCTGCGCCGTCTCGCCGCCGAGCACGGCGTGGAGATCGGCGCCACCAGCGTCTGAGCCGTACGCCACGGGGCCCCGGACACCGTCATGGTGTCCGGGGCCCCGTGGCGTGTGCGGTGGCCTCAGGCCCCTCGCCAGGGCCTTCCCCGGCGGGACCCGTCAGTCGTGCCAGGCGCCCAGCTCGTCGAGTGCGGCCTGCAGCGGCTCGAAGACGCCCGGGGTGGCGGCCACCGTCAGGTCGCCGTCGGCGGGCAGCCCCGGGCGACCGCCGGTCAGCGCGCCCGCCTCCCGGGCGATGAGGTCGCCCGCCGCCAGGTCCCAGGGGTGCAGCCCGCGCTCGTAGTAGCCGTCCAGCCGGCCCGCCGCCACATCGCAGAGGTCGACGGCCGCCGAGCCGCTGCGCCGGATGTCCCGGAGCCGGGGGATCAGCTGCTGGGCGATGTCCGCCTGGTGGGCGCGGACGTGTCCGACGTAGTTGAAACCGGTCGAGACGAGCGCCTGGTCCAGCGGCGGGGCGGGCCGGCAGCGCAGGGCCTCGCCGTTCGCGAACGCGCCGCCGCCGAGGACCGCCCGGTAGGTCTCCCGGCGCATCGGGGCCTCGACGACGCCCACGACCCGCTCTCCGTCGCGCTCGGCGGCGATGGAGACCGCCCAGGTGGGCAGACCGTAGAGATAGTTCACCGTGCCGTCGAGCGGGTCGATGACCCAGCGGATGCCGGTGCTGCCCGGGGAGCTGGACCCCTCCTCGCCGAGGAAGCCGTCGTCGGGGCGGAAGTCGGAGAGGTAGCCGGTGATCAGCTTCTCGGCGGCGATGTCCATCTCGGTGACCACGTCGATGGGGCTGGACTTGGTCGCGGCCACCCCCAGGTCGGCCGGGCGGCCGTCGCGCAGCAGGGCTCCGGCGCGGCGGGCGGCCTCCAGGGCGAGGTCGAGCAGTTCGGACAGTGCGGGGTCGGTCACGGTGCTCCCAGGGGGACTCGGCGGAACAGGCGCTCTACGGGGCATCCGTAGGGGCGTCCACGGATCGGGCATACGGGCTGTCGGCCCCGGCGGCGGCGGGTTTCGGGGCCCTGGCGGGGCAGCAGCCGACCGGACAGAGGTCGTGGGAGGGCCCCAGGGACCCCAGCGCGCAGCGCTCCACCGCCCGGCCGCGCTCGGTCGCGGCGCGCTCCAGGACCAGGTCCCGCACGGCGGCGGCGAAGCGCGGGTCGTCGCCCACCGTGGCGGACCGGCGGACCGGCAGGCCGATCTCGGCCGCCTTCGCGGTGGCCTCGGTGTCGAGGTCGTAGAGCACCTCCATGTGGTCCGAGACGAAGCCGATGGGCGCCATCACGACCGCGGGGACGCCCTCGGCGCCCAGGGTCTCCAGGTGGTCGCAGATGTCGGGCTCCAGCCACGGGATGTGCGGGGCGCCGCTGCGGGACTGGTAGACGAGCTGCCACGGGTACTCGGTCCCGGTCTCCTCGCGCACCGCCTCGATGATCAGCCGGGCCACGTCGAGATGCTCGGCGACGTACGCCCCGCCCTCGCCGTGCGCGTCGGCCGGGCCCGAGGCGTCGGCGGCGGAGGTCGGGATGGAGTGGGTGGTGAACGCGATGTGCGCGCCCGCGCGGACGTCCTCGGGAAGGTCGGCGAGCGAGGCGAGGACGCCGTCCACCATGGGCTCGACGAAGCCGGGGTGGTTGAAGTAGTGCCGCAGCTTGTCGACCCGGGGCACGGGCAGCCCTTCGGCCTCCAGGGCGGCCAGCGACTCGGCGAGGTTCTCGCGGTACTGGCGGCAGCCGGAGTAGGAGGCGTAGGCGCTGGTGGCGAGGACGGCGATCCGGCGGTGTCCGTCGGCGGTCATCTCACGCAGGACGTCGGTCAGATACGGGGCCCAGTTGCGGTTGCCCCAGTAGACCGGGAGATCCAGGCCGTGCTCGCGGAAGTCCTTGCGCAGCGCGTCGAGCAGGGCGCGGTTCTGCGCGTTGATCGGACTGACCCCGCCGAACAGGAAGTAGTGCTTGCCGACCTCCTTGAGGCGTTCCTCGGGGATGCCGCGGCCGCGGGTCACGTTCGCCAGGAACGGGACCACGTCGTCCGGGCCCTCGGGGCCGCCGAAGGAGAGCAGCAGCAGGGCGTCGTAGGGAGCGGGATCGCGCAGATCGGACATGACATCGATCCTGCCACCCGCCTCCGACAGGGCGGCAACCGACATCCGACGCCCCGTCGGAAAGACCGGTCGGAAAGACCGGTCGGAAAGACCGGGGAGGCGGGTAATCCGGGCGGCCGGGCAGGTGCGCCGCTCCCCCGGGCCGCCGCCCGGAATCCGGTGTCCGGGGCGTCCGGCCGGCCGTAAGCTGTATCGGCCAGCTATACGCCTGACAGGCACGACCGGAGTACCCCTTGCCCAGTTCCTACCGCGCCATCTTCTCCGCCCCCGGTTCGAGGGAATTCTCCGCCGCAGGCTTCTTCGGCCGGATGCCCTTGTCCATGATGGGCATCGGCGTCGTGACGATGATCTCCCAGCTCACCGGCGGCTACGGGCTGGCCGGGGCGCTCTCCGCGACCCTGGCGATGTCGGCGGCGGTCTGCGGCCCCCAGGTCTCCCGGCTGGTCGACCGCTACGGGCAGCGCCGGGTGCTCCGCCCGGTCACGCTGGTCGCGGTGGCGGCGGTGGCGGGTCTGCTGATCTGCGCCCAGCAGGGGGCGCCGGAGTGGACGCTGTTCGTCTTCTCGGTGGGCGCGGGCTGTGTGCCGAGCGTGGGGTCGATGGTCCGGTCCCGCTGGGCGGAGATCTACCGGGGCTCCAGCCGGGATCTGCACACCGCGTACGCGTGGGAGTCGATCGTCGACGAGGTGTGCTTCATCTTCGGCCCGATCATCTCCATCGGCCTGTCCACCGCCTGGTTCCCGGAGGCGGGGCCGCTGATCGCCGCCGGCTTCCTGCTGGTCGGCGTCTTCTGGCTGACCGCGCAGCGTGCGACCGAGCCGGTGCCGCACCCGAAGTCGCAGCACACCGGGGGCTCGGCGCTGCGCTCGCGGGGACTCCAGGTCCTGGTGGCCACCTTCGTGGCGACGGGCGCGATCTTCGGGGGCGTGGACGTGGTGACCGTGGCCTTCGCCGAGGAGCGCGGCCACAAGGCCGCGGCCTCCCTGGTGCTGGCCGTCTACGCGCTCGGCTCGTGTCTCGCGGGGGCCGTGTTCGGACTGCTGCACCTGAAGGGGAACCCCGGGACCAGGTGGCTGGTGGGTGTCTGCGCGATGGCCGTGAGTATGATCCCCCTCCTACTGGCCGGGAACCTTCCGTTGCTGGCCGTGGCGCTCTTTGTCGCGGGCCTCGCCATCGCACCGACGATGGTCACCACCATGGCTCTCGTCGAAGCGCACGTACCGCGCACCAAGCTGACCGAGGGCATGACCTGGACCAGTACCGGGCTCGCGGTCGGAGTGGCGCTCGGCTCCTCGGCCGCCGGCTGGGTGGTCGACGCCGCCGGGGCGAAGGCGGGGTACGCGGTGCCCGTCGTGGCGGGAGCGCTCGCGGCGGCGGTGGCGGTCCTGGGATATCGCCGGCTGGCCGGGCCGGCTGCGACGGAAGGGCGCGGGGAAGATGACCGACACCTACGCACGGACGACGACGAGCGCGTGGCGTAACTGGGCGGGCACCGTCACCGCCCGGCCCGCCCGCACCGAGTCCCCCGCGTCCGTGGACGAGCTCGCGGACGTACTGCGCCGGGCCGGCGCGGAAGGCCTGCGGGTGAAGCCGGTCGGCGCGGGCCACTCCTTCACTGCGGCGGCCGCCACGGACGGGGTGCTGATACGCCCGGACCTGCTGACCGGGATCCGGGACATCGACCGTACGACGATGACCGTGACGGTGGAGGCGGGCACTCCGCTCAAGCGGCTCAACACCGCACTCGCCCGCGAGGGCCTGTCGCTCACGAACATGGGCGACATCATGGAGCAGACGATCGCCGGGGCGATCTCCACCGGTACGCACGGCACGGGCCGGGACTCGGCGTCGATAGCGGCGCAGATCCGCGCACTGGAGCTGGTCACCGCCGACGGCACGGTCCTGGTCTGCTCGGAGCGGGAGAACCCGGAGATCTTCGCGGTGGCCCGTGTCGGGCTCGGCGCCCTCGGGGTGATCACCGCCGTCACCCTCGCCGTGGAGCCGATCTTCCTGCTGACGGCCCGTGAGGAGCCGATGACCTTCGACCGGGTCACCGCGGACTTCGACTCCCTGGTCGCCGAGAACGAGCACTTCGAGTTCTACTGGTTCCCGCACACCGGGAACTGCAACACCAAGCGCAACAACCGCAGCGCCGGACCGGCCGCCCCGCCCGGGAGGGTGAGCAGCTGGATCGACGACGAGCTGCTGTCCAACGGGGTCTTCCAGGTCGCCTGTTCGCTCGGCCGCGCGGTCCCGGCGACGATCCCCTCGATCGCCAGGCTCTCCAGCCGGGCGCTGTCGGCGCGTACGTACACCGACATCCCGTACAAGGTGTTCACCAGCCCGCGGCGCGTGCGGTTCGTGGAGATGGAGTACGCCGTTCCGCGCGAGCAGGCGGTGGCGGTGCTGCGGGAGCTGAAGGCCATGGTCGAGCGGTCACCGCTGAAGATCAGCTTCCCGGTCGAGGTGCGCACCGCTCCGGCCGACGACATGGCCCTGTCGACCGCCTCGGGCCGGGACAGCGCGTACATCGCCGTACACCTCTACAAGGGCACGCCCCACCGGTCGTACTTCACCGCGGTCGAGCGGATCATGACCGCGCACGCCGGACGGCCGCACTGGGGCAAGATCCACACCCGCGACGCGGCCTATCTGGCAGAGGTCTACCCGCGCTTCGGCGAGTTCACCGCCCTGCGCGACCGGCTGGACCCGGACCGCCTGTTCGGCAACGACTACCTGCGGCGCGTGCTCGGCGACTGAGTAACCGAGGCTTCCGGTACGCCGTCGGCCCCGGTCCTCTCCCTTGCGGAGGGGGCCGGGGCCGATGTGCTGTGCGCGGTACGCCGGTGGGTCACTCGGCGTCGGCGCCGGGCGGGGCCTGCTCGCCCTGCCCCGGGGCGACGCCCGTGCCGGTCGAAGGAGCGCCTGTTCCGGCGTCGCCGGAGGGCGTCGGGGTGGGCGGCGCCGGGTCGGGCGCGGTCCCGCCGCCGGTCCCCGAGGGCGTCGGCGTGGGAGTGGACCCGGTGCCCGGGTTCTCGCCGCCCGTGCCCGTACCGGAATCGGGGCTCTCGCTGGTGCCGTCGCCGGGGTCCGTGGCGGGGGCGGAGCCGGTGCCGTCGTCAGGGGTCGGCCGCTGCTCGTCCCCCTCCCCGTCCCGGCCGGTGTCGCCGGAGGGCGTGGGGTCGGCGGGTCCGGGGTCCCGGTCGTCGCCGCCGCCGCGCACGACGGAGCTGAGGGTGGTGCCCTGGCCGCCGCTGAGGTCGTTGCCCGAGATCATCTCGAACGCGGTGATCCCGGCCATGGAGACGGCGAAGACCGCGGCGGCCGCGAGCGCGGGGCGCTTCCAGCCGCGCAGCCGCGTTCCGTGGGTGACGCCCACGCCGAACGCGTCGTCGGGGACGACCTGGTGCGCTCCGGCCCGCGGAAGCATCTGCGTACGGTCGGCGGCCCTCGGGATCACGTGCGTACGGTCGGCTCCCGCTCCGGCTCCGGGGCCTCCGGTCGGCGGAACCCGGAGCATCCGGGTCCGCGCGTCGCCGAGGTCCAGCAACTGGGTCCGGTCCGCGTCGACGGGCTTCAGCGGCCGCGTGCTCTCCGCGTCCGGGATCACCTCCGGGACCGCGCCCGGGTCGACCGTGGGCAGCACCGTGGTGGCGTCCTCGGCCGGCTCCGGATCGGACCGCCGGGCGGCGCCTCGGTGCCCGGCGGGCGTCGTCTCCTTGGTGTGCACCGTCACCTGGCGGCCCTCCGGGTGGGTCACCTGGACCGTCACCTCGCGGATCTGCTCGCCGGTGCGGCGGAAGAAGTGCTGGAAGACCGAGCCGCCGCAGGTGGCGACGACGCTCATCACGCCCGCTCCCGCGATCGTGCCGTACACGCCCAACTGCGAGGCCAGCACGGCCGCCGCGACGGCTGCCACGGCACTCCCGGCGACCTGCGGGAGACTCAGATCTATGCGCCTTTCCTTGGGTTCTGTGTCACTTTCCGGCTTCTGAACCATTACCAGCCCCTGCTTGACATCTCTCCCACCATGCAACAGGAAGGGACAAATGAGCGAAGTGGATAGTTCCATTTCCGGAGATTGTGTGAAGCACAACACGCATCAGGGGCATTTCACGGAGAACTGGGTAACTCAACTCCCGCGCCCCACGAGAAGTTCGGCGGCGCGCCGGTCCACCTCGATGGCTCGAATGGAGTACTGTGACGAGCCCTGGGGCGGACTCCGACGTGGGAATCCGCAGCCACCGGAGGGTCCGACGGCACCACTCGAACCAACGGTGTGAAGGCATCACACGGATGCCTGCTGCACAGAGCGGCCAAATCGGTCGCTTTGGGTCGCAATGGGTAACCGTGTCATGGTGGTGCACCAGGACGAGCGCCCGACACGCCGGGCAACTTGGCAAGGTTGTGGCAGGCTGCACCCGGGCAGGTCACACTCGACTAGCGGAAGCAGCGACGCACGTGACGTCGGCAGGCACCACCCGGGAGGTCCCCATGCCCGAACTGCGTGTCGTGGCCGTCTCCAACGACGGCACACGACTGGTGCTCAAGGCTGCGGACAGCACGGAGTACACGCTTCCGATCGATGAGCGGCTGCGCGCCGCCGTGCGCAACGACCGCGCCCGGCTCGGCCAGATCGAGATCGAGGTGGAGAGCCACCTCCGGCCCCGCGACATCCAGGCCCGCATACGGGCCGGTGCCTCCGCGGAGGAGGTCGCCCAGTTCGCGGGCATCCCCGTCGACCGTGTACGCCGCTTCGAGGGCCCCGTGCTCGCGGAGCGCGCCTTCATGGCCGAGCGGGCCCGGAAGACTCCTGTGCGCCGTCCCGGCGAGAACACCGGCCCTCAACTCGGCGAGGCGGTGCAGGAGCGTCTCCTGCTGCGCGGCGCCGACAAGGAAACCGTCCAGTGGGACTCGTGGCGTCGCGACGACGGCACCTGGGAAGTCCTGCTCGTCTACCGGGTCGCGGGTGAGCCGCACTCGGCGAGCTGGACGTACGACCCGCCCCGGCGGCTGGTCCAGGCCGTCGACGACGAGGCGCGCTCGCTGATCGGCGAGACCGACGACGTCGCCGCGCCCGAGCCCAGCTTCCCCTTCGTGCCCCGGATCGCCAGGCTGCCGCGCGACCGGCCGCTGGACCGGAGCCTCGACCGGCAGATCGACCGCGACCGACCGCTGGACCGGGCCCTCGACCGGCAGATCGAGCGGCCCGCCCCGGCCGCCGCCGAACCCGAGGAGTACGTGAGCAGTGCCTCGGCCGGTGAACGCGACTCGCTGACCAGTCTGCTGGAGGCGGTGCCGAGCTTCCGGGGCGACATGGTCGTCCCCGAGCGGCCCGCCCAGCCCGAGCCGCCCGCGCTCGAACCGGCGGAGGAGACGGAGGCGGACGAGCCGCCGGCCGCCGCCGCCTCGGCCGGCGCGGGGTCCGCGTACGCGGATGTGCTGATGCCCCGGGCGGTGGCCGGTCACCGCGACCGGCTGACCGGGACGACGGACCGTCAGGCTGAGGCGGACGGAGTCCGGCCGGGCCGCCGGGCCGCCGTGCCGAGCTGGGACGAGATCGTCTTCGGCACCCGGCGCAAGAAGCAGGACTGACCGGGAATGACCACCGGTGGGAGCGGGGTCCGTACGCGGTCGCGTACGGACCCCGCTGCCTTACCGTTCGCCCGGCCCCGACCGCACCGTGCGGCCGGGGCCGCCGGACTATTGGGGCTCGGGCCCCGTGGCGACCGGCCGGGAGGGGTCCGAGGACCACTCGGACCAGGAGCCGGGGTAGAGGACGCCCGTGAAGCCCGCGATCTCCAGGGCCAGCACCTCGTGCGCGCCGGAGACCCCGGATCCGCAGTAGACGCCCACGCCTTCGGGGCTTCCCTCCGCCCCCAGGCCGGCGAACCGCGCGGCGAGCCGCTCGGCCGGCAGATAGCGCCCGTCCTCGTCGACATTCTGTGTGGTCGGTGCGGAGACGGCCCCGGGAATGTGGCCGCCGACGCGGTCGATCGGCTCCACATCGCCCCGGTAGCGCTCCGCCGCGCGCGCGTCCAGCAGCAGACCCGAGCGGGCGAAGGCCGCCGCACTTTCCGCTTCCAGTGTGGGCAGGGCACCCGGCTTCGGCCGGAAATCGCCCTCGGCGGGGCGCGGGACCGCGGTGGAGAGGTCGCCCGTCCAGGCGGCGAGGCCGCCGTCCAGGACCCGTACGTTCTCGTGCCCCGTCCAGCGCAGCAGCCACCAGGCTCGCGCCGCGGCCCAGCCCAGGCCACCGTCGTACACCACGACCGGGGTGTCCTGGCCGACTCCGGCCCGGCGCATCACGGCCCCGAAGGCCTCCGGGTCCGGGAGGGGGTGGCGGCCGCCGTCACCCGCCGGCCCCGCCAGTTCCGTATCGAGGTCGACGAAGACCGCGCCGGGCAGGTGACCGGCCTCGTAGTCGGGACGGCCGTGCGGACCGCCGAGCTGCCAGCGGACGTCCAGGAGCACCGGCGGTCGCGACCCGGCCGACTCGCTCGCGCATTCGGATGCGGTAATGATGGGCTTCATGGGTGCCATCCTCGCGCAGCACCACCGGCGCCCGTAACAGCATCGGAAGGGACGGCCGGCGGGAAACCGGCCGTCCTTCGTCGAGAACCCGGGCGACGCGGCGCGGCCGGTGCGTCTCCCGCGCCGGGGGGTGCAAGCATCTGCACGGGGCACGCGGACCGCTTCCCGACCCGGGACGGCGTACCTGTCCCGTCCCCCGCACGGCCACCCATACGGTCCGAGGAGAGAAGACGATGACCGAGGCCCACGCCCGGCGCACGCCCGGAACACCTTGCTGGGTGAGTCTGATCGTGCACGGCCTGACCACGACCCAGGAGTTCTACCGAGCCCTGTTCGACTGGGAGTTCCGGCCGGGTCCCGAACAGCTGGGCCCCTATGTCCGGGGGCTGTTGCACGGGAAGGAGGTAGCGGGCATCGGCCAGCTGCCGCCCGACCGCCACCTACCGATCGCCTGGACCACCTACCTCGCCACGGACGACGCCGACGCCACCGCGGAGACCATCCGCTCCTGCGGCGGGACGGTCGCGGTCGGACCGCTGGACGCGGGCGAGGCGGGGCGGCTCGCCATCGCATCGGACCCGAGTGGGGCGGTCTTCGGCATCTGGCAGGGCTCGGAGCACATCGGCACCATGACGGCCGGTGTGCCCGGCACCCCGGTCTGGAACGAGCTGGTGACCCGGGAGACCTCGATGGTCGCGAAGTTCTACCAGACGGTCTTCGGCTATGAGACGGAGGCGGTCGTCTCGGCCGACTTCGACTACCAGACCCTGCACCTGGACGACGTTCCGGTGGCGGCGCTGCACGGCGTCGGCCACGCGCTGCCGCGCGACCGGGGGCCGCACTGGATGACGTACTTCGAGGTCGCCGACACCGACCGGGCCGTGGCCCGGGTGGTGGAGCTGGGCGGGCGCGTCCTGCAGCCGCCGCGCGAGGGGTCGAGCGGCCGACTGGCCACGGTCGCGGACCCGGAGGGTGCCGTTTTCACGGTCATCCGGTCCGCCGCCGGGGGTGGATCGGCCGAAGGCCGGGCATAGCAGGCGCTCAGGCGTCGGAGGCAACCGGCAGGACGTCCGGGGAGAGGCTGCCCACGCGGGCCGCTGTCGCGGTCGTGCGGCGGCAGTGGTGACGGCGGCACAGCACCTCGTAACCGACCTCGCCCGCCTGCCGGTTGACATCGCCGACGACGACCTGGGCGCCCTCGACGACCATCTCGCCGTCCACGGTGCGGGCGTTGTGCGTGGCGCGGGCGCCGCACCAGCAGAGCGCCTCGACCTGGAGGGCCTCTATCCGGTCGGCCAGCTCGATCAGCCGCTGGGAGCCCGGGAACAGCTTGGTGCGGAAGTCCGTGGTGATACCGAAGGCGAAGACGTCGAGCCCCAGGTCGTCGACGACGCGGGCCAGTTGGTCGATCTGGTCCGGGGCGAGGAACTGCGCCTCGTCCACGATCACGTAGTCGACCCGGCCGCCCCGGCTGACCCGCCCGACGATGTGCGCGTACAGGTCCATGCCCTCCTCGGCCTCGACGGCGTCCGTCACCAGGCCGAGCCGGGAGGAGAGCTTGCCCTCCCCCGCGCGGTCGTCCCGGGTGAAGATCACGCCCTGGAGCCCGCGTGCCGAACGGTTGTGACCGATCTGCAGGGCCAGCGTGCTCTTTCCGCAGTCCATGGTTCCGGAGAAGAACACGAGCTCGGGCATGAGGGGTCGAGCACCTTTCGGAGGGGGGTGGGCACGGCGGGAAGGGTTACGAGCGTACTTCGAGGAGGGGGACGAGCTGTTCCACGGGGGTCAGGGAGCCGTGCACGCCGGCCATCGCCGACTCGTGCGGCTCGTTGACGGAGGCCGTGATGATCACGTCGTCGTGGGCGGCGGCGACCACGTCGCCGATCCGGCCGTACACCCGCTCGTCGATCGTCGGCCCGAACCAGCCGGCCGCGATGGCCTCGTCCCGGCTCGCGACCCAGAACTGCTCGCCGAGCACCTCGCGCCAGACGGTCAGGACGTCGGCCTGGGCGCCCGGCACCGCGTAGACGTGGCGGGCGCGTCCCTCGCCGCCCAGGAGGGCGACGCCGGCGCGCAGCTCCCAGTCCTCGTCGAAGTCGATCCGGGACTGCTCGTCGAACGGGATGTCGATCATGCCGTGGTCGGCGGTGATGTAGAGCGCCGAGCGCGGCGGGAGCTGCTCGGCGAGGCGTCGGGCGAGCCCGTCGACGTACATCAGCTGGCCGCGCCAGGCGTCCGAGTCGGTGCCGAAGCGGTGGCCCTTGCCGTCGACCTCGCTGTAGTACGTGTAGACGAGCGAGCGGTCGCCGGCGGCCAGGCGCTGGGCGGCGACGTCCATCCGGTCCTCGCCGGAGAGCCGGCCGAGGAAGGAACCGCCGCTGAGCGCGACCTTGGTGAGGGGGGTCTGCTCGAACGTCGGCGCGGAGACCTGCGCGGTGTGCACGCCCGCGGCGTCGGCGCGTTGGAAGACCGTGGGGTACGGCTGCCAGACCTTCGGCGCGGTCCACGGCTTCCAGCGGAGCTGGTTCATCAGCTCGCCGGTCTCCGGGTTGCGCGCGGTGTAGCCGGGAAGGCCGTGCTCGCCGGGCGGCAGCCCCGTGCCGACCGAGGCGAGCGACGTGGCGGTGGTGGAGGGGAAGCCCGCGGTGAGCGGGCGGCCGGTGCCGCCGCGCGAGGTGGGGAGGAGGGAGTGCAGGAAGGGCGCCTCGTCCGGGTGGGCCTTGATCTGCTCCCAGCCGAGGCCGTCGATCAGGAAGACGCAGTTGCGGTCGGCCGGGGTCAGCTCGGGGATCGCGGCCGTGAAGCCCGGCACTTCCTGTCCGGCGACGAGCGTCGGCAGCAGATCGGCGAGCGAGCCACTGCCGTACTCGGGCACGGGTGCGGAGTCGAGGGGCAGCAGGACGGGGTCCTGCCAGGCGGGCTGGGCCATCAGCGGCCGGTCGCCGCGGTGGCGGCCGTGGCCTCGGAGAGCGACTGGGCGAAGGCGAGGGTCTGGCGCACGGCGTCGGGGCCGTCGCCGGCCTCGCTGACCCGCAGGCTCAGGTCGTCGGCGGTGGAGCTGCCGGTGTAGCCGTGGTCGGCCTCGCAGTTGGCGTCGCCGCAGGCGGCGGGCTCCAGGTCGATCCGGGAGACCGCGCCCCAGCCGATGGTCAGGACGACCTCGCGGGGCAGGGTGCCCGGGACGTACTTCTCCGGGTTGGCCACGACGCGGCTGACCACGACGGAGGAGATCCGCCCCAGCTTCACCGACTCGGTGGAGGTGGTGGCGTACGGCGTCGGGGAGCTGGTGTCGGCGGCCTGCTCATCGGTGTGGCTGACGATGAACCGGTGCTCGGTCAGGACGAGGACCGTCACATGGCGGCGCACCTCGTTGGAGTCGAACGTGGTCTCCTGGTGCACCAGGTACGAAGCGACCGGTTCCCCGCCGACGGCGGCCTCCACCGCCTCGGCCACGAGGGCCGGGTAGTAGCCGCTGCGCTCGATCGCCGCGCGCAGCCCCTGGGTCGTCGTACCGGTCTTTGCCATGGGCACCATCCTACGGCGGACCGGTGGCTGCCGGGGACGCCCCGGTGGCCGGTGGGTCTCAGTAGTTCGGAAGGCGGCGGGGGCCGAGGTCGCTCCGGGCGGGCGGCGGGGCGAGCCGGACGCTCGCGCCGAGCACCGTCAGTCCGTGCGGGGCGACGACGACCGGTTCGAGGGCGACGGAGACCACCTCGGGATGGTCGTCGACCAGCCGGGACAGCCGCAGCAGCAGCTCTTCGAGCGCGGCCGTGTCGACCGGGGCCGAACCGCGCCAGCCGAACAGCACCGGGGCCGCCCTGATGGACCGGATCAGCTCGGCGGCGTCGCGGTCGGTGGCGGGGACCAGCCGGTGCGCGGTGTCGCCGAGCAGTTCGGAGGGCGCGCCCGCGAGGCCGAAGGAGAGGACTGCCCCGGCGGCGGCGTCGATGGAGGCGCGGACGACGGTGTCCACGCCGCGCGGGGCCATCGCCTGGACGACGGGGAGCAGTTCGGCGGGCTCGCCGAGAAGGTCGGTGAGTTCGCCGTACGCGCGGCGCAGCGCCTCCTCGTCGGCGACGTCGAGGCGGACCCCGCCGAGGTCGGCGCGGTGGCGCAGGTGGGGCGCGGTGGTCTTGAGGGCGACCGGGTAGCCGAGCCGGGCCGCCGCGGCGACGGCCGCCTCGGGGTCCGGGGCGGGCAGGGTGGGGCGGACGGCGATGCCGTAGCGGCCGAGCAGTTCGCGGGCCTCGTCGTGGGTGAGGGGGCGGCCGCGCGGGTCGGGGGCGGTGGCGAGCTGTGCCTCGATGAGGGCGGCGGCCCCGGGCTCGTCGATGGTGTCGTCGAGGAACTCGGGGATCTTGCCGGGCACGGCCGCCTGGCGCCGCCACTGGGCGTACTTCACGGCCTCGGCGAGGGCCCGCACGGCGCGTTCGGCGGCGGGGTAGGCGGGGATGCGGCCGGGGCCGTGGTCCGTGGCGGTTTCCGGGGTGGGGGTCGCTTCCGGGGCGGTGCTTGCTTGTGGGGCGGCGGGCGCGCCCGTGCGCGGGGCCGGGGCGGTCGAGGAGGTGGTGGCCGCCCGGGTCCGGTCGGCGGGCGTCACCGTGCGGGGGCGTGGCGCGGCGGTGCTGGACGCGGCGGCCAGCGCCTCGGCGAGGCCGCCGATCTCGACGTGGACGACGGCCACCGGCTTGGCCGCGCCCCCGGCCACGGCCTTGTGGAGGGCGGTGGCCAGCACTTGGCCGTCACCGGTCTCGGCCTCCCCGTTCTCCCCCACCCACGGGATGGCGGTGACGATCACGGCGTCGCAGGTCCCGTCCGCCAGCGCGTCGGCCAGCGCGTCCCGGAAGTCCTGCGGGGAGGCGGCGGTGGTGAGGTCGATCGGCGGGCGTGGGCGCAGTCCCTCGGCCAGGCAGGCGTCGTACGTCAACAGGCCGAGGGACTCGGAGTTGCCGAGGATGGCGACCCGGGGCCCGGCCGGGAGCGGCTGGCCCGCCAGCAGGAGTCCGGCGTCGACCATCTCGGTCACCGTGTCGACCCGGATGACGCCGGCCTGGCGCATCAGCGCGGAGACCGTGGCGTCGGGGATGCGGCTGACCGGGACGGCGTGGCCGGGCGGGGTGGAGCCGCTGTGCCGGGCCCCCTTTACCACGACGACGGGCTTCACGGCGGCGGTGCGGCGGGCGAGGCGGGTGAACTTGCGGGGGTTGCCGAGCGATTCCAGGTAGAGCAGGGCGACGTCGGTGTCCTGGTCCTCGAAGGAGTACTGGAGGAAGTCGTTGCCGGAGACGTCGGCCCGGTTGCCGGCCGAGATGAAGGAGGACAGGCCCGCGCCGCGCCGGTGGAGGCCGGACAGCAGGGCGATGCCGATCGCGCCGGACTGGGTGAACAGGCCGATCCGGCCCCGGGCGGGCGACTCGGGGGCGAGCGAGGCGTTCAGCCGGACGGACTCGGCGGTGTTGATGATGCCGAAGGCGTTCGGGCCGATGATCCGCATGCCGTACGAGCGGGCCTGGCGGACCAGCTCGCGCTGGAGTTCGCGGCCCTCGGCGCCCCGCTCGGCGTATCCGGCGGAGAGGACGACCAGTCCCTGGACTCCCTGCTCCCCGCAGTCGGCGACGGCTTCGGGGACCCGGTGGGCGGGGACGGCGATGACCGCGAGGTCGACCTGCTCGTCGATCTCGCCGACCGAGCGGTGGGCGGGGACGTCGTCGAGGGTGGTCATGCCCTCGTCGAAGGCGCGGTTCACCGCGTACGTGCGACCGGTGTAGCCGGAGGCGAGGAGGTTGCGCAGGACGGTGCGGCCCACGCCGCCGGGGGTGCGGCCGGTGCCGATGACCGCGACGGAGCCGGGGGCGAGCAGACGCTGCACCGAGCGGGCCTCGGCGCGCTGTTCGCGGCCGCGCTGGACGGCGAGGGACTTCTCGGTGGGTTCGAGGTCGAGGGTGAGGTGGACGGAGCCGTCCTCGAAGCTGCGGCGCTGGGTGTAGCCGCCGTCCCGGAACACCTTGATCATCTTGTTGTTGGCGGGGAGCACCTCGGCGGCGAAGCGGCGGATACCGCGCTCCCGGGCGACGGCGGCGATGTGTTCGAGCAGCGCCGAGGCGACGCCGCGGCCCTGGTGGGCGTCCTGGACGAGGAAGGCGACCTCGGCCTCGTCGGCGGGGGCGGAGGCGGGGCGGCCCTGGTCGTTGATGCGGTCGTAGCGGACCGTTCCGATGAACTCGCCGCCGATCGTGACGGCCAGTCCCACCCGGTCGACGTAGTCGTGATGGGTGAAGCGGTGCACGTCCCGGTCGGATAGGCGCGGATACGGGGCGAAGAACCGGTAGTACTTCGACTCGTCGGACACCTGCTCGTAGAAGCTGACCAGTCGCTCGGCGTCGTCCGTGGTGATCGGCCTGATGCGCGCGGTGCCACCGTCGCGGAGCACCACGTCCGCTTCCCAGTGGTCGGGGTACGCGTGATGCGGACTCTGCTCCGGCGTGGGCTCCATGGGCAAAGCCTACGGCGGGGACCCCGGTCGCGGAGAGATCGGTGTCCGGGCAGTCTGAGGAGGCCCGGACCGGGGCAGCCGGAGCACAGCACCGGACAGGAGGCCGGGCACAGCACCACGCACTGCATGAGAGACTGGTCTAGACAACCGTTGATATGTGAAGGGCAGAACCATGGCTGAGCGCCGCGTAAACGTCGGTTGGGCCGAGGGCCTGCACGCCCGCCCCGCTTCCATCTTCGTCCGTGCCGCCACGGCTTCCGGCGTCCCCGTGACGATCGCCAAGTCCGACGGCAACCCGGTGAACGCCGCCTCCATGCTCGCCGTGCTCGGTCTGGGCGCGCAGGGTGGCGAGGAGATCGTGCTCGCGTCCGACGCGGACGACGCCGAGGCCGCTCTGGACCGGCTCGCGAAGCTGGTCGCCGAGGGCCTGGAAGAACTCCCCGAGACCGTCTGACCCGACGCGAACCGGCCCGGCCGGATTCGACAGGTGCGAGAGCCGTGACCCCTTCGAGGGATCACGGCTCTTTCGCTTTCGGGAAAGAGCCGTGCATCGACAATTCGGGCAGCACAAACAATGCCCCGCAATTACTTCTCTTTGTATACGGCTCTTCCGTTAATTGCGGACGCCCGCGATGTTTACGTCGTGTTGCGAAGTGCTCACACGGGGAACGGGCGCGGTGCGCCGCCCCGGCGGTTGCGGGCGGCGCAGCCGGTGGGCCCCGGTGGCGCGTTCCGCGTACTGGGCGGTCAGCGCCCTCGCCCGCTCCGCGTCGCCGCGCGCCACGGCGTCCACGATCGCGCCGCGCTCGGCCCAGGAGTCGACCGGGCGGGCCGGCTGCTCGACCGCGTACATCCAGGCGATCTTGTGGCGGAGCTGGGTGAGCAGGGCGATGAGGCCGGGGCTGCCGGAGGCCTGGGCGAGGGTCTCGTGAAACCAGCCGGCCAGCGAGCGCAGATCCTCGCCCTCGCCCCGGCGGGCCCGCTCCTGGCCCAGTCTGACCAGGCCCCGGAGCACCTTCAGGTGGGCTTCCGTGCGGCGCTGGGCCGCGCGGGCCGCGCCCAGTGGCTCCAGAAGCATCCGCACCTCCAGGAGATCGGCCGCCTCCTGCGCGGTGGGCTCGGCGACACAGGCGCCCGCATGTCTGCGGGTGACCACGAAGCCCTCGGACTCCAGCGTGCGCAGGGCCTCGCGGACCGGGACGCGGGAGACCCCGTAGCGGCGGGCCAGCAACTCCTCGGTGAGGCGGCTGCCCCGCTCGTAGACACCGGAGACGATGTCGTCACGGATTGCCGTGCATACCGAATGCGCGGGAATGCGCATGTCCGAACCTCCGCCTTGATCCCCGCGAAACGCGGCCGCCCGACGTCTGTTCCGTGACTCTATTGCAATCTGCCGGAATTTCCGATGGCAGGCCACAATCCATGGATATCTTCGGGCCGGAATTGCCGAAGGCCCCGGCGGGTGCCGGGGCCTTCGGACGGGGTCGCGCGGGACGAATCAGACGTTCAGTCCGTGGGAGCGCAGGTAGCCGACGGGGTCCATGTCGCTGCCGTAGTCGGGGCTGGTCCGGGCCTCGAAGTGCAGGTGCGGGCCGGTGGAGTTGCCGGTGGAGCCGGAGAGGCCGATCTGCTGGCCGGAGGAGACGCTCTGGCCGACGGAGACGCCGATCGAGGAGAGGTGTCCGTACTGGGTGTACGTGCCGTCCGTCATCCGGAGCACGATGTTGTTGCCGTAGGCGCCGCCCCAGCCGGCCTCGACGACCGTGCCGGCGCCGACGGCGACGACGGAGCTGCCGGAGGCGGCCTGGAAGTCCACGCCGGAGTGGCTGCCGGAGGACCAGAGCGAACCACCGGTGTTGTAGCCGGTGGTGACGTGGGAGCCGGCGACCGGGAGGTGGAAGGCGTTCAGGCGGGCGCGCTCGGCGGCGCGTGCGGCGCGGGCCTTCTCCTCACGGACCTCCTTGGCACGGGCCTCGGCCTTGCGCTCGGCCTCCGCCTTCGCCTTGGCCTTGGCTGCCTTCTCGCGGGCCTCCGCGGCGGCCTTGGCCTTCGCCTTCGCGATCGCGTCGGCCTGCTGCTTCTGGGCGTGGGCCTGCGCGTCTATCTGCTCGGCGAGAGTGGCGTCGAGGGCGACGGCCTGGGTGAGGCCGGTGTCGGCGACCTGGGCGGCCTCGGTGTCCGCGGCCAGGGCCGGGGAGGCCAGCGAGCCGAGGACTCCGGTGGTGGCCAGAGCCGCGATGCCGGCGGCCTGGGCGCTCCGGCGCGTGAGGCGGCTCGGGGCACGGTGCTTCCCGGTGGCACGGGTGAACGCCATGGAGGGGCTGATCCTTTCCTTCCTTCTCGCCTACCGGGTTAGCTGACGGGTTCGGAGCAGGAAGGTCTCCTACGGATCCCCGCACCGGTTTCGCGGCACGGACCTCCGATTCACCCCAGGGACTGCGTGGGTCCCCGGCTCCCCAGGCTCGCGCCTGACGGGGACTCGGCGATGACTGCCCGGCGCCGCGGCTGCGGCATACGGGTGGCGGACAGCCGAGCCGACGCTAGGCGGGGCGACTTCCCATCGCCAAACGGACAAGGGGATTTGTCGCACATCCCACAGGGCAGACAGGCAACCTCTCCCCCAAAAGGGGATGGAATGGATTAATCGACCCAAAAGGGAGGACCCCGACGAATATGCGTTCGTCGGGGTCCTGTTCGCGGCGGTGTGCCACACGTGCGTCAGCCGGTGACGACCGACACCTCTCCGATGCCGAGGGCCTTCACGGGCTCCTCGATCCGCGCGGCGTCCCCCACGAGGACCGTGACCAGCCGGTCGACCGGGAAGGCGCTGACCACGGCGGCGGTCGCCTCCACGGTGCCCGTCTCGGCGAGCCGGGCGTAGAGGTGGGCCTGGTAGTCGTCGGGGAGGTGCTGCTCGACCTGGTCGGCCAGCGTGCTCGCGACGGAGGCGGCGGTCTCGAACTTCAGCGGGGCGACGCCCACCAGGTTCTGTACGGCCGTCTCGCGCTCGGCGTCGGTCAGCCCCTCGGCGGCCAGCGTCCGCAGGACCTTCCAGAGGTCGTCCAGCGCCGGTCCCGTGGACTCCGTGTCCACCGAGCCGCTGATCGCGAGCATGGCCGCGCCGCCCGAATCGGGGCCGCTGGAGCGCAGCACCTGGGCGAAGGCCCGCACCCCGTAGGTGTAGCCCTTCTCCTCACGCAGCACCCGGTCCAGCCGGGAGGTGAGGGTGCCGCCCAGGCAGTACGTGCCGAGCACCTGGGCGGGCCACACGCGCTCGTGCCGGTCGGCGCCGATGCGGCCGATCAGCAGCTGGGTCTGGACCGCGCCGGGCCGGTCCACGATCACGACGCGGCCGGTGTCGTTCGCGGTGATGGGCGGCACCGGGCGGGCCTGACCGGCGTTGCCCGACCAGTCGCCGAGGGTCTCCGCCAGCAGCGCGTCCAGGTCGATACCGGTCAGGTCTCCGACGATCACGGCCGTCGCGGTGGACGGCCGGACGTGGGCGTCGAAGAAGGCGCGCACGGCGGTCTCGTCGATCCGCCGGACCGTCTCCTCGGTGCCCAGGCGCGGGCGGGACATCCGGGCGGTGGCCGGGAACAGCTCCTTGGAGAGCTGCTTGGCGGCGCGCCGGGACGGGTTGGCATGCTCGTGCGGGATCTCGTCGAGGCGGTTGCCGACGAGGCGCTCGATCTCGCTCCCGTCGAACGCCGGGGCCCGCAGCGCCTCGGCGACCAGCCCGAGGGCCTTGGCCAGCCGGGAGACCGGGACCTCCAGGGAGACCCGGACGCCGGGGTGGTCGGCGTGCGCGTCGAGCGTGGCACCGCAGCGCTCCAGCTCGGCGGCGAACTCCTCGGCGCTGTGCTTGTCGGTGCCCTCCGAGAGCGCCCGCGACATGATCGTGGCCACGCCGTCCAGGCCCTCGGGCTCGGCCTCCAGCGGCGCGTCCAGGAAGATCTCCACCGCGACGACCTGCTGGCCGGGGCGGTGGCAGCGCAGCACGGTCAGCCCGTTGGGCAGGGCGCCGCGCTCGGGCGCCGGGAAGGCCCAGGGGCGGGCCGTGCCGGGCGTGGGCTGCGGGTGGTACTCCATGGCTACTCCAGTCACGGCGGCGTCGCTCACTTGTCCGCCCCCTCGTGCGCGTCGGTGCCCTCGGTGCCTGCCGTGCCCTCGTCGGACTCGTCGGCCTCGTCGGCCGGCTCGATGGGCTCGTACACCAGCACCGCCCGGTTGTCGGGGCGCAGGGTCGCCTCGGCCGCCGCGCGCACCTCCTCCGCGGTGACGTCCAGGACGCGGCCCACGGCGCTCAGGGCGAGCTGCGGGTCACCGAACAGGACCGCGTAGCGGCACAGTTCGTCGGCGCGGCCGGCGACCGTGCCGAGCCGGTCGAGCCACTCGCGCTCCAACTGCGCCTGGGCCCGCTCCATTTCCTCGGGAGTGGGCCCCTCGGCGGCGAACCGGGCCAGCTCCTCGTCGACCGCGGCCTCGATCGTCTCCACCTCGACGCCGCCGGACGTCTTCACGTCCAGCCAGCCGAGCGAGGGCGCTCCGGCGAGCCGCAGCAGTCCGAAACCGGCCGCCACCGCCGTCCGGTCGCGGCGGACCAGGCGGTTGTGCAGCCGGGAGGACTCGCCGCCGCCCAGCACGGTGAGCGCCAGGTCGGCGGCGTCACAGGCGCGGGTGCCGTCGTGGGGCAGCCGGTAGGCGGCCATCAGCGCGCGCGCCGGGACCTCCTCGTGGACCACTTCGCGCAGCTGCTCGCCGATGATCCCGGGCAGCGTCCCGTCGCGCGGCGGCTGCTTGCCGTCGTGGGAGGGGATGGAGCCGAAGTACTTCTCGATCCAGGCGAGTGTCTGCTCGGGATCGATGTCGCCGACCACCGAGATCACCGCGTTGTTGGGCGCGTAGTACGTACGGAAGAACGCGCGGGCGTCCTCCAGCGTGGCCGCGTCCAGGTCGGCCATGGAGCCGATCGGGGTGTGGTGGTACGGGTGGCCCTCGGGGTAGGAGAGGGCGGTCAGCTTCTCGAACGCGGTGCCGTAGGGCACGTTGTCATAACGCTGGCGGCGTTCGTTCTTGACGACGTCGCGCTGGTTCTCCATGGACTCCTCGTCGAGCGCGGCGAGGAGGGAGCCCATCCGGTCGGCTTCCAGCCAGAGCGCCAGCTCCACCTGGTGGGTGGGCATGGTCTCGAAGTAATTGGTCCGCTCGAAGCTGGTCGTCCCGTTGAGCGAGCCGCCGGCCCCCTGGACGAGCTCGAAGTGACCGTTCCCCTTGACCTGGCCCGAGCCCTGGAACATCAGGTGCTCGAAAAGGTGAGCCAGACCGGTGCGTCCCTTGACCTCGTGGCGCGAGCCGACGTCGTACCAGAGGCAGACCGCGGCGACCGGGGTCAGATGGTCCTCGGAGAGCACCACACGCAGGCCGTTGGCCAGGCGGTGCTCGGTCGCTGTCAAGCCGCCGGAGCCGGCCTGTGCGGTGGCCGTGTGACCCATGGGCATGTACGTCCCTTCGATCGCGATACTGGACTTCCTGCCAGACCTGCCACTCTAAGCAAGCGCACCGGCACCTGGCGAAGTTCCCGTTCCGTGGATGTTTCCGTCGATGGTGTCGCGGACGCCCTCTCGGCCCGCTTCGGACGGGTCGAGGTCGGCGTTGTCAGTCCGGCGGTCCACAATGGACCGCGTCAGTAGCTCGTGTTGTACCGAACAAGCTCAGGTTGTCCGAACAGAATCTGTGAAGGAGTCGCAGCCGCGATGGCCCGCCGTAGCACGAAGACCCCGCCGCCGCCGGACGACTTCGAGGAGAAGATCCTCGACATCGACGTCGTCGACGAAATGCAGGGCTCCTTCCTCGAGTACGCGTACTCGGTGATCTACTCCAGGGCCCTGCCCGACGCCCGCGACGGCATGAAGCCGGTGCACCGCCGCATCGTGTCCCAGATGAACGAGATGGGGCTGCGCCCCGACCGCGGCTATGTGAAGTGCGCCCGCGTCGTCGGTGAGGTGATGGGCAAGCTGCACCCGCACGGCGACGCCTCGATCTACGACGCCTTGGTGCGCATGGCGCAGCCGTTCTCGATGCGCCTCCCCCTGGTGGACGGCCATGGCAACTTCGGTTCCCTGGGCAACGACGACCCGCCGGCCGCCATGCGGTACACCGAGTGCCGGATGGCCGACGCCACCTCGCTGATGACCGAGGCGATCGACGAGGACACCGTCGATTTCCAGTCGAACTACGACGGCCAGGAGCGCGAGCCGGTCGTCCTCCCCGCCGCCTATCCCAACCTCCTGGTCAACGGGGTCTCCGGGATCGCCGTGGGCATGGCCACCAACATGCCTCCGCACAACCTGGGCGAGGTCATCGCAGCCGCCCGGCACCTGATCAAGCACCCGGGCGCCGACATCGAGACGCTGATGCGTTTCGTCCCGGGACCCGACCTGCCCACCGGCGGCCGCATCGTCGGGCTGGGCGGCATCAAGGACGCGTACACGGCGGGTCGCGGCACGTTCAAGATCCGTGCCACCGTCGCCGTGGAGAACGTGACGGCCCGCCGCAAGGGCCTCGTCGTCACCGAACTGCCCTTCACCGTCGGCCCGGAGAAGGTGATCGCCAAGATCAAGGACCTGGTCTCGGCGAAGAAGCTCCAGGGCATCGCCGACGTCAAGGACCTCACCGACCGGGCGCACGGACTGCGTCTGGTCATCGAGGTGAAGAACGGCTTCGTGCCGGAAGCGGTGCTGGAGCAGCTCTACAAGCTGACGCCGATGGAGGAGTCCTTCGGCATCAACAACGTGGCGCTGGTCGACGGCCAGCCGCTCACCCTGGGCCTCAAGGAGCTGCTGGAGGTCTATCTGGACCACCGCTTCGAGGTGGTGCGCCGGCGCAGCGAGTTCCGCCGCACCAAGCGCCGCGACCGGCTGCACCTGGTCGAGGGCCTGATCGTCGCCCTGCTCGACATCGACGAGGTCATCCGGATCATCCGGGACAGCGACAACTCCTCGCAGGCGAAGGAGCGCCTGATGGCGCACTTCTCGCTGAGCGAGATCCAGACGCAGTACATCCTGGACACCCCGCTGCGCCGGCTCACCCGTTTCGACCGGATCGAGCTGGAGAGCGAGCGGGACAGGCTCACCGGCGAGATCGACGCGCTGACCGCGATCCTGGAGTCGGACGCGGAGCTGCGCAAGCTGGTCTCCTCGGAGCTGGCCGCCGTGGCGAAGAAGTTCGGCACGGACCGGCGCACGGTGCTGCTGGAGTCGGCCGGTGCGCAGATCGCGTCCGTGCCGCTGGAGGTGGCGGACGACCCGTGCCGGGTGCTGCTCTCCTCGACGGGCCTGCTGGCCCGCACGGCGAACGCGGAGCCGGTCGAGATCTCCGAGGACGCCCGGCGTACCAAGCACGACGTGATCGTGTCGGCGGTGGCGGCGACGGCGCGCGGCGACGTCGGGGCGGTGACCTCCACGGGCCGGATGCTGCGGCTCTCGGTGATCGACCTGCCGCAGTTGCCGGACACGCACGCGGAGCCGAATCTGTCGGGCGGGGCGCAGACCTCCGAGTTCCTCAGCCTGGAGGCGGACGAGGAGCTGATCTGCCTGACCACCCTGGACGAGTCCTCGCCGGGCCTCGCGATCGGCACCCTTCAGGGCGTGGTGAAACGCGTCGTGCCGGACTACCCGCCCAACAAGGACGAGTTGGAGGTCATCGCCCTCAAGGACGGTGACCGCGTCGTGGGCGCGACCGAACTGCGCACGGGCGAGGAGGACCTGGTGTTCATCACCTCCGACGCCCAGTTGCTCCGGTACCCGGCGGCGTCGGTACGTCCGCAGGGGCGCGCCGCCGGAGGGATGGCGGGCGTCAAGCTGGCGGCCGGGGCCGAGGTGTTGTCGTTCACGGCGGTGGACCCGGCGGCCGGGGCGATCGTGTTCACGGTGGCCGGCTCGCACGGCACGCTGGACGACTCGGTGCTGACGTCCAAGCTCACCCCGTTCGACCAGTATCCGCGCAAGGGCCGGGCGACCGGCGGGGTGCGCTGCCAGCGGTTCCTGAAGGGCGAGGACGTCCTGGTGTTCGCGTGGGCGGGCCCCACCCCGGCACGGGCCGCGCAGAAGAACGGCACCCCGGCGAAGCTGCCGGAGCCGGACCCGAGGCGGGACGGCTCGGGCACGCCGCTGCTGGAGACGGTGGACGTGATCGCGGGACCGCCGCTGTAGGCACCCTTTTCGTACGGCGGGGAGCGGCCGGGGGGTGTTACGCCTCCACGGCCGCTTCCTGTACGTCCACAGGGTCCGCTTGCTGTACGTCCACGGGGTCCGCCCGTTGTGCGTCCACGGGGTCCGCCTCTTGCTGTACGTACCGGAGCACGCCCCACATGCCGCGTTCGGTGACCGAGCTGTCGGTGGCCTCCGCGAGGCCCCCGGGGGCGGGCTCGTCCGCGCGGCAGGCGGCGAGTCCGGCCAGCAGCGCTTCGGCGTCGATGCCCGCGCCGATCATGACGAGCTGGGTCAGCCGCTGTTCACCCCGCGCCCACGGGCGGGGGACGAAGCGCAGGAAGCGGCCCACCGCGTGCAGCGCGTACGTGTTGTCCCGGTCCCCCGCGCCGAAGTCCGCGAACCCCTTGATCCGGTAGAGCCCGTCGGGCCGGGAGTCGAGGAACTCCATGAAGCGGCGTGGGTCCATGGGGGTGTCCGAGGTGAAGTCGACGCTCTCGTACGCGGCGTGGAGGTGGTCGTCGTGCCCCTCGTGCCCGTCGGTCGCCTCCTCCCGCAGCAGGTCCTCGAAGGTGAGCTGGCGGACCGTGTCCTCGTGGTCCGGTCGCAGGGCCGGGTCGAAGAGGAGCTCGGGGTCGATCCGGCCGTGCACGGCGGAGATCACGGCGGCGGGGCCGCTCAGCTCCGCGACCGTCGCTCGCAGCCGCTCCCGCTCGGCCTCCCCCACCCGGTCGGTCTTGTTCAGGACGACGAGGTCGGCGACGGCGAGATGGCGGTCGAGCTCCGGATGCCGTTGACGGGTGCTGTCGAACTCCGCCGCGTCGACGACCTCGACGAGACCCCCGTACAGAATGTGCGGGTTGTCGCTGGCCAGCAGCATACGGACGAGCTCCTGGGGTTCGGCAAGACCGCTCGCCTCGATGACGATCACGTCCAGCCGGGCGGACGGCCGGGTCAGCGTCTCCAGGAAGGTGTCGAGTTCGCTCGCGTCGACGGCGCAGCACAGACAGCCGTTGCCCAGCGAGACGGTCGAGCCGACCTGCCCCGAGACGGTCATGGCGTCGATCTCGATGGCCCCGAAGTCGTTGACGATCACGCCGATCCGGGTGCCCGCGCGATTGCGGAGCAGATGGTTCAGGAGCGTGGTCTTGCCGGAGCCGAGGAAGCCCGCCAGGACGACGACCGGGATCTGCGGGGTGCGGGGCGGGGTCAACGGGGGCCTTCCTGGGGACGTCGTCAGGGTGCCGGGACCGGCTGCGGCGGGGGTGCGCCGACGTAGCGGGCCGCCGGGCGGATGATCTTCGAGTCCTCCGCCTGCTCCAGGATATTGGCGCTCCAGCCGATCACCCGTGCCGCACAGAAAGTGGGGGTGAACATCGCGCGCGGCAGCCCGCACAGCTCCATGACCACCCCGGCGTAGAACTCCACGTTGGTGTGCAGTTCCCGGCCGGGCTTGAGCTCGGCGAGGATGGCCTCGACCTGGCGTTCCACCTCCACGGCGAAGTCGACGAGCGGTCCGCCGAAGCCCTGCGCGAGGGATTTGAGCATCCGGGAGCGCGGGTCCTCGGTGCGGTAGACGGGGTGCCCGAAGCCCATGATGCGGCGGCCCGAGAGGACCTGTTCGCGGATCCAGCCGTCGATGCGGTCCGGGGTGCCGATCGCGTCCAGGGTGTCCAGGGCCCGGCTGGGGGCTCCGCCGTGCAGCGGACCGGAGAGCGCGCCGACCGCCGCGACCAGGCAGGCGGCCAGGTCGGCTCCGGTGGAGGCAACGACCCGGGCGGTGAAGGTGGAGGCGTTGAAGCCGTGGTCGACGGTGGAGATGAGGTACTGCTCGACGGCCCTGGCGTGCTCGGGCTCCGGCTCCGATCCGGTCAGCATGTACAGGTAGTTCGCGGCGTGCGGCAGGTCCTCGCGGGGCTCGACCGGCTGGAGCCCCTGGCCCAGGCGGTGGAGGGCGGTGAGGATCGTGGGGACGGCCGCGCAGACGGTGAGCGCGTCCTGCCGACGCTGCTCGGTCCCGATGTCGTACACGGGGCGGAATCCGGCCGAGGCGCCGAGCAGGGACAGCGCGGTGCGCAGTCCGGCGAGGGGACCGGAGACGGCGCCGGCGCGGGCGATGGCGGGCAGCGCGTCGCGTACCTCGGCGGGCAGGGTGCGCAGCGCGGCCGTGCGGGCGGCGAAGTCGGCGGCGGCCGCCCGGTCGGGCAGTTCGCCGTGGACCATCAGGTACCAGACGTCCTCGAAGCCACGGGTCCGCGCGAGCTCGATCGCCGAGTACTGGCGGTAGTGGTAGAAGCCCTCGCGGCCGCGCACGTCGCCGAGGGCGGTGTCGGTGACGACGACGCCGGCGAGACCGCGGGGGACGGCAGGGGTGGTGGTCATGGCTGTTCTCTTTTCGACGCATGGAACATTGATTCGACTGTCCATGCTTGACTTGAGGTCTGTCAATATTGATTGAATCAATGCATGGGGTGGAATCCTTGGACTCCTTGATGGATTCAGGATGGATACGGTGGTCGGCATGACGGATCAATCAGCGCCCGAAGAGCAGGGGCCGCCCCGGCTCACCACCCGGGAGGCCGCCGAACTGCTGGGTGTGAAGCCGGAGACGGTCTACGCGTACGTCAGTCGGGGCCAGCTCAGCAGCGCGCGGGCCGCCGGGGGGCGGGGCAGCACGTTCGACGCCGACGAGGTCCGGGCGCTGGCCCGGCGCTCGGGGCGCAGGGACGCCTCCCCGGCCGGGAGCGACCTGGCCTTCCGCACCGGCATCACGCTCATCGAGGGCGACCGCTGCTTCTTCCGCGGGGTCGACGCGACGGAGTTGGCCGGGCACTACAGCTACGAGGAGGTCGCCGAGTGGCTGTGGACGGGTGAGCTGAGCCCGGGCGTCCGGTTCACCGCGACCGCCGGGACCCTCGCGGCGGCTCGCCGGACGGTCGGCGCCCTGCCCGCGCACAGCGGGTCGACGGACCGGCTGCGGGTGGCGGTGACCGCCGCGGCTGCCACGGATCCGCTGCGGTTCGACCTGTCGCCCGAGGCGGTGCTCAGCAGCGCCCGGAGTCTGATCCCGACGCTGGTGGGCGCCCTGCCGACGCTCGGCGACCCGGCGGACGAAGAGGGTTCCCTGGCGCGGGGGCTGTGGTCACGGCTCACCGCGGAGCCGGCCGACGCCCCGTCCCTCGCCGTGCTGGACGCGGCCCTGACCCTCCTGATCGACCACGATCTGGCCGCCTCCACCCTGGCCGCCCGGGTCGCCGCCTCCGCGCGGGCCCACCCGTACGCCGTGGTCTCGGCGGGCCTCGGCGTGCTGGAGGGGCCGCTGCACGGCGCGGCGAGCGGGCTGGCGCACCGGATGCTCCGGGAGGCGGTGGACCGGGGCAGCGCGGTCCCCGTGGTCGCCGATCACCTGCGGACCGGGCGGCGGGTGCCGGGCCTGGGCCACCGGCTGTACCGGGGCGAGGACCCGCGGGCGACGGCGCTGTTCGCGCTGCTGGAGGACGTGCCGCAGGCCGCCGGGGCGCTGGCGGCGGCCCGCGAGGTGGTCGGCACGACGGCGCGGCATGCTCCGCTGCACGCCAACATCGACCTGGCCCTGGCCGTCCTGTCCGTCTCCCGGGGCATGCCGGCGGACGCGGGCGAGACGGTGTTCGCGGTGTCCCGCACCGCGGGCTGGATCGCCCACGCGCTGGAGGAGTACGCAGAGCGCCCGCTCCGCATCCGCCCCAGCGGGCAGTACACGGGCCCCAGGCCGCCACAGCCGCTACCCGGTCCCTAGGGCCTGTCTGACAATTCCCGTCGTCGCCCGCAGGGCGGCCGCGCGGCGTCAGGTGCGCGCTCTCGGCGTGCCGGCCCCAGGCCCTCGTACTGGACGTACTTGGGTCTGGGGTCGGTGCGGCGAGAGTGCGTGCATGGCGTCGTGAGGCAGGCGGGAATTGTCAGACAGGCCCTAGGTCCGGACCAGAGGCACGATCAGCGCAAATTAGCTACGGATCACAGGGAATTCTCGCGCGGCGGCTGTGCGGTGGATCCGCGCACCACCAGCTCCGGCTCGAAGAGCAGCTCGTCCGAGGGGACGGTCCGCCCGCCGATCTGTACCGAGAGCAGCTCCACGGCCGCGCGCCCCATGGCCTCGATGGGCTGGCGAACGGTGGTCAGGGGCGGCTCGGTGCAGTTCATGAAGGCCGAGTCGTCGTAGCCGACGACCGACACGTCGGCAGGCACCGAGAGACCGCGGCGGCGGGCGGCGCGCACGGCGCCCAGCGCGAGCGGGTCGCTCGCGCAGATGATGCCGGTGACGCCCCGGTCCAGCAGCCGCATCGCGGCGGCCTGCCCGCCCTCCAGCGAGAACATCGCGCGGGCCACCCACTCGTCGGGCACGGTCGTGCCCGCTTCCTCGGCGAGCAGCCGGGCAGCGGCCAGCTTGCGCTGCGAGGGCACGTGGTCGGACGGGCCGAGGACGAATCCGATGCGCTCGTGACCGAGCGAGACGAGGTGCCGCCAGGCCTGCTCGACGGCGACGGAGTCGTCGCAGGAGACGCCCGGGAAGCCGAGGTGGGCGATGGCCGCGTTGATCAGCACGACGGGGATCTTGCGATCGGCGAGCACCTTGTAGTGGTCGTGCGGGGCGTCGGCCTGGTGGTAGAGGCCGCCCGCGAAGACCACGCCGGAGACCTGCTGCTGGAGGAGCAGCTCGACGTAGTCGGCCTCGGAGACGCCGCCCTTGGTCTGGGTGCAGAGCACCGGGGTCAGCCCCTGCTGAGCGAGCGCGCCGCCGACCACTTCGGCGAACGCCGGAAAGATCGGGTTCTGCAGCTCGGGCAGGACAAGACCGACCAGCCGGGCCCGTTCGCCGCGCAGCTGGGTCGGGCGCTCGTACCCGAGGACGTCCAGCGCGGAGAGGACGGCCTGCCTGGTGGCGTCGGAAACGCCCGGCTTGCCGTTCAGCACCCGGCTGACCGTCGCCTCGCTGACTCCCACTTTCTGGGCCACCTGAGCAAGTCGTCGCGTCATGTGCGCAAGATTAGCGCAAGAAGTGCAAGTAGATTGCGTTGCTGGCGAACTCCTCGGAAACGCTCCAGGAACGCTCACAGACGCAGCGCCGCGAAGCAAGAGGCGCGTACGGCGGAGGCCCGGACCAACGAGCCGAAACACGGCCGGATTTCCGCACCGGCGTCCCGCCGCTTACCGTCTCTACGATGAACGCCCCACCGACCCCCGGCAGGGGGCCGCGCCGGTTCGGCTGGCCCCAGCGGGTCTTCTCCCAGGTCCTGCTGATGCAGCTGGCCATCATCACCGGCGTGACCATCCTGGTCACCGGCCTGTTCCTGGCCCCCCTCAGCGATCAGCTGGACGACCAGGCGATGCGCCGAGCCCTCGCCATCGCCCAGAGCACCGCCGCCCAGCCGGGGATCGTGAAGGACCTGACCAGCACGGACCCGTCGGAGCGGGGCCCCGTCCAGTCGGCCGCCGAGCGGATCAGACGGGCGACCGGAGCGGAGTACGTCGTCGTCATGAACCAGCGCGGGGTGCGCTGGTCGCACCCCGACACCCACCGGATCGGCGCGATCGTCTCCACCGACCCCGGCGAGGCACTGCGCGGCCGCGAGGTGATGGAGATCGACAGCGGGACCCTCGGCCGCTCGGCACGGGGGAAGGTGCCGTTGTTCGACCCGTCCGGCAACGTGATCGGCGCGGTGTCGGTGGGCATCTCCTACGACAGCGTCCGCGCCCGGCTCCTCGGGGCGATCCCGGGGCTGCTCGCGTACGCGGGCGGAGCCCTGGCCGTCGGGGCACTCGCCGCGTACCTGATCTCCCGCCGACTGCAACGGCAGACCCATGACCTGGCGTTCTCCGATATCTCCGCGCTGCTGACGGAACGTGAGGCCATGCTGCACGGCATCCGCGAAGGAGTCGTCGCCCTGGACGGGGCCGGCCGCGTCCGGCTGCTGAACGACGAGGCGCAACGGCTGCTGGGCGTGGGCCCGGAGGCGGCGGGCCGGACGCTGGAGGAGGTGCTGGGCGACGGCAGGACCGCGGACGTCCTGGCCGGGCGTGTGGTCGGCGACGATCTGCTGGCGGTCCGGGGCAGCCGGGTGCTGCTGGCCAACCGGATGCCCACGGACGACGGCGGGGCCGTGGTGACCCTGCGCGACCGGACCGAGCTGGAGAACCTGGGTCGCGAGCTCGACTCCACCACGGGGCTGATCGACGCCCTGCGCGCCCAGGACCACGAGCACGCCAACCGGCTGCACACCCTGCTCGGGCTGCTGGAGCTGGAGATGCACGAGGACGCGATGGAGTTCGTCACGGAGGTGGTGGGCGTACACCGGGCGACGGCCGAGCAGGTGACCGAGAAGGTCCAGGACCCGCTGCTGGCCGCCCTCCTGGTGGGCAAGGCGACGGTGGCCGCCGAGCGCGGCGTAGCACTGCGGCTGGCCCCCGGCACCCTGCTGCCGGACCGGGTGGTCGATCCCCGGGGCCTGGTCACCGTCATGGGCAACCTCGTCGACAACGCCACGGACGCGGCGGCCGGATCGGAGGGGGCGCGGATCGAGGTCGGGCTGTGCACGGAGGGACGTACGGTGATCCTGGAGGTACGCGACAGCGGCCCCGGCGTCCCCCCGGAGCAGCACGCGTCGATCTTCACGGAGGGCTGGTCCACCAAGGAGGTCCCGGCACACGGCAAGCGCGGCCTGGGGCTCGCCCTCGTTCGGAGGCTCGCGGAGCGTCAGGGGGGCAGTGTGACGGTGTCCGGGGCGGAAGGAGGCGGTGCGGTGTTCACGGTCGTGCTGCCGGAGGCGCTGGCGGAGCCCGGGCCCCGGGCGTCGCCGGAGTCCGCCGCTTCCCCCGACGGTCCGCCGCCCCCCGCCTGTCCGGCCAGCACGGGAGGACAGCCGTGATCCAGGTCCTGATCGTGGACGACGACGTCCGGGTGGCGCAGATCAACGCGGCGTACGTCGCCAAGGTCCCCGGCTTCCGGGTGGTCGCCCAGGCCCACTCGGCGGCCGCGGCGCTGGAGGCGGTCGAGAAGGTCCCGGTGGACCTGATCCTGCTGGACCACTACCTGCCGGACCGCTCCGGCCTCGCCGTCGTACGGGAACTGCGCCGCCTGGGCCGTCAGGTCGACGTGATCATGGTGACGGCCGCCCGGGACGTCGCGACCGTGCAGGACGCGATGCGGCACGGCGCGCTCCAGTACCTGGTGAAGCCGTTCACGTACGCGGGCCTGCGCTCGAAGCTGGAGGCGTACGCGGCGCTGCGGCAGGCGCTCGACGGGGGCGGGGAGGCCGAGCAGGCACAGGTGGACCGGCTCTTCGGCGCGCTGTGGGCAGCGGACGAGCCGACCCTCCCCAAGGGCCACTCCCCCACCACCGCCGAGCTCGTCCGAGGTGCCCTGCGCGGAGCCGACGGCCCGCTCTCCGCCCAGGAGATCGCGGACAGCGCGGGGATGAGCCGCCAGACGGCCCAGCGCTATCTGAAGCTGCTGGAACGCACCGGCAAGGTCCGGCTGACGCTGCGCTACGGGGAGACGGGCCGCCCGGAACACCGGTACGCCTGGGCCGCCGACTGAGCCGCCCGGGAGCCCGTACAGGGCTCTGCCAGGACACACGCTCCCCGGAGACCCGCCCTACGCCGCCCCGGCCCCCGTCAGCGCCCTGACCTCGGCCTCGGCGTGCTTGGCCTCGTCGGGCGGCTCGGGCGAGGTGACCGTACCGATCCAGCCGGCCAGGAAGCCGAGCGGGATGGAGACCAGGCCCGGGTTCTCCAGGGGGAAGAGCCGGAAGTCCACGCCGGGGAACAGGGACGTGGGGCTGCCCGAGACGACGGGCGAGACCAGCACCAGGACGACCGCCGGGACCAGGCCGCCGTACACGGCCCAGACCGCGCCCCGGGTGGTGAAGCCGCGCCAGAACAGGGAGTAGAGCAGGGCCGGGAGGTTCGCCGACGCGGCGACGGCGAAGGCCAGGCCCACCAGGAAGGCCACGTTGAGGTCCTGGGCGAGCAGTCCGAGCCCGATCGCGACGACGCCGATTCCGGCGGCGGCGACACGCGCCACGGCGACCTCGCCGTACTTCTTGCGCCCGGGGCGGCGGAGCGAGGCGTAGAGGTCGTGGGCGACGGACGCGGACGAGGCGAGCGTGATGCCCGCGACGACGGCCAGGATGGTGGCGAAGGCGATGGCGGCGACCACGGCGAAGAGAATCGTTCCGCCGGTGGACCCCTCACCGCCGCCGAGGTGGAGCGCCAGCAGCGGGACCGCGGTGTTGCCCGCCGCGTTCGAGGCGCGGACCTCGGCGGAGCCGACGAGGGCGGCGGCGCCGAATCCGAGCACGATCGTCATCAGGTAGAAGCTGCCGATCAGGCCGATGGACCAGACGACGGAGCGGCGCGCGGCGCGGGCGGTGGGCACGGTGTAGAAGCGCGACAGGATGTGCGGCAGCCCCGCCGTGCCGAGGACGAGGGCGACGCCCAGGCTGATGAAGTCGAGGCGCGAGGTCAGGTCCCCGCCGTAGCGGAGGCCGGGCGCTAGGAAGTCCCTGCCGTGGCCGCTGCGTTCGGCCGCGGTGGTGAGCAGGCTGTTGACGTTCCCGTGGAAGTGGACCAGGACGAGCACCGTGAGCGCGACGGCCCCGGCCATCAGCAGGACGGCCTTGACGATCTGGATCCAGGTGGTGGCGCGCATACCGCCGAACGACACGTAGATCACCATGAGCGCGCCGACCCCGACCACCGTCCAGGACCGGGCCGCGTCGCTCGTGCCGCCGAGCAGCAGGGCCACGAGGCTGCCCGCGCCGACCATCTGGGCGACCAGATAGAGCACGGAGACGGTGACGGACGAGGTGCCGACGGCGGTACGCACCGGGCGCTCCGCCATCCGGGCCGCGACCACGTCGGCCAGGGTGAACCGACCGCAGTTGCGGACGAGTTCGGCGACGAACAGCAGCACGACCAGCCAGGCGACGAGGAAGCCGACCGAGTAGAGCATGCCGTCGTAGCCGAAGAGGGCGATCAGCCCGGAGATCCCGAGGAAGGAGGCCGCCGACATGTAGTCGCCGGCGAGGGCGAATCCGTTCTCCATCGGCGAGAACAGACGTCCGCCGGCGTAGAACTCCTCGGCGGAGCCCTGCCGGTTGCGGCCGACCCAGGTGGTGATGAAGAGCGTCACCGCAATGAACGCGCTGAACAGCAGCAGGCCGAGGGTCTGGTGGTCGCCTCTCAACGTCCGAGCCCTCTCGTCATCTCCTGGGTGTCCCAGCGCAGATCGAGAGCGGCCCGGTCCCTGCGCAGCCGCGCGTGCCGTGCGTACGCCCAGGTGAGCAGGAACGTGGTGAGGAACTGGCCGAGACCCGCCACCATCGCGACGTTGACCGCTCCGGCGACCGGGCGGGCCATCAGCTCGGGCGCGGTGGTCGCAGCGACGACGTAGGCGAGATACCAGAGCAGGAAGGCGAGGGCGGCGGGACCCACGAAGCGGCGGTAGCGGCGGCGCACCTCGCGGAAGGCCGCGCTGCGGTGCACCTCCAGGTAGATGTCGGCCGCGCTGGGCTCGGGGTCCGGCCCCGCCGCAGCGGGCGCGTCGAGGTCCGCGACGCCTGCCGTCCCGTCCCGGCCGCACCGGTCAAAGACCGGTGCGTCGTCCCACGGGTCGTCGAGCCGCACTCCCGCGGCCTCCGGCCCTGCTTCCTTCTCCACCGCACAACTCCCCTGATCCACGGACCTTTTCGGCCGCATGGCCCACCATGGGCGGTTGGGGAGGATCCCGGGCGCGTCATTCGCCCGGCTTCACCCCTTCAGGTGACAGAAATCCCGTACGGCTGCGCGAACCGCGGGTCCCTGGGCGCGGGACGCCGGAAACGTTCGCGGCCCCCGCTCCGTCGGTACGGGAGCGGGGGCCGACGCGGGCACCAGGGGGCAGGGGGTCAGGCGTCGATGCGCGAGCGGTCCAGGGTGGCCGCGGAGCTGGTGATGAACTCCTTGCGGGGCGCGACCTCGTTGCCCATCAGCAGGTCGAAGACCTGCTCGGAGGATTCCAGGTCGCCGATGTTGATGCGCCGCAGCGTGCGGTGGCGCGGGTCCATCGTGGTCTCCGCCAGCTGATCGGCGTCCATCTCGCCCAGACCCTTGTAGCGCTGGATCGATTCCTTGATCCGGACGTTCTTGCGCTGGAACTCCAGGAGGGTCTGGCGCAGTTCGTTGTCGGAGTAGGTGTAGACGTACTTGTCCTGGCCCTTCTTGGGCTGGACCAGCTCGATCCGGTGCAGCGGCGGGACCGCGGCGAAGACCCGCCCCGCCTCGACCATCGGGCGCATGTAGCGCTGGAAGAGGGTCAGCAGCAGGCAGCGGATGTGGGCACCGTCGACGTCGGCGTCCACCAGCAGGACGATCTTCCCGTAACGCGCGGCGTCGATGTCGAAGGTCCGCCCGGACCCGGCTCCTATGACCTGGATGATCGCCCCGCACTCGGCGTTCTTCAACATGTCCGAGACGGACGACTTCTGTACGTTGAGGATCTTTCCGCGGATCGGCAGCAGCGCCTGGAACTCACTGTTCCGGGCCAGCTTGGCGGTGCCGAGCGCCGAGTCCCCCTCGACGATGAACAGCTCGCTGCGCTCGACGTCGTCGCTGCGGCAGTCGGCGAGCTTGGCGGGCAGCGAGGAGGACTCCAGCGCGGTCTTGCGGCGCTGGGCGTCCTTGTGCTGCCGGGCTGCGATCCGGGTGCGGGCGGCGGCGACGGCCTTCTCCAGCACCGCCCTGGCCTGGGCCTTGGCGTCCCGCTTCGTCGAGGTCAGGAAGGCCTTGAGCTCCTTGGCGACCACGCCTGCCACGATGCGGTTGGCCGCGGAGGTGCCGAGCACCTCCTTGGTCTGCCCCTCGAACTGCGGCTCGGCGAGCCGTACGGTGACGACGGCGGTGAGCCCTTCGAGGGCGTCGTCCTTGACGACGTCGTCCTCGGCGACCCGCAGCATCTTGGCGGAGCGCAGCGCCTCGTTCACGGTCTTGGTCAGGGAGCGCTCGAACCCGCTGACGTGGGTGCCGCCCTTGGGGGTGGCGATGATGTTCACGAACGACCGTACGGTCGTGTCGTAGCCCGTGCCCCAGCGCAGGGCGATGTCGACGGCCAGCTCGCGGGTGACCTCGGTGGCGGTCATGTGACCGCGGTCGTCGAGGACGGGCACGGTCTCCTTGAAGGTGCCGGTGCCGCTGAGGCGCTGGACGTCGCAGACGGCCTTGTCCTGGGCCAGGTACTCGCAGAACTCGCTGATGCCGCCGTCGAAACGGAACGTCTCTTCGGTCTTGCCCTCGCCGTCCAGCCCCCGCTCGTCGCGGACGACGATCGTCAGGCCGGGGACGAGGAAGGCCGTCTGGCGGGCGCGCTGGTAGAGCGTGTCCAGGTTGAGCTTGGCGTCCTTGAGGAAGATCTGGCGGTCCGCCCAGTACCGCACCCGGGTACCGGTACGGGTCTTGGGGACGCGCTTGCCCTTGCGCAGGCCGTTGGCCGGGTCGAAGGGGCTGTCCGGCCCCTGCTCGGTGAACATGCCGGGGACGCCGCGCCGGAAGCTGATGGAGTGGGTCGCGCTGTTGCGGTCGACCTCGACGTCCAGGCGGGCGGAGAGGGCGTTGACCACGGAGGCGCCGACGCCGTGGAGACCGCCCGAGGCGGCGTAGGAGCCGCCGCCGAACTTTCCTCCGGCGTGCAGCTTGGTCATGACGACCTCGATGCCGGAGAGGCCCGTCTTGGGCTCGACGTCGACCGGGATGCCACGGCCGTTGTCCCGGACCTCGACGGAGGCGTCGTCGTGGAGGATGACCTCGATCAGGTCGCAGTGGCCGCCGAGGGCTTCGTCGACGGAGTTGTCGATGATCTCCCAGAGGCAGTGCATCAGGCCACGGCTGTCGGTGGACCCGATGTACATGCCGGGGCGCTTGCGGACCGCCTCCAGCCCTTCGAGGACGAGAAGGTGCCGCGCGGTGTAGTTGGAGCTGTCCCGGTCGCCGCCTGCTCCGGTCAGCATCGCGGTGGACGGCACGGACGTTTCGGCGGTCACGCGGTTCGCTCCTCGCTGAATTTCATCTGGGGCCCCCGTGGGTACAGGGCTGGTCTTCGGTTGCCGCTGAGAGCCTACAGAGGCCTGGTAGAGCGGTTGTAACGCCACCCTCGGGGAATCCTCATGCTAGTCGAGCTTCTTCCGGGCTCGCATAGGTGTTCGATCATTCGTTGGAGTGACGTGCACATCACGTTCCCTTCGGCGCATGAACCATTTAGGCTCCGGGCACGTCCTCATGAACAAACCGGCAAGCCGGCCGGCGGGACCCACCCCTAGACAAGCAATGCGAAACCGTAGCGCTCCGCATACGGCACATTCGCCGCCAACCGGCGACAGACAGCCACACCGAGAAGAAGTTTCGAAGAAAAGCCACGAGCGGGAACGTTTTCGGCCTGGTTGGATGTTGACCCTGGTACGACAGCTCGTCGAGCTAGAGAAGAGGCGACGTGACTACTGTTCTGACCCCCGCGAGCCCGCTGACCGCAGCAGACCGCTGTGACCGTTGCGGCGCCCAGGCATATCTGCGCGTCGTCCTGACCAGCGGCGGTGAACTGCTCTTCTGCGCCCACCACGGGCGCAAGTTCGAGCCGGAACTCAAGAAGATCGCCGCGGAAATACAGGATGAGACGGATCGGCTCACCGCCGTGCAGACGGCTGCTGCCGACGAGGAACAACACTGATACCTCGCATCCACGACGAGCCAGGGGCCGGTCCAGGACCGGCCGACGGGCGGCTCCCCCACCGGGGGAGCCGCCCGTTCTCGTCGGCGAGGACCCCGCACGGACACAGTGCGGGGAATCACCGCCCGCACATGACCCTGCCGCGGGTCAGATGCGGCCCTCGGCCCACTCCAGTGCGGCGGAGACCCGTGTGTACACCCCCGGGCTGCCCGCACGCCCGCAGCCGCTGCCCCAGGACACCAGGCCGATGAGCCGCCCACGGGCCACCAGCGGCCCGCCGCTGTCTCCCTGGCACGCGTCCCTGCCACCCGCCGGATCGCCCGCACAGAGCATCGCCGAGGCTCTGTACGTGCCCTCCTGGCCGCCCGGGTAGGCCTGCGCGCAGTCGCTGTCCGGCAGCACCTGGACCCGCGCGGAGCGCAGCACGGAGGCGTACGCGCCGCTCCCCGTCGTGTCGCCCCACCCGTAGACGGCCGCCGCGGTACCGGCCCGGTAGGCGGTGTCCCCGCCCTTGGCCGGCGGGATGACGCCCCCCTTCGGCATCGCCCGGGACAGGGTCAGCACCGCGAGGTCGCCGGCGTTGGTGTCGGGGTCGTACGCGGGGTTCACCCAGATGGACCGGACCGGGATCTCCTGGCCGCCGGAGTCACTCAGCCGCTCCCGGCCGGCGATGACCAGCAGATCCCTCACCCGCTCCGCCGGTCCACCGAGCGCCTCGTCACTCAGACAGTGGGCGGCCGTCAGGATCTTCGTGGGCGCCACGGCGACGCCGCCGCAGAACTGTCCCGAGCGCGCCCCTCCGAACCGGTCCCGGCTCGACAGCGCCACCGCCCAGGGGCTGTCCGCCACCGGAGCGGGCTGTCCGCCGACGATGATGCTGTCCGCTACCGCCGCGGAGGGCGAGGAGAGGGGCACCACGGTCGCGGCGGCGGTCAGGGCGAGCACCCCGGTCAGGGCACGGACGACGGAACGGGGCATGGAGGCTCCTGACGCTGAGGCGGTAACGGTCCACCCAGCGTGATCCAGCCGGTCACCGTCCGCACCCGAGGACACGCCGGAGGGCCCGGATCCCCTGGGGGGTTCCGGGCCCTCGGCCGGTGAATCTTCCGCGATCTAGTCGAGGTAGTCGCGCAGCACCTGCGAGCGCGACGGGTGACGAAGCTTCGACATCGTCTTCGACTCGATCTGACGGATGCGCTCACGCGTCACGCCGTAGACCTTGCCGATCTCGTCGAGCGTCTTCGGCTGACCGTCGGTGAGACCGAAGCGCATGGAGACCACGCCGGCCTCACGCTCGGAGAGCGTGTCGAGCACGGAGTGGAGCTGCTCCTGGAGGAGCGTGAAGCTGACCGCGTCCGCCGGGACGACGGCCTCGGAGTCCTCGATCAGGTCACCGAACTCGCTGTCACCGTCCTCACCGAGCGGGGTGTGCAGCGAGATCGGCTCGCGACCGTACTTCTGGACCTCGATGACCTTCTCGGGGGTCATGTCGAGTTCCTTGGCCAGCTCCTCCGGGGTGGGCTCGCGGCCCAGGTCCTGGAGCATCTGGCGCTGCACGCGCGCGAGCTTGTTGATGACCTCGACCATGTGCACCGGGATACGGATGGTGCGGGCCTGGTCGGCCATCGCGCGGGTGATCGCCTGACGGATCCACCAGGTGGCGTACGTGGAGAACTTGTAGCCCTTGGTGTAGTCGAACTTCTCGACCGCGCGGATCAGGCCGAGGTTGCCCTCCTGGATCAGGTCCAGGAAGAGCATGCCGCGACCGGTGTAGCGCTTGGCCAGGGAGACCACCAGGCGGAGGTTGGCCTCCAGAAGGTGGTTCTTGGCCCGCCGGCCGTCCTCGGCGATGATCTCCAGCTCGCGCTTGAGCTTCGGTGCGAGCTTGTCGGCGTTCGCCAGCTTGTCCTCGGCGAAGAGACCGGCCTCGATGCGCTTGGCGAGCTCGACCTCCTGCTCGGCGTTGAGGAGGGGAACCTTGCCGATCTGCTTCAGGTAGTCCTTGACCGGGTCGGCGGTGGCGCCGGCGACGGCGACCTGCTGCGCAGGTGCGTCGTCCTCGTCGTCGTCGGAGAGGACGAAGCCCTTGTTCTCGCCCTCGCCCTCCTCTTCCTCGCCCTTGCCGGCCTTGACTTCCTCGGCCGCGTCGTCGCCGTCGAGGATCTCGTCGTCCTGCTTGCCGGACTTCTTGGCCGCTGTCTTCTTGGCCGCCGTCTTCTTCGCGGCGGTCTTCTTGGCCGCTGTCTTCTTGGCAGCCGTCTTCTTGGCGGGAGCGGCCGCGACGGCGTCGTCGGCCACCGCGTCAGCACTCTCGACCGCCGGGGCGGCGGTGGCCGCGACGGTCCTGGTCACGGTGGTCTTCGCCGCGACAGTCTTGGTGGCGGTGCGCTTGACCGGGCTCTTCGCTGCGACGCTCTTGCGGGCGCGCTTCGGCGACTCCGCGGCACTGACCATCAGCGTCACACCCTCTTCCTCGAGGATCTGGTTGAGGCTGCGCAGAACGTTCTTCCACTGGGTTGGCGGAATCTGGTCAGCCTCGAAGGCCCGACGCACGTCATCGCCGGCGATCTGCCCATCAGCCTTTCCCCGCTCGATGAGCGCCATCACAGACTCGGACTCGGCGATCTCCGGCGGGAGCGTACGGGATGTGCTGGCCGACACGAACAACCTCTCGGAACGATGGAAACGGCTTCCGGCCCTGCCCTGGAGAGGGCTGGAGCCGACGACCGTCGACTGGGGATGTCGCCGACGGCGCGGGTTTGGCCTCAGAACTGCACAGCGCACCCGAGGGTTGCTGTATTCCTTCCGCGACGCTCACCTCTTAGGTCATCGCGCTGCTTCGAGGAGTGTTACGGCCAATCCGCGTGGCCCGAGTCACACCTCATACACGACGAAATGGGCCAAGGGTGCCATCCCCCCACAATTATGCCGCCGGACCCGTGCGGTCCGGCGGCACCGGGCCCAGGCACCCGGCCGCGCCCCGGTCAGTGCTCGCGCGGCGCGGGAACCACACGCTCGACGTCGGGGTGGACGACGAGCAGTTGGCGCATGGCCGTCTCGGCTGCCCCGGAATCACCGGAGGCGAGGGCGTCGGCGATGCGCGCGTGGTGCGCGAGCGAGGTCTCGCCCGGACGGTCACAGCCGGTGACCGGGCCACCGGAGACATGAAGGGCGGCCGAGACGATGCCGGAAAGGTGTTCGAGCATCCGATTGCCCGCCGCCTGGATGAGCAGGGCGTGGAACTCCGCGTCGGCACGGGTGAAGGTGATCGCGTCCCCCTGCCCCATCGCGTGCCCCATGATCTCCACCATGTCGCCGAGCCGCTGCTGAAGGTCGTCCCGGCCGTGCCCGGCCGCGAGCCGGGCCGCGAGCGGCTCGATGGTCCACCGGAGCTCGGCCAGCTCACGGCGCTGGTCGTCGCGCTGCGGACCGAAGGCCCGCCATTCGATGATGTCGGGATCCAGCAGATTCCAGTCACTGACCGGGCGGACCCTCGTACCCACATTGGGGCGCGCGCTGACCAGCCCCTTGGCTTCGAGGACACGCAGGGATTCGCGTACGACGGTGCGGGACACCTCGAACCGCTGGCCGATCTCCTCGGGAACGAGGGGGCGGTCCGCGCCGAGGTCACCGGAAACGATCATCTGGCCGAGTTGTTGGACGAGTTGGCCGTGGAGACCGCGCCCCCGGCTGGCAGACCCGCGTCGGCTCGCCCGCCCCAGCTCGGAATCGGAACCGCCCCAGGCCCGGGAAGCGGCACGCTCGCCGGCCGGCGCCTCCGTATAGGGATAACGGTCGAGTTCGCCCGAGCCGGCCAGGCCGGAATCGGCGGTGCGGGCGGCGGTCATCATGGTGTGCGCAAGGGTACTCACGCATCCTTTGTCGGCGCGGCTCGCCCACCCCTTGAGGTCTTTGGTGAAAAGCACACGAAAGGGTGATCGGCGCTCGCTCCGCAATTGACGCCATATCCCTACAAATCGGTCATTTCTCAGGGAGTTGCGGGCCTCTGTCCTCGATGCGGGGCGACGGCGATCACCAACGCGCCTTTCCCCGAAGGCTGGTGACCAGATACGCGCAGATCAGGGCTGACAACGACAGGGCGAGTGCGGTGCCGACGGGCTGCGCCACCACCCGCGCGACGGCCAGGACCCAGTGGTCCGCCTGCTGCGGCAGCTGCCACCCGGCCAGTTCGCGCAGTCGGCCCGGAAGCCCGGCGACCGAACGCGCGGACGGCGCCGCGAAGAGCTTCTGCACCAGCGGAACGACGAGTACCGGAACGGCCAGCACCGCGGCGATCCCCGCCCCGGCCACCCGGAAGACACCGGCGGCCAACAGCCCCGCCCAGGCACAGCCGACCGTCAGACCGGCCCAACTCGCACCGAGCGCGACGGCGTTCGAGGGGATCTCGACCAAGTCCGGCCCGTACACGAGCCGGAGGCTCTGCGCTCCGCACACCACGGCGAGACCGGCGAGCAGCAGGGCGAAGCTCGCGGTCACGGTGAGCTTGGCCAGCAGCAGACCGAGCCGCCGGGGCACGGTGCCGCGCGCGGCGGCGAGTGCCGGATATCGGAACTCGTCCCCGAAGGACAGCGCCCCGAGCAGACCCGCGCCGAGCGCGGCGGGAGGGAGCGGCAGCAGAGCGGGCCAGGCGGCGAGCACACGGGGCAACGCGGTGCCGTCCGTGCGGGCGAGCAGGACGGACACCGCGGCCGACACCACCAGAACGGCCGCCATGATCATGGTCGTTGTCCGGACGCCCAGGGAGCGTCGCAGTTCGTACCGGAGCGGGCGCAGGGGGCCGCGCGCGGGGCGCACCCGAATCGGGGGTGGCAGCTCGGACAGCGCGACGGCCGAGTCGCCCCGCTCCTCGCTCCCGGCCCCCGCCGGGGCGGCCGGCCCGGTGTCGCCGATCTCGTCGGCGAGCCGGTGCACGGGGACGCCGTGCCGATACGCGGTGTCGCCGATCTCCGCGCAGCTGCTGCCGTACACCGTCAGTCGGCCGCTCGCTTCCTCGACCACCTCGACGGAGCGCCGCGCGGCTCGGGCCTCCCGGCTGACCACGGCCGCCAGCCGGGCCGCGTGCGGGGTGCGGACGGCGACCCGGGCCCGGAGCCGGGTGCGGGCGAAGTCGGAGACGTCCTGGTCGGCGACGAGACGCCCGCCGCCGATGGTGACGACGCGGTCGGCCGTACGGGCCGCCTCCTTGGGGTCGCCGGTGGTGTAGAGGACCGTGCCGCCCTGGGCCGCGTGCGCACGCAACAGCCCGTACAGCCAACTGTTCTCCCGCGGAGACAGCCCCTCCGCAGGTTCGTCCAGGATCAGGGTGTGGGGGTCCCCGAGCAGCGCGGAGGCGAGGCCGAGCCGCCGGTCCATCCCCACCGAGAGGGTGCCCAGGCGCTGGTCCCCGAGCCCGGCGAGGCCGACGACTTCGAGGACCTCGTCGGCCCTGGTCGCGGGCGTGCCCGCGGCCGCGCAGAGCATACGGAGCTGCCCTCGGGCGGTCCGGGCGGGATGACCCGGTACGTCGCCGAGCAGTACGCCCACCTCCCGTGCCGGGTGGGCGATGCGGTGCAGCGGCCGCCCCCGGAAGTAGGCGACGCCTCGCCCCGCGTCCAGTTCGAGCATCAGTCGCAGGGCGGTGGTCCTGCCCGAGCGGGGGGCGCCCAGCAGGGCCGTGACACGGCCGGGGGGAGCCTCGAAGGTCAGATCGTTCACGGCGGGCGGAGCGTCGCGACGGGGGGTGCTGGTGAGTCCGATGGCCTGGAGCATCGCTTCTCTCGCGTCTCTCGCGGAAGGTGAGACCGCTCGGCGGCAGGGGGTACCGCAGCAACATAACGCGACATTTCAGACTTTTGGTGCAGGGGGGGCCGACAGGCGTTCCGCGGGGCCATCCCGGCGGAACGCCCGGTGGCTCAGACCTCGGGTCGCAGCATCGGCGGATTGAGCACCGTGGCCGCCCCGGCCCGGAACAACTGCGCGGGCCGGCCTCCCTGACGCGTGGTCGTTCCACCGGAAGGCACCAGGAATCCGGGCGTTCCGGTGACCTTGCGGTGGAAGTTGCGGGGGTCGAGGACCACACCCCACACCGCTTCGTACACCCGGCGCAGCTCGCCGACCGTGAATTCCGGCGGGCAGAACGCGGTGGCCAGGGAGGAGTACTCGATCTTGGAGCGGGCGCGCTCCACGCCGTCGGCCAGGATCCGCGCATGGTCGAAGGCCAGCGACGCCGCCTGCTCGCCCTCCCGCCCGGCGCCGGGATGCAGCAGATCCTCGACCGGCGCCCAGCGCGCGCTGTTGGCATCGCCGCCCGCCCGGGGCGCGGGCAGGTCCGGCGCGAGGGCGAGGTGGGCGACGCTGACCACCCGCATCCGGGGGTCGCGCGCCGGATCTCCGTACGTGGCCAACTGCTCCAGATGTGCCCCGTTGCCCGCGGCCGGTTTCGCCGGGTCGTGCGCGCTGAGGCCGGTTTCCTCGACGAGTTCACGCGCCGCCGCGGACCCCAGGTCCTCGTCCATCCTGACGAATCCACCGGGCAGCGCCCATCTGCCCTGGAACGGGGTCTCTCCGCGGCGGACGACCAGCGCGCAGAGCGCGTGACGGCGCACCGTGAGCACGACCAGGTCGACGGTGACAGCGAAGGGCGGGAAGGTCGACGGGTCGTAGGGCGGCATGCCGCGATCATAGTCGTCTGCCTGACGATAAACACTCCCTTCGGCATGCTCGTGATCAGTCGGGACGCCACGATTTCGGATGCGTAGCGATCAGTCGGGCGGTAGCCCGGATTCCGGATGGTCGGCAGGCCGGGCGGCCGGACGGCAGGCCGGGCGGACTTGCCCCGGCGGTTCCTCGGCTCGCACCCTGGGTCACCTCCGCGTCCTGCTGCCACGTCGCCCGTACCGCCGGGCCTCGCGCGACCGCCGGCCGGCCACCGAGGTCCAGGGACGGGCCGAAGCGGGTGACGGCTTCACCCGCCCCGCACCCGGGCGCCGGTGAGCGCTCCCCCGCCGCCGGCCCCCGTCGGCCAGCGGGCGGACCTTGTGGACGCGCGAGGTGGCGCCCCGGTCGGCGGCGGTGTCCATCACCGCCCCCACGGCCCGGGCGTCGGGGCTCGCCCCGTCCGCGGCCTCGCGCAAGCAACGGCGCAGGGCCTCCGGGTCGAGCCCTTCGTTGCAGGCCCGATGCAGCAGCTGGGCGAACGTGTAGCCGGGATCTGCGCGCAGCGCCAGCGTCAGGGCGACCCGCGCGCCCGGCTCGTCTCCCGTGGACCAGGAGACCCAGCCCGCCAGGGTGAGCGGAGCGGCGGCATGCTCCCCGTACGGTCCGACGCAACGCCGTGCCAGCGTCCGCCAGAGCCGCAGGGCCGCTTGCGCTTCCGCCCCCTCCATCCAGGCGGCGGCCTTGTCCCGGGTCTCCCGGTCCTGGAGCCCGAGGATGACGGCCGCGGCCTCGTCGGAGCCGATCAACTGGTCGTCCCCGGCGTCCGAGAGCGCGGGCGGCGCGGGCTGTGTCTCCTCGATGCGGTCCATGAGGGTGCGCGCCAGCCGGAGGGTCTCCGCCGCGACCTCTCCCCGGGCCCGCTCGTCGAGGAGCCTCGGGATCAGCGCCGGCCCTGCCCTGTCCAGGGCCTCCTCCTGCGCGGTCACGACTGCCGGGGCCCGCCAGGGCTGGAGCCGCGCCTCCATGTCGCGCAGCGTGCCCCGCACATGGACGCCCGCGTAGGCGGCGGCCGCGGCCATCACCGTGGTGCCGGGCATGACCAGGGGATTTCCCTGGTCGGGGCAGCACCGGGGGTCGGGGCAACAGTAGGACCAGTAGCGGCCGTCGGAGATGCAGAGCGCTTCGAGGACGGGAACGTCGAGTGCTCCGCACGCCGTGCGCAGGCGTTGCGCGAAAGGCCTGAGCCGCTCCATCGTGAGCCTGCCTCCCGACCCGTCCGGAGAGTCCTGGCAGAGGAAGATCACGATCGCGTCGGGCCGTCCTTCGCGGCGCTCACTCCCCGATACCAGGCAATCCGCCAACTGGTCGGCGACCGGCCCCCATTCGCCGGGCGCCTGCGGAATTCCGAGGCGGAGCCGGCCGCCGAACCGGCCCCGGCCGCCGTGCAGGGCGACCATCACGACACTGTCGTTGGGATAGAAGCCCATCAGATAAGGGAGCGCGTCGGCGAGCTCGGCGGGGCCGCGCAGGGTGATCTGCTGCTCCGCGGCCGGGCCGGTGGATTCATGGTGCTTGTTCATGCCTTGACGGTCCCTCAGTCCGCCTCGCCCCGCGACCCCTGTGGATAACGTTATCCACAGGGGTCGCTCCTGTCGCTCGGGGCTCGCTATCGTGCTGTGTTCGCGCCGCTCGCTGTATCACACCTTGACACGCCCCCGCGCGGCCCATGTAATCAGCGACTACCCGCATGTATTCGCTGATCACATCGGAGTGTTCATGGACCCGCGTCGCGGCCGGTGGGACCACACGTGACGGCCCGGCTCAGCACCGACGGGCGGCTGACGTCGTTCGGCCGCGACGGTCTGGTCTTCGACGTCGTGGACCAGGGACCGCTCGCCGGGGAGGTCGTCGTGCTCCTGCACGGGTTTCCCCAGAGGTCCAGCTCCTGGGACCTGCTCGCACCGCTGTTGCACGCGTCGGGATACCGCACTCTGGCACCCGACCAGCGGGGGTACTCACCCCGGGCCCGGCCACGCGGCAGGATCTCCTACCGCATGTCCCAGCTCACCGAGGATGTCGTCGCCCTCATCGAGGCAGCCGAACCCCGCGGCGGCAAGGTGCACGTCGTCGGGCACGACTGGGGAGCCGCGGTCGCCTGGACACTGGCCGCGGCCCGGCCGGACGTGGTGGCCACCCTGACCGCACTCTCCGTCCCGCACCCCGCCGCCTTCATGCGGGCCGTCTTCACCAGCCGCCAGTTCCTCATGTCCTGGTACATGTTCGCCTTCCAACTGCCCTGGATTCCAGAGCTGTTGATACGCCGCCTCGATCCGTCCGCTCCACCGCGCGCCACCGCGCGCATGGCGGCCGGGCAGACCGCGGCACGTCTCGCCCGGGACCTGGAGTTCCTGGTGGCATCGGGGGCTCTCACCCCTGCCCTCAACTGGTATCGGGCGATGCCCTTCAGCACATCGAGCCAGCTGGCCGAGGTCACCGTCCCGACGCTGTTCATCAACAGCGACAGCGATCCGGTCCTCGGCCGGACAGGCAGCGAGCACACCCGCAGGCTCGTGACCGGCCCGTACACCTTCCACACCCTGACCGGAGTCGGGCACTGGATTCCGGAGCAGGCCGCTCCAGAAGTGGCAGAACTCCTGCGCGTTCACCTTTCGAGCTCGCTCCCGGGGCCGGAACGGGGACGGTAAAGCGGTCGGGGCTCGGCCTATCCCGCCACGGCCAGGACCAGCGGGAGCACCTGATCGGCGCCGGCCCGGCGGAGCAGGCGCGCGCCCACGGCGAGGGTCCAGCCGGAGTCGGTGGAGTCGTCGACGAGCAGAACCGGGCCATGGGCTTCGGCCAGCGCGGCGGCGAGTTCGTCGGGCACCGTGAAGGAGTCGGCCAGGGCGCGCAGCCGCTGGGCGGAGTTGCTGCGGTGCGCGGCGTGCTCGTCGGCATGCGGGGTGAGGGCCAGGCTGCCCAGGAGCGGGAGCCTCCCGACCCGGGCCACGCCCTCGGCCAGGGAGGTGACCAGTTGGGGACGGGTGCGTGACGGCACGACGACCACCCCCACGGGGCGCGCCACCGCATCGGGAGATCCGCCGGCCCAGCCGCCCGGCGAGCGGGCCCAGTCGGCCAGCACCGTCACCACGGCGTTCAGTACGTCGTCAGGGACCGGCCCGTCCGCCGCCTGCGCCGACAGGAGCGGGCGCAGACGGTTGCCCCAGCCGATGTCGGACAGCCTCCCCAGCGCACGTCCCGTCATCGCCTGCTGCCCCGCGGGGATTCGGCCCTTGAGGTCCATGCCCACCGAGGCCAGGCCCGTCGGCCACATCTTGCGGGGCTCGACCTCGACGCCCGGCCGGTCCAGCTCACCCGTCGCCGCCGAGAGGGCCGAGGAGGAGACGGCCGGGTCCAGCCAGGGGCCGGCGCAGTTGTCGCAGCGGCCGCACGGCACCGCCTTCTCGTCGTCGAGCTGCCGCTGCAGGAACTCCATGCGGCACGCCGTGGTCGCCACGTAGTCCCGCATCGCCTGCTGCTCCGCCGCCCGCTGCTTCGCGACCCACGCGTACCGCTCCGCGTCGTACGCCCAGGGCTGTCCTGTCGCGGTCCAGCCGCCCTTCACGCGCTTGACCGCACCGTCCACGTCCAGGACCTTCAGCATCGTCTCCAGACGCGAGCGCCGAAGGTCCACCAACGGCTCCAGCGCCGGCAGCGACAACGGACGGCCCGCCTGTCCCAGCACGTCCAGGGTGCGCCGCACCTGCTCCTCGGGCGGGAATCCCACCGAAGCGAAATACGCCCAGATCGCCTCGTCCTCCTTGCCCGGCAGCAGCAGGACGTCGGCATGGTCCACGCCGCGCCCGGCACGCCCCACCTGCTGGTAATAGGCGATCGGCGACGAGGGTGATCCCAGGTGCACCACGAAGCCGAGGTCCGGCTTGTCGAAGCCCATTCCCAGTGCGGAGGTCGCCACCAGGGCCTTCACCCGATTCGCCAGCAGATCCTCCTCCGCCTGCAACCGGTCGGCGTTCTCCGTCTTCCCGGTGTACGAGGCCACCGGATATCCGCGCTGCCGCAGGAAAGCTGCGACCTCCTCCGCCGCCGCGACCGTCAACGTGTAGATGATCCCCGAACCCTGCAGATCGCCCAGCCGCTCCCCCAGCCACGCGAGCCGGTGCGCCGCGTTCGGCAGCTCCAGCACGCCCAGCCGTAGGCTCTCGCGGTCCAGCGGCCCGCGCAGCACCAACGCGTCCCCGCCCCCGGTGCCCAATTGCTCCGCCACGTCCGCGGTCACCCGCGCGTTCGCCGTGGCGGTGGTGGCGAGCACCGGCACTCCCGCCGGCAGCTCCGCGAGCATCGTGCGCAGCCGACGGTAGTCGGGCCGGAAGTCATGCCCCCAGTCGGAAATGCAGTGCGCCTCGTCGACCACCAGCAGGCCGGTCGTCGCCGCGAGTTTCGGCAGCACCTGATCACGGAAGTCCACGGAATTGAGGCGCTCCGGGCTCACCAGGAGAACGTCGGTCTCGCCGCGCTCCACCTCTCCGTAGATCGTTTCCCATTCCTCGGGGTTGGCAGAGTTGATGGTGCGCGCCTGGATGCCTGCCCGCGCCGCCGACTCGACCTGGTTGCGCATCAACGCCAACAGCGGCGAGATGATCACCGTCGGGCCGGCTCCGCGCCGACGCAGCAGCGCGGTGGCCACGAAATACACCGCGGACTTCCCCCACCCCGTGCGCTGGACCACCAGCGCACGACGGCGCTCCTGCACCAAGGCCGCCACCGCCTGCCACTGGTCCTCCCGCAACCGCGCCGAGCCTCCGGGCGCACCGACCAGCTCAGCGAGGATGGCGTCGGCTTCGGTGCGGAGCTCCAGGGTGTCCATGCCCCCATGCAACCCGATGGGACTGACAATCAGCGAATCCACCCACCGCGACGACGGTGTTTCTGCTGGTCCTCGCGATTCAGGGGTGACGGAGGGAGTCATCCCGGGTGGGTATGGGCAGGGATATCAGTGTCATTCCGGCTGATTCCCGTCAGCCACAGCAATTGCTCGTTGCCGCCTGCCGGTAGGCCAGGGAGAATTGGAGCTGCCCCCGCACAGTTCCTCATCGGGCCCGGAAGGGCTGTGCCGCGGCGCGCCCTCATTCGACCCTGCCCGCACCGTGGGCGCGTAGCGAAGGGAGGACCGTGACCTTCGGATTCGCCCCGTCCACAGCCACTTCGACAGCGGCGTCCTCGGTTTCCGCAGACTCCGACAACCGCCTTGCCCGGATGCTCGAACCAGCGGAGTGGGCCTCGGCGGGCATACCCCTGCTCCGGAGCCCCCGGGAGGTCGTCAGCGGACTGCATTCCCGGCACCGACCGACTCCGGCCACCGCCGTGGTCGCGGTCCTCGATCATGAGGAACGGCTCACGGCGAGCGCCTCGTTCGCCCGCCGGGCGACGGTGGCCGCGGACGGCTGGGAGTTTCGCAACGCCCTGCTGGCGCAGCTGCGGCGCGTCGTCCCGCACGATCTGCGACGCCGTACTCCGGTCCGTACGGCCGTGCTTCTGTACTGCCGTGACGGCGACGAACGCTGGACCGAGGAGGACGGTGCGTGGATGTGGGGCCTGCGGGACGCCTGCACCCTGCACGGCCTCCGCTGCGGCGCCTACATCACGCTCACCCGCGGGGGCTGGCAGGTGCTCGGCGAGGGAAGGGGCGGGCGGCGGCCCAGTTCGCTGTCGGAGCCGGCGCTCCTGGCCGACGCCGTCGTCGAGCACCGGACCACGCCGACGCGGTCGGGCGGCGGAGCGGCGGAGGCGCTGCGGCGCACCGCGGCCCGCTGAGCGGGTACGGCGCACCTGCCGGTCGGCCCCTGTCGTGACCGGGCGACCGGCGGTGGTGCTCCCGCCCGCCCGTGGGGGCGGGAGCACCGGTGGGGTGTGTTCAGACCCCGGCGCCGAGTGCGGAGTTGATCGTCTGCGGGTCCCCGCAGACGATCAGCAGCGCGGCGGCGCGGTCACGCGCGGCGGGCAGAGTACGGGCCACGGCCGGGTCCGCGTCGTCGTTGACGGCGACGACGACCACGGGCCGGGATGTGGCCCGGTCCGCCGCGGAGATGTCGGCGAAGAAGACGTCGTCGCCCGCGTCGTGCTGGGCCCAGTACGCGGCTTCGCCGAAGGACAGCTCGTGGGCGGCCCACGGGTGCTGTTCGCCGGTGGTGAGCACCAGGATGTCGCCCGGTGCGCGACCGGACTCCAGCAGCAGGTCGACGGCTTCCTCGGCCGCGTCGAGTGCTCCGGCCGCCGGGGCCGGGATCAGCTGGATCTGCGGCGCGGAACGATTCTCCGTCGGCTCCGGGCGGGCGGGGGTCGGCGCCGGAGCGGCGGGTGCCGCAGGGGCGGGGTGGGCGCGCTGCGCCGGGGGCGCGGGGCGCGCGGGGCCGGGACCCGGACGGCCGGGACGCGGGGTGGCCGCGGAACGCGGACCGGGTACGGGACGGGGGGTCGGCGCGGTGCGGCCGGCGGCCGGAGTGACGCGGGGACCCTGGGCGCTCTCGGGAATCTGAGGCTCCTCGGAGATCAGAGGCATGAAGGTGGTCTGTGGCGAACGCCGATGTCGTCGGCGTCGGTAAGAGGGGCGCGTGTGCGCGATCAGAATTCGAAGCCGAGCTGGCCCCCGCTTTCGAGTGCGGCCGCCTCGGCGGAAAAACGGACCTTCTTCAGGTGCTGCCACCGGGGCAGCGCGTCCAGATACGCCCAGGAGAGGCGGTGATGGGCCGTGGGCCCCCGCTCCTCCAGCGCGGCCCGGTGCACGGGCGAGGGATACCCCGCGTTGGCACCGAAGGCGAAGTCGGCGCAGTCCTCGGACGCGGCGCCCAGCTCGGCCATCATCCGGTCACGGTGCACCTTGGCGATCACCGAGGCGGCCGCGACCGCGATACAGGACTGATCGCCCTTGATCACGGTGCGGACCATCCAGGGAACGCCCAGATAGTCGTGCTTGCCGTCGAGTATCACCGCGTCGGGGCGCACCGGCAGCCCCTCCAGGGCGCGCACGGCGGCGAGCCGGAGGGCGGCGGTCATTCCGAGGTCGTCGATCTCCTGCGGCGAGGCGTCGCCCAGCGCGTAGGCGGTGACCCAGCTCCGCAGCACGGGAGCGAGCTCGGCGCGCCGCCGGGGGGTCAACAGCTTGGAATCGGTGAGGCCTTCGGGCGGTCGGCGCAGACCGGTGACCGCCGCGCACACGGTGACGGGTCCGGCCCACGCTCCGCGTCCGACCTCATCGACACCGGCGACGGTCCTGGCACCGGTGGTAGCGCGAAGTGAGCGCTCGACGGTGTGCGTGGGTGGTTCGTACGGCATGGCGCCAGCCAGCGTACGCCGAGAGCCACGGCAACAACACCCCGGGGCGCCGTGCGTCCTGCGAATCAGTCGGCGGAGGCGGGTTCGAGGTCCTGCCGACCCTCTGGCCCCGTGGGTGTGGACCCCCTGGCCGCATGGTCGTGGCCCCCTGAACCCGTGGGCTCAAGGGGCCCGTCGGCTCAGTACGGGTCGTAGCCGTCGTCGTCCGGCTCGTATCCGTCCCGGGTCCCTTCCCTGCCCGCGCTGTAGCAGTCACGCGCGTCGCCCTTCACCGGGCGCTTCTCCAGGATCTCCTTCGCCCGCGCCTCTCCCCAGCTGGTCGCGTACCAGGGGGTGTCGGCGTCGAGGACGTCGTTCTGGATGATCCGCAGCGCACAGGAGCGTTCCGGTTCGGGCAGTCGGTCCAGGGCAGGTACGGCGTCGGCGGACAGGTCCTTGACGTAGTCGATGTCGATGGCGGTCGACCGGCTGTCCTCGAAGCGCTGGACGTTCTGCTCGGCGATCAATCCGTCCGGTGAGAGCAGCCCGAAGGCCAGGACGCCGGCCGCCGCGCTCACCGCGATGGCCCGGGGCAGGAACCGGGCCCCGAAGACGCCTGCCGCCAGGATGAGGACCAGCACCACCCCGAGCCAGAGCTCCATCGCGGCCACGGATATCCGGAGCCTGGTCAGGCCGTACTCGTCGACGTACAGGTCCATGCGGCGCAGCGCGGAGGCGACCACGACGAGGGTGAGCACGCAGAGGGGGCCGAGGACCGACCGCACCAGGGTGCGGTCCCCGGTGCCGCCGCGCGGTGCCCAGCGCAGGGCCAGGGCGATCACGAGAAGGGTGAGCAGCGTGGCCCACAACAGCTGCCAGAAGCCCTGGCGGGCGTACTCGGCGTGGTTGAGCCCCGTCACGTCCCGCACCTTGTCGTAACCGCCGAAGAGCACGACGAGCTGGAGGGTGATGAACGCGGCGAAGAGCAGGTTGAGGACGATCAGCGGAAGGGCCCATTCGGCCCGTCCCCGGGGTTTGCCGGGCCGTACGGTGATCCCGTCCCAGCGCACCGGGGCGGCCGCGGCGTGCGCGGCGGCGAGTGCGCCGGCCAGCCCGAGGGCGAAGAGGAAGATCCGCCACGGCCCCTCGCCGACCGAGGCGTCGGGCATGAGGCTGCCCAGCAGTTCGGCGAACGCGGCGTCCGCGCTGGCGAAGAGGGTTCCGAACACCACCAGCAGCACGAGGGCCACCACCGTGGTGCGCAGGGCGGCGCCCCAGCGCGCCCGGGACCCGTCAGCCCGTGCGCGAACCCCCCGCACGCCCCAGATGATGCCGGGGACGACCGAGTCGAACAGCCCCAGCGAGCCGATCAGCACCCCCAGCCAGCTGCGGCTGCCGTGCAGCGCGAGCGAGCCGAGCGCGAAGGCGGACACCACGGCGAGGAAGGTGGGCCAGCCCGCGTCCCGGAGTGCCGGCACCGCGAGCAGCGCGAGTCCTCCCACCGCCCAGGTCGCGGTCCAGGGGCGTAGCCGGCGGCCTGCCGCCCGGGCGGCGAAGAACGCGGCCAGGGCGGCGGGCACGGCCACGATCAGGAGGTTCACCCCGAGTCCGTCGCCCAGGAAGAGCGCGCTCAGGAGGGCGGTGGCCAGGACCGCGCCGAGCACAGCGGGGCGGATCAGGGGCGGTGCGGGGGGTCGGAGCCGGGCCGTCACACCATCGTCCTTGGCAGCGGGTGCCCCGGCTCCGTACTGCCAGGGGCTGCCCGTCGGCCCGTTCGCTCCAGCCGCCTGGGCCCGTTGGCGCGGGTCGCCGGAGACCTGCGCCGGGGCGGGATCCCACACCGCGGAGGGCGGCGCGGCATCGGCGGCCTGCGCACCGGCGGACCTCGCCGCGGTCGGATCCGGTTGATTCGCTGTCGGTGCGCCTGCGGCCTCGGAGGCCGCAGGCGGTTCCGGTGGCCGGGGCGCGCCGGCTTCCTTCGGATTCTCGGGCGGTCTGGACGCCTCGGACGGCTGATCGGACATGGGACCCCTCCCCCACCGGGTCCACGCGCGGCCCTGGGCCGTACGCCTGTCCCGGCGTCTCATTCGGCGCACGCCCTCAAGATCAATGAGGGGCGGCGTGGCCGAAAGATTAGTCCCGAACTCTCGTTCGCAGACACGCAGAGTGATCCTGTGGCAGGACCGTGACAGAGGGCCGCAGCACCGTTCAGGGGCGGTCGGCGGTGAGACGGGACGGTTGCGGAGCGGTCAGCGCGGGAGCGGCGTCAGCCACGCCGGGGGTTCCTCCGTCTGTGCCAGCCAGTCGGCCGGGGGCGCTCCGGCCTCGCCCGACGCGACGACACCGCCGACGATGGCGCACGTCGTGTCGACGTCACCGCCGACCTGGGCCGTGCCCCAGAAGGCCTGCTCGTAGTCCCCGAGGCTCCTCGCGGCCGACCAGAGCGCGAACGGCACGGTGTCGTGGGCGCTGGTCCGGCGGCCGTTGCCGAGGACCGCCGCGACCGTCCCGGCGTCCCGGTAGTCCAGCATGTCGCGGGCCCGGCGCAGCCCCGCGCCGACGGCGCTGCGGGGCACGAGCGCGATGACACCGTCGAGGAGATCCTCCGGGCTCGGCGGCCCGCCGGGGGCGGCGGCGAGCGACGCGGCGGCGGCCACGGCCATGGCGCCGACGACGGCCTCGCGGTGCTGGTGCGTGGTGTACGAGGAGATCTCCGCCTGGTGCGTGGCCTGTTCCGGATCGTCCGCGTACCAGGCGCCGAGCGGGGCGATACGCATTGCCGAACCGTTGCCCCAGGAGCCCTGGCCCTGGAACAGCGCCGAAGACAGCTCCCGCCAGTCGCCGCCCTCCCGCACGAGCCTGAGGAGCCGGTTGACGGCGGGACCGTAGCCCCGGTCGAAGTCGTGGTGCTCGGCGAAGGAGCGGGCGAGCGCGTCCTGGTCGACGCGGCCGTGCGCGGTGAGCACGGCCAGGACCGAGCAGGCCATCTCGGTGTCGTCGGTCCACTGCCAGGGCCCGGGCGGCAGGGCCCGCTGTTTCAGCAGGGGATAGTTGGCCGGAACGAAGAACTGGGAGCCCAGGGCGTCTCCCACGGACAGCCCACGCAGGCTGGCCAGGGCGCGTTCGAGGCGCCGCGCGGAAGCAGAATCAGCGGTCATCGCCCTGCCACTCTATCCGGTGCGGCCGTACGGCTCAGGGGTCCGCCAGCTCTGGAAGGGCCGGTCGAGGGTGTAGCGGCCGTTCTCACCCAGCAGCAGGGTCCGGGTCTCGCCGTTGCCCGGGTTGGACAGCGACTCGAACTCCGCGACCGACCAGTGAAACCAGCGCATGCAGAACAGCCGCATCGTCAGCCCATGGGTGACCAGCAGGACGTTCTCCGGGTGGTCCGGCTCCTCGAAGCTCCGGTGCAGGCTCTCCAGGAACGCCCCGACCCGGTCGTAGACGTCGGCGCCGGACTCGCCCTGGGCGAAACGGTAGAAGAAGTGCCCGTAGGCGTCCCGGTAGGCCTTCTGCAGCCGTACGTCGTCCCGGTCCTGCCAGTTGCCCCAGTCCTGCTCGCGCAGCCGGGGCTCCTCACGGACACGGACGCGTTCCGGGTCGAGGCCGAAGGCCCGGAACGTCTCGTGGGTGCGGCGGTACGGCGAGATGTAGACGCTCACCCGTTCCTCGCCGAACAGCCGGCGCAGCCCCTCCCCGGTCTCCCGGGCCTGCCGCAGACCCATGGGGGTGAGCCGGAGCGCGTGGTCGGGCTCCCGCTCGTACACCGTGTCGTCGGCGTTGCCCTCGGACTCGCCGTGCCGGACGAGGACAATGCGCTGCGGTCGTGCCATGCCCCGACCATAGATCGGGCCGGGCCGGCACGAGTGGTCGGGGCCCGCGGAGCGCGGACGCGGACCGGGTCACACCGTCCAGGACGGTTCCAGCTCCACGACGTCTCCCGTCAGGGCGATCACGTCCGTCTCGGTCTGTGCGCGGGCCGCCAGCCGCTCGGCCCCCGCCGCGCGGTACTTGCCGCGCTCGGCGCTCGACTTCCACAGGGACAGCGCCAGGAACTCGTTCCCGGGCGCCTCGCCGAACACGCCGCGCACCATGCCGGGCGATCCGGCCATGGCGGGGTTCCACACCTGCTGCTGCATCAGCACGAAGTGCTCGGCGCGCTCCTCGTGCACCCTGCTGTGCGCGACCCTGACGACGTCCGCCTCCGCGAAGTGGGGCTCGAAGCCCGTCTTCACGTCGAAGCGGCGCTCGAAGAGCGTGACCTGCATGTCGCGGAACATGCCGGACTGCCCGGCCGCCAGCCGGTCGTGCCCGCGGGCCATGAAGGAGTCGTAGAAGACGCGGTTCTCCCAGAACGCGAAGACGTGGGCGACGTCGGGGCGCGTTCGGCTCCACCCGCCGCTCTGTCCTTGGAACCCCGGCTCGCCGAGCAGCCCCGCCCACTTCCGCTGTCCCCGCTCGAAACCATGACGGTCCACCACGGAGCAGCGAATCCACTTCACCAGCACCGCGCCATCGTACGGCGCGGAACGTGGCACGCGTCACGGTCCCGGGGAGTGCGCCCCGGCCGGCCGTTGCGCCCGCGCACCCGGGGCGCGGGGGGCCCAAGGAGGCCGCAACACCCGTGCCGGGGCCGGGCAGTGGCCCGAATCCGCCGCCCGTGGCCGGGGCAGTTGGTTCCGCGGCCGGTTCCGTACATGATCGGGTGAATCGTGAATCAGGTGATGGGAACGGTCCATGGGCCGTCGGCCGGGAGGGAAGTCCCTTGAGCACTCCGAACAAGGACATCGAAAAGGTCGAGGTGCGGGTCAAATGGGACCCCAGTGGGCACGGGGCGGCCGCCAACGACCTCGACATCATCGCGGCGACCTACCCGGCCGGCGAGCCGTACGGCGCCCCCGCCTATCTGGTGCACTTCGACAGCCGCTCGCCGGACGGCACCATCACGCTGAACCGGGACAGCCGGACCGGCCAGGGTTTCGGCTTCGACGAGGTCATGACCATCGAGCTCAACCGGCTGGCCGAGGCGTACGGGCGGGTGGTGGTCGGTGTCGCCATCCAGCAGCGCGACGGTCACAAGACCTTCGGCGACATAGGGAACACGGCGATGGAGATCCGCGAGGGCTACACCAGCCTGACCGAGAGCGACTTCTCCGACGTGGCGTGGGCGACCGCGGCGGTCGTCGGGGAGTTCACCCGGGACGGCTCGGGGCTCTGGGGGTTCCGGTCGGCCGTACGCGGCTTCGACGGCGACCCCGACGCGTTCGCCGCTGTGATGGGAAGCCGGGCCGCCGAAGGGTGACGTCGCTCAGTTCCGGCCAACCCGGCGCGGGCGACGGCGACCCGCCGAAAGGGGCCGGAGACATGCCGAAGGGGACCGGCCGATGGCCGGTCCCCTTCGTGAACAGCGGGTCAGCCGCGCGTCGGCGCGGTTCCGCGTCCGGTCAGCTGCAGCCGCTCGTCGAGCCGCAGCCCTCGCAGATGTAGCAGGAGCCGGCGCGCTGCATCTTCGTACCGCAGGAGAAGCAGAGCGGGGCGTCGGCGCTGATGCCGAGCTGCATCTCGACCAGTTCGGCCGAGGTGTGCGCCGTCTTCGGTGCGGGCTTCACGGCGGACTCCTCGGGAGCCGCCACCACCTTCAGAGGCTCGGCGCGGACCGGCGCGGACTGGGCCAGGCTGTCCGCGTCCAGGCCGTCCGCCTCGAACGACGGCTCGTAGCTGCCGGTGTCCAGGTGACGCTGGCGCTCGTCGGCGGAGTGGATGCCGAGTGCCGAGCGGGTCTCGAAGGGCAGGAAGTCGAGCGCCAGGCGACGGAAGATGTAGTCGACGATCGACTGCGCCATCCGCACGTCCGGGTCGTCCGTCATACCGGCCGGCTCGAAGCGCATGTTGGTGAACTTCGAGACGTACGTCTCCAGCGGGACGCCGTACTGCAGACCGACCGAGACGGCGATGGAGAAGGCGTCCATCATGCCCGCGAGGGTCGAACCCTGCTTGGACATCTTCAGGAAGACCTCGCCGAGACCGTCGTCCGGGTAGGAGTTGGCGGTCATGTAGCCCTCGGCGCCACCCACCGTGAAGGAGGTGGTGATGCCGGGACGGCCCTTCGGGAGGCGCTTGCGGACCGGGCGGTACTCGACGACCTTCTCGACCGCCGTGCGGATGGTCTCCTCCGCCTTCGCGGTGACCTCTTCCTTCTCCTTGTCCTTCGTCTTGGCGGAGAGGGGCTGGCCGACCTTGCAGTTGTCGCGGTAGATCGCGAGCGCCTTGACGCCCAGCTTCCACGCCTCGAAGTAGACCTCCTCGACGTCCTCGACGGTGGCCGTCTCGGGGAGGTTCACCGTCTTGGAGAGCGCGCCGGAGATCCACGGCTGGATGGCCGCCATCATCCGTACGTGGCCCATCGCGGAGATGGAGCGCTCGCCCATCGCGCAGTCGAAGACGCTGTAGTGCTCGGTCTTCAGGCCGGGGGCGTCGACCACGTTGCCGTTCTCGGCGATGTGGGCGACGATCGCCTCGATCTGCTCAGGCTGGTAGCCGAGGCGGCGCAGCGCCTGCGGCACGGTGCCGTTGACGATCTGCATCGAGCCGCCGCCGACCAGCTTCTTGAACTTGACCAGGGCGAGGTCGGGCTCCAGACCGGTGGTGTCGCAGGACATCGCGAGACCGATGGTGCCGGTGGGCGCGATGACCGAGGCCTGCGCGTTGCGGAAGCCGTTCTTCGCTCCGAGCCGGATCACGTCCTGCCAGGCCTCCGTCGCGGCGGCCCAGACCGGCGAGTCGAGGTCATCGACGTGGACGGCCTTGGCGTTGGCGTCGGAGTGCTGCTTCATGACGCGCTGGTGCGGCTCGGCGTTACGGGCGTAGCCGTCGTACGGGCCGACGACCGCGGCCAGTTCGGCGGAGCGGCGGTAGGAGGTGCCGGTCATCAGCGAGGTGATGGCGCCGGCCAGCGCGCGGCCGCCGTCGCTGTCGTACGCGTGACCGGTCGCCATCAGCAGGGCGCCGAGGTTGGCGTAGCCGATGCCCAGCTGACGGTAGGCGCGGGTGTTCTCGCCGATCTTCTGCGTGGGGAAGTCCGCGAAGCAGATCGAGATGTCCATCGCGGTGATGACCAGCTCGACGACCTTGGCGAAGCGCTCGGCCTCGAAGGACTGGTGACCCAGGCCGTCGTCCTTGAGGAACTTCATCAGGTTCAGCGAGGCGAGGTTGCACGAGGTGTTGTCCAGGTGCATGTACTCGCTGCACGGGTTCGAGCCGTTGATCCGGCCGGACTCCGGGCAGGTGTGCCAGGCGTTGATGGTGTCGTCGTACTGGATGCCCGGGTCGGCGCACGCCCAGGCGGCCTCGGCCATCTTGCGGAAGAGAGACTTGGCCTCGACCTCTTCGATGACGTCGCCGGTCATCCGGGCGCGCAGCCCGAACTTGCCGCCCGCCTCGACGGCCTTCATGAACTCGTCGTTCACCCGGACCGAGTTGTTGGCGTTCTGGTACTGGACGGACGTGATGTCGTCGCCGCCCAGGTCCATGTCGAAGCCCGCGTCGCGGAGGGCGCGGATCTTCTCCTCCTCCTTGACCTTGGTCTCGATGAAGTCCTCGATGTCGGGGTGGTCGACGTCGAGGATGACCATCTTGGCCGCGCGGCGGGTGGCGCCGCCCGACTTGATCGTTCCGGCGGACGCGTCGGCGCCGCGCATGAACGAGACCGGGCCGGAGGCGTTGCCGCCGGAGGAGAGGAGCTCCTTGGAGGAGCGGATACGGGAGAGGTTCAGGCCGGCGCCGGAGCCGCCCTTGAAGATCATGCCCTCTTCCTTGTACCAGTCGAGGATCGACTCCATGGAGTCGTCGACGGCCAGGATGAAGCAGGCGGAGACCTGCTGCGGCTGGGGCGTGCCGACGTTGAACCAGACCGGGGAGTTGAAGCTGAAGACCTGGTGCAGGAGGGCGTACGCCAGCTCGTGCTCGAAGATCTCCGCGTCCGCGGGAGAGGCGAAGTAGCTGTTGTCCTCGCCGGCCTTCCGGTACGTCCGCACGATCCGGTCGATCAGCTGCTTGAGGCCGGTCTCGCGCTGCGGCGTGCCGACGGCCCCGCGGAAGTACTTGCTGGTGACGATGTTGACCGCGTTCACCGACCAGAAGTCGGGGAACTCGACGCCACGCTGCTCGAAGTTGATCGAGCCGTCGCGCCAATTGGTCATGACGACGTCACGGCGCTCCCACGCCACCTCGTCGTACGGGTGCACGCCGGGGTTGGTGTGGATGCGCTCGATACGCAGACCCTTGCTCGCCTTGGCGCCCTTGGTGCGGGAACCTCGTGCCGGGCCGCTCGCCGTCTCTGTCATGCCGCCTCCCATATGTGGGCGAAAACGCCCTGAAGTGCCCAGATCTTCCCAGGCACAATGTGTGTCCGATGCTCCGGAAGCCGGACTCGGCAGCCGGAAGCACATCTCATGTCGCCCTGCCGCCGGTCCGCAGTCATTACGTCTGCGGGCACGGGCGTCCCGGGCGGGTACCGCTCAGTCGGCGGCAATGGCGGGCGCGGGGACCTCAAGGGTCTCTCCGCTCCCGCGGTCCTCTGCGGAAGGCCGCTGCGTACGCAGTTCCACGATGGCGGCCTCGAAGTCTTCCAGGGAATCGAACGCCCGGTAGACGGACGCGAAGCGCAGGTACGCGACGAGGTCGAGTTCCTGCAGCGGGCCGAGGATGGCCAGTCCCACGTCGTGGGTGGTCAGCTCGGCACTGCCGGTGGCGCGCACCGCCTCCTCGACCCGCTGGCCGAGCTTGGCGAGGGCGTCCTCCGTGACGGGTCGCCCCTGGCATGCCTTGCGGACGCCGGAGATGACCTTGGTGCGGCTGAAGGGCTCGGTCACGCCGCTGCGCTTGACCACCATCAGCGAGCAGGTCTCCACCGTGGTGAAACGGCGGGAACAGTCGGGGCACTGCCGACGGCGACGGATCGACGTCCCGTCGTCGGTGGTGCGACTGTCGACGACCCTGCTGTCGGGGTGCCTGCAGAAGGGGCAGTGCATGGCTCCCAACCCTCCCTCGCACGCACGACTGAATAGCCTCTTCAGGCCCTTGTCCGGGCCCTTGGAAGCAGTCCCCAGCATAGGCGATGACCACGGTGCGGTTGAACCGCGACCACAACTTCTGGGCGACTGGAGCAATCCAACCACTAGATCTAGGGTTGAGTCGCGTTTTCGGCCCCATCGCGTGTCGCGCGTCGGACCTCGCGCGGAGGCCGCCCGGGGGGAGCGTGGGCCAGAGAAGAGGGTACGGGAGACGCGGGACCGCCGAGCCGCCGGGGCTCCGGCGCGCGGGCCCGGGTGAAAGACTTGGCCGGGCACCGCGACGGGCCTCCGCGAAGCGTTCGCGCGGCCTCTATTCTGTTGCTCATACACCTGTCGGTAGCGGTGCCGCACCCCTTTATTCGTTTTTCACTCGAACGTGTGTTTGGCGCAACCTTTCGAAAGCTACTACCGTTGTCCAGCTAGGGAGAACATTCGAGAGGGGCCGACGTGACCACCACCGCAGACAGTGCCACCATCACCGCCCGGGATCACCGCTCCCAGAGCCGAGTTGAGCCGGTGCATGCAATGAATGACTCAGTCACGAACACGGACGGGCCCGAGCCCGCACGCCCGGGACGTTCCATGCCCGGCAGGCCCCCCGGTATCCGGGCGGACAGCTCGGGGCTCACGGACCGGCAACGGCGGGTCATCGAGGTCATCCGCGACTCCGTGCAGCGGCGGGGATACCCACCCTCCATGCGGGAGATCGGCCAGGCGGTGGGCCTGTCCAGCACCTCGTCCGTCGCCCATCAGCTGATGGCGCTGGAGCGCAAGGGCTTCCTCCGCCGGGACCCGCACCGGCCCCGCGCCTACGAGGTGCGCGGATCGGACCAGCCCAGCACCCAGCCGACCGACACGACGGGCAAGCCCGCCGCGTCCTACGTGCCGCTGGTGGGCCGGATCGCCGCCGGTGGCCCGATCCTCGCGGAGGAGTCCGTCGAGGACGTCTTCCCGCTCCCCCGCCAGCTCGTCGGCGACGGTGAGCTGTTCGTCCTGAAGGTCGTCGGCGACTCGATGATCGAGGCCGCGATCTGTGACGGCGACTGGGTCACCGTCCGCCGCCAGCCCGTCGCGGAGAACGGGGACATCGTCGCCGCCATGCTCGACGGCGAGGCGACGGTCAAGCGCTTCCGCCGCGAGGACGGTCACGTATGGCTGCTCCCTCACAACGCCGCGTACCAGCCGATCCCCGGCGACGAGGCCACCATCCTGGGCAAGGTGGTGGCGGTGCTGCGCCGGGTCTGAGGAAAGCGTCGGTCACGGCTGCCCGCCCCGGGATCCCTACCTAGGACGTCGATCACGACGTCGGTCCCGGGGCTTTGCCTTGCCCGGCCGCCCGGAGTCGGGAGGCCGGGCGAGTCACCGGCGGATCACGCCCCGTCCGCCTTGGCCTGTGCGTCGATGGCGGCCAGTGAGCGGCGCGCCTGGTTCCGGTCGGTGGTGTACCAGAAGTCCGGCAGCGAGGCGCGCAGATAGCTTCCGTACCGTGCGTTCGCGAGCCTCGGGTCCAGCACGGCGACGACACCCTTGTCGCCCGTGGCCCGGACCAGTCGGCCGGCGCCCTGGGCCATCAGCAGCGCGGCGTGCGTCGCCGCCACCGCCATGAAGCCGTTGCCGCCCGCCTCCTCGACCGCCTTCTGCCGTGCGCTCATCAGCGGATCGTCGGGCCGGGGGAACGGAATCCGGTCCATGACCACCAGCTGACAGCTGGCTCCTGGGACGTCCACGCCCTGCCAGAGCGACAGCGTGCCGAAGAGGCAGGTCTCCGGGTCGGCGGCGAAGTTCTTGATCAGCTCGCCGAGCGTCTCCTCGCCCTGGAGCAGGATCGGCCTGTCCATCCGCCCCCGCAGCTCCTCGGCCGCCGCCTTGGCTCCCCGCATGGAGGAGAACAGCCCCAGCGTGCGGCCGCCGGCCGCCTCCACCAGCTCGGCGAGCTCGTCCAGCATGTCCGTACGCGATCCCTCGCGCCCCGGAGTGTTCAGATGCCGGGCGACGTAGAGGATGCCCTGCTTCGGGTAGTCGAACGGGGAGCCGACGTCCAGCCCCTTCCACTGGGGGACGTCCTCCCCCGCCGTGCCCTCGGGGGCCAGCCCGAGGGACGCGCCCACCCCGTTGAAATCTCCGCCGAGCTTGAGGGTGGCCGAGGTCAGCACCACGGATCGCTCGGCGAAGAGCTTCTCGCGCAGCAGCCCGGAGACGGAGAGCGGGGCGACCCGGACGGAGGCTCCGAACCGGTCGTGCTGCTCGTACCAGACGACGTCGTACTCGGAGCCCTGGGTGATGCGCTCGGCGACGCCGTGGATCGACTCGACCGAGGCCAGGGCCTGCTTGCGGACGGCGTTCTCGTCCTCGACCGACTTGTCCCGGGTGGCGCCGATGGCGGAGATCACCGTGCGTGCCGCGTCGCGCAGCGCCATCAGCGCGTACCCGAGGTCCTCGGGCACCTCCTCCAGGCGCCCCGGGAGCGCCAGCTCCATCACTCGTTCGAAGCCCTCGGCGGCGGTCTGGAGGGCGTCGGCGGCCTTCTCGTTGACCAGCTTCGCCGCCCGGCGGACCGCGCGGTTGACCTGGGCGGGGGTGAGCTCGCCGGTGGCGACGCCGGTGACCCGGGAGACCAGCTCATGGGCCTCGTCGACGATCAGCACCTCGTGCGACGGCAGCACCGGCGCGCCCTCGATGGCGTCGATCGCGAGCAGCGCGTGGTTGGTGACGACCACGTCCGCGAGCTTCGCGCGCTCGCGGGCCGCCTCCGCGAAGCACTCCGCGCCGTACGCGCACTTCGTCGCGCCCAGACACTCGCGCGAGGAGACCGAGATCTGCGCCCAGGCCCGGTCCGATACGCCGGGGGTCAGATCGTCCCGGTCGCCCGTCTCCGTCTCGTCCGACCAGTCCCGCAGTCGCATCAGGTCCTGGCCGAGCTTGCTGGACGGGGCCGCCGCCTCGAACTGGTCGAACAGCCCCTCCTCCTCGTCCTGCGGAACCCCTTCGTGGAGCCGGTGCAGGCACAGGTAGTTCGACCGGCCCTTGAGCATGGCGAACTGCGGGCGGCGGCGCAGCAGCGGATGCAGGGACTCGACCGTACGCGGCAGGTCCCGCTCCACCAGCTGCCGCTGGAGGGCGAGGGTCGCCGTGGCCACGACGACCCGCTCCCCGTGCGCCAGGGCCGGCACCAGATAGCCGAGCGACTTGCCCGTACCGGTGCCGGCCTGGACGAGCAGGTGGGATTGGTCGTCGACGGCCTCGGCGACGGCCTGGGCCATGGTGACCTGGCCGGGCCTTTCCGTACCGCCGACGGCGGTGACGGCGGCGTGCAGGAGCTCGGGGAGGGATGGCTTCGTCATAGCCCGACCACCCTACGGCGCGCCACTGACAACAGCGATCACTCCCGGACGCGGGCGGAGGGGTGCAACGGGTTGGGGACCGTGCCGTGGATCGCCGCGTGCGGCCGGCTGGCACGGTCCCGGTAGCCGTCGACGAGCAGGCGGTTGCGGTTCAGGCAGAGGCGCTCGATCTCGGGGGTGAGCATGTCGAACAGCTCGAACCTCTCCCTCAGCTCCGGGAAACGGGCGTGGTGGCGGACTATCTCCGCCCGGACGAGTGACCAGAACGCGTCCTCGGAGACGCCGAGCTGCTCCTCGCACAGGGGGGACAGATAGCGGAAGACGCCCACGAAGAGGCCGGAGTGGATGAACTGGGTGAGGAACGACGGCTCCTCGGTGAGGAGGACCGCGCGCACCTCGTCGGGCATGGTGGCGTGCTCCGGCAGCGGGTGGGCGCTGACGTTGACGTCGTCGACGAAGTCCTTGATGGCGAGCCGTACGGGCACGTCGTTCTCGTCGAACACGACGATGGCGTTCTCGCCGTGCGGGGAGAAGACGGTGCCGTAGCGGTAGAGGAAGTGCAGCAGGGGCGGCAGGAGCGCGGCGAAGAGCCGCTTCAGCCAGGCGTCCGGGGAGAGGCCGGAGCGCTCGACCAGCTCCGCGGTGAACGCACGGCCCGCCGGATCCGTATGGAGGAGGGAGGCGAGCGTGCGGGCCTTCTCGCCCGGGGCGAGGCAGGGCGGCAGGGGCTCCCGCCAGATCGCGCCGAGGATCTCCTTGTACTGGTAGGGCGCTTCGGGGAGGTGGTCGTACAGCGGGTGCTCGACGGCGACGGAGGCGACTTCGCCGAGGAGGACGACCCGGCAGGTGTCGCGCAGGAACGGGTCGTCCTCGCACAGCCCCTGGACCCAGGCGGTGACCGCGGGGGCCGCGAGGGTCCGCTCGGTCGGCAGGCCGCGCCAGACCAGGGTGTTGAGGATGGAGAGCGGGAGCTTCACGGTGTGCCGCTCGGGCCGTTCCACATTCGCGAACGTGCGGATGGACTGCTGCGGGAGGCGGGCGTCCCCGTCGGTGTGCAGGGCCACGATGTCGCCGTCGGCGATGGCCGGGGCGAAGAGTGGCACGATCCACTCGTCCCACTGCCAGGGGTGTACGGGGAGGTAGAGGTAGTCCCGCGGGTCGTGCCCCCGGGCCCGCAGCACCTCGGCGAAGGCGTCCCGGACGTCGTGGTCGAGCTCGCCGGCGTACAGCTGCTCGGGGGTGCCGACGCGGCCCACGCCCCGGTACTGCGCGATACGGGTGCTGACCGCGATCCACGGCAGCCGGAGCGGGCTGCGGGTCTCGGGGGTGAAGCGGGCGGCGTCGGCGGCGGAGAAGCCGAGCCGCCCCTTGCTCGCCACCAGCCAGGGGTGGCCGGTCTGATGCCCTTCCAGCTCCGCGTAGTCGAGCGCGGCGAGCCGGTCCGCGGTGAGCGCGGTGTGGTCGAGCCGGGCGTCGGCGGACAGGGTCAGGGTCAGCTCGCGGATGAGGTGGCCCAGCGTCGTGCCGTCGAGTCCGAGGAGGACCCGGGCGCGGGTGAGGAACGTCAGCGGGTCGCGGAACGGCCGGGGGCCGCCGGCCGAGCCGTTGGACTGCGCCTCGGCGGTCGCGGCGACGGGTGAGCCGTTGGCGTGGGCGGCCGGCGGTCCCGTCGTGACCTCGATCGAGTCGGGGTCGACGCGCCAGCTGCCGTAGACGCCGCGCCGGGCGGCGAAGGCGAGCACTCCCCCGTCGTCAAGGGTCAGCCGGTGGCGTCCGCCGGTCCCGGGCTCCGGGACGGGCTCGATGATCTTCTCGTAGGCGAACTCGCCGAGCATCTTGGCGAGGAGCCGTGCGGCGGCCCGGTCCCAGATCTGTCGGTTCAGCTCCGGAGGGCTGAACAGCTGCGGGGACTCGGCTGATTCACGGCTCGCGGGATATATCGGCACGGGGACTCCTCCGGATGGAACCTATGAGGTTCGAGCGGTGTGGAAAGTGCGGCGAGTAAGTCACAGCTGGGCTCGGTACGTTCGGTCGCGGATCATCAGCGCGGCGTGTTTGTCGGGGAGATCCACCTCGGCGGAGAAGCGGAAACCGGCGCTGAGGAACGCGGATACGGAGGGGGTGTTGCGCAGGTCCGGCTCGGCGACGACCCGACCGCACCGCGGAAGGTTGTCCAGGACGAGGTCGGCGACGGCGCGAAGCAGGGTGGTGCCCACGCCCCGGCCGCGGTTGTTCACGCCCCCGATGAGGAGATGGAGGCCGGTGTCGTGGGGGCGGGCGGGGTAGTAGCGGGCCAGGGGGTCGAGGTCGGCGCGGTAGATCTCCCAGTAGCTCATGGGCGTGCCGTCGAGCACGCCCAGGCACGGGATGCTGCGGCCGTCCCCTTCGAGCTGGGGCCTGAGGTGGTCGGCGGTGACGGACTCGGGTCCGGCGAGCTCCCAGAACGCCGCCACGGCAGGATCGTTCATCCAGCGGCTGACGACGGCGAGATCACGCTCCGGCCGGACGGGGACGAGGGCGAACTCTCCCGCCGCCGTGGTCGCGGGCTGCCAGGCCCCGGGGTCGCCCAGCAGCTCGTGGGTGACCCGGGTCCGGGCCGCCCCGGCGCTTCGCCCCTCGGCGATCAGGGCGAGGAGTTCCTCGGTGAGCTCCAGGTCGAGGGTGTCCTCGGCCCCGAACGGTCCGCCGTCCGCGCGGCTGCCGGACCGTTCGGGGCCGGACGGTTCGGGGCCGGACCGTTCGGGCCCGGACCGTTCGGCGGAGCCGTGGTCGGCCGGTACGGCGTCGGATTCCGCTGAGGGGTCGGCGGGAGGCACGGTGGCGCTCTCCTCTCTGGACCGGGTGCGGTCGGTGGGCGTCTCCGGAAGCGGGTGCGGTCGGAGTCTGCCCGGGACAGGTGGTGCTCAGCTGTGCAGCGGGTTGGCGATGGTGACGTACACGGACTGGGTGTCGACCGGTCCGACCAGCTCGTCGAGGCCGTGGAGCCGGGTCAGCAGGTTGGCCTTGCAGCGCAGTTGGCGGTTCTCCAGGAGATACGCGGGCAGGGGTGAGCCCAGTTCCGCGGTCTCGGTGAGGAATCGGCGCAGGACGGCGAGGAGTTCCTGCTCGTCGGCCAGGCGCTGGGCGCCGAACGCCCCGATCAGGCCGAGGACGTTGTTGATGCCGAGGTAGTAGGCGAACCGCTCGTCGGTGACCGGGTCGGAGACGAAGGTGTCGCTGACGGCGCCGATGCCGGGGAGCCGCTGTTCCAGCTCGTCGCGGCGGGAGTCGCGGAAGTAGTAGCCCTGGTTGTCCCGGTAGCGGCCGCCGACGGGCCAGCCGTGCGGGTCGAGGAGGACGAGGGTGTTCTGCTGGTGGGCTTCGAGGGCGACTCCGCCGTGGGCGTCGAGCCACAGGACGGGGCGCACGACGTGGTGCAGATAGCGGCGGAACCACTCCGTGGAGACGGCGTTGGCGCCGCGGCCGGAGCGGGCGGCCAGGCCGGAGACGACCTCGGCGAGCCGGGAGCGCATGCCGGGCCGGCCGGGGCGGGGGCGCTGCGCGGTGAGTCCCGCGATGCAGGCGGCGTCGTCGCCCGGACCGAAGGGGTTGTGGCGGAGCATGACGTCGAGCCCCATGACGGGTGCGCCCTCGGGGTCGTCGACGGCGAGCCAGGCGGGGTCCCGGACGATGTCGAAGCCGGGGTGCTCCCGCTGCCAGCGCTCGGCGAGCCCGGTCGACAGGAGGCGGTGGACCTCGACGCCCCGGTGCAGCTCCTTGCGGAGGTTCTCCCGGCGTGAGTTGGTGATGCGTACGCCGAGGGAGAGCTTGAGCATCACCCGTGCGCCGGGGCGGTGCACGGTGCGGATGGAGGAGGTGGGGTGCCAGTGCTCGCCGTGGGGGCCGAGGTCGTGGAGCAGGCCGGTGTCGGCGAGGGCGCGGACCTGGGGGCGGTGGAGCAGATCGGCGGCCTGCCAGGGGTGCACGGGGACGGCGACGGTGGAGGGGGGCAGGCTCAGCCCTTCGGCGTGCGGGGCGAGCAGTTCGTCGGCGGTGGCCGGACCGCCCTCGGTCCAGGCGGAGTCGGTGGCGATCAGCGACCGGTCGACGGCGAACCAGTGGAGCGGGAAGGACCCGTGGAGCTCGGGCGAATAGCGGCGGGACTCCGACTCGGAGAGGCCTTCGCGGCTCTTGGGCGTGGGGTGGAGGGGGTGGCCGAGCAGCAGGGACTGTTCGGCGGTGAGGAAGAGGTCGGCCTCGGCGGGGTCCGCCGGGTTGCGCCGCCGCTGGTCGATGAAGCCGGCGGTGTGGCGTACGGAGTCGGCGACCCGGGCGACCAGATCGCCCGCGCCGCTCTCGCCGCCCTCACGGCCGATGAGGACGGCGACGGTGGCGGCGTCGGCGTGCGGAGCACCGGCGGGGGCGTTCTCCAGGACGGGTGCGCCGAAGCGGTGGGCCCCGGTGGCGGACCAGTAGTGGACGGGGACGAGCAGGGCGGTGCCGCTGGCGGGGAAGGCGATGCGCAGGGTGTCGCCGTCGGGGCGGGGCAGGTCGCTCTCCCGGGTCCAGCACCGCAGGAGGCTCTCCGTGCCCGCCGCGTCGGCGGCCCGCAGCGGGTCCGGGTCGTCGAGGGCGTCGGGGCTCGGGCCCTGGTCCGCCCGGGCGTGGAGGTCCGGACCGGGCGCGTACGCGGCGGGGTCGGGATCGCGCGGGGATTTCTGGCGGGGCACGGTCGTCGCCTCGACCGTGCCGGGGGCGGCCGGTCCGTCCTGCCCTCGGTGCTGGGGGGTGCCGTGGCCGTCGGCCTCGGACGCGGGGGTGGGGTTCACGGCGTTCTTCCTTGTGGGGATTCCGGGTTCAGGTGGTCGGCCCGGCGGTGGTCCGACGGTGCGGGGAGCGTGTCGCGGCTGCCAGCGCGTCGGCGAGACGGTCGACGACGGCACTCGCCTGCTCGTCGGTGAGGGTGAGGGGCGGCAGGAGGCGGACCACTGCGTCGTGGCGGCCGCCCAGTTCGACGATGAGGCCGCGCCGCAGACATTCCTGCTGGACGGCGAGGGCGAGCGCCGGGTCGGGCGGTGGGGCGGGGTGGTCGTCGCCTGCCTCGGCGGGCAGGGGGGCGCGCTCGGGATCCACCAGCTCCATGCCGATCATCAGTCCACGCCCCCGTACGTCACCGATTCCCGGGTGATGTGCCCGCAGCTCCCTCAGACGGGCGAGCATCCGGGCCCCCAGGACCGCAGCGCGCTCCGCCAGTTGGTTCTCCCTGACGTACGCGAGCGTGGCCGCGCCCGCCGCCATGGCGAGCTGGTTCCCACGAAACGTACCCGCGTGAGCACCGGGCTGCCAAAGATCCAGTTCAGCGCGGTAGACGATCACGGCGAGGGGCAGCGAACCACCGATCGCCTTGGAGAGGACCATGACGTCGGGGACGACGCCGCTGTGCTCGACGGCCCAGAAGGCGCCGGTCCTGCCGACCCCGGTCTGCACCTCGTCGGCGATGAGGGGGATGGAGCGGTCCTCGGTGATCCGGCGCATGCGGCGCAGCCAGGCGTCGGGGGCGGGGTTGACGCCGCCCTCGCCCTGGACCGGCTCCACGATCATTCCCGCGGGGGCCGGGACCCCGCCCTTGCGGTCGTCCAGCAGGTGTTCGGTCCAGCGGGCGGCGAGCGCGGCGCCGCGCGCGCCGCCGGTCCCGAACGGACAGCGGTAGTCCTGCGGGAAGGGCAGCCGGGTCACCCGTACGTCGGTGGCGCCGCCGGATGCCTCCAGGGCCCCGGCGGTCATGCCGTGGTAGGCGCCGGTGAAGGTGAGCAGGCCGGTGCGCCCGGTCGCGTGGCGGACCAGTTTGAACGCGGCCTCGACCGCGTCCGTACCGGCGGGTCCGCAGAACTGGATGCGGGCGTTGTCGGCGAACTCCCGCGGCAGGGTGGCGAACAGCTCGGTGGTGAAGGCGTCCTTGACCGGGGTGGCGAGGTCCAGCACGTGCAGGGGCGCGCCGGAGTCGATGACCTTCCGGATGGCTTCGAGCACGACGGGGTGGTTGTGCCCGAGGGCCAGCGTGCCGGCGCCCGACAGACAGTCGAGGTAGCGCCGTCCGTCCGCGCCCTCGATGGTGAGTCCGCGGGCGCGCACCGGGACGATCGGCAGGGACCGCGCGTAGGTGCGGGCCGCCGATTCGCGCAGGGTCTGGCGACGGAGGATGCCCTCGTGTGCGGAGGGCGGCGCCACCGGTGCGGGTTCGGTCACGGACACGGCTCTTGATCCTCCTGCGGTAACAGTTGCGTTGCACGTCGGTACGTTTTCGCGTGGACGCACCGAGGGCGTGAACGCTGTCCTGGTGTCCCCCGTACGTACCAACGACGCCGTCCGCGATGGATCACGGGTAAATCGGAACAGCCTCGCGGCGACGGAACCGCGGACCTGCCGCATACCGTCACCATCGGCACCGGCATAGTGGGGGCCGCACAACGGCGCGGAAGCACCTGCTCCGACGCCCGAAGTGTCCGCAATGCAGCACGAGTACCGAGTGACGAAGTCCCAGGGGGATCACGAGATGCGACCCATTCGCCCGACCGATACCGCACGGCGCGGGAGGCGCGCACGGCGCATGCCCTCCACCGCGCTCGCCGCGACCGCCGTCGCCGCCGTACTGGCTCTCACCGCCACGGCGTGCGGTCCGGAGGAGGACAACGCGGGCGGTACGCCCAGCGCCTCGGCCGACCAGTCGTCCGACGGCAAGGTCGCCATCCCGGACGACCTCAAGAACCGTCTCAAGGAGCACGGGATCGACCCCGACAAGTGGCGGGACGGGGAGTGGAAGAACTGGGACAAGGACAAGTGGCTGCGTGAGGCCAAGGACTTCGTCAACCCGATCATCGACGGTCTGTGGGATCCGGACCGGATGCGGGAGGCCGACAAGCCCCCGGAGAACCCGGTCGACGACGACATCTCGGGCGACGACGGCGTGACGGACCCGACGCCGGCTCCGGTCCAGGCCGCCGGAGTCGCGACGCCGTACCACGACAACGCCCCGGAGTCCGGGAAGCTGCTCTTCGACGGCCCGCAGGGCTCGATGGTCTGTTCCGCGACCGTGGTGAAGGACCCGGCGAACCCCGGCAAGTCCAACATGGTGTGGACCGCCGGGCACTGTGTGCACGCGGGCAAGAAGGGCGGTTGGTACCGCAACATCGCCTTCGTCCCGGCGTACAACAACGACGGCCTGTCGCTGGCCGAGCTGGAGACCGCACCCAAGGAGAAGATCGCTCCCTACGGTGTGTGGTGGGGCCAGTGGGCCCAGACCTCCGAGCAGTGGATCGCCCAGGGCGCGGCCGTCGGCGGTCAGGGCGCCCCGTACGACTTCGCGGTGCTGCACGTGACGCCGGAGAAGGGCGCGGGCGGCAAGTCGCTGGAGGAGACGGTCGGTTCGGCGCTGCCGGTCGAGTTCAACGCTCCCGCGGTGCCGGAGATCGACGCCATGACGGCCACGGGTTACCCGGCAGCGCCGCCGTTCGACGGTCAGAAGCTGCTCCAGTGCAAGGACAAGCCGGGTCGGCTCTCCGTCTTCCAGGACCAGCCCACGATGTACCGCGTCGGCTGCACGATGACCGGCGGTTCCTCCGGCGGCGGCTGGGTCGCGGCCGGGCAGGACGGCAAGCCCGCCCTGGTCTCGAACACCTCGATCGGCCCGGTCACCGCGGGCTGGCTGGCAGGGCCCCGGCTCGGCAAGGAGGCCGAGGGCATCTACCGCGCGGTGAGCGAGAAGTACGCGGGCCAGTAGGTCCCGGCTTTCGGCGACGAACCCGCCGCACGGGATCACAGAAGCACGGGATCACGGATATCGTCCGCGGCCCCCGGTACGGCAGTAGCCGGCCGGGGGCCGCGGTCGATCCGCGGCGGGCCCCGGAATCAAGCATGACAAGCGCATGACAGAATGCACGACCGCGCGCGCGTACGACCGCACGACCGCTCCGCGTTCAACCGCACGTCCGCGTCGGCGCACAACCGCACGACTCAGGTTTTCAGGGGGATCTCTTCCATGCGATCGATACGTCCGCTGCTGGCCGCGACCGGCCTCGTCGCGGCGCTCACACTGACGGCCACGGCCTGCGGGCCGGACGAGGACGCCGCCGCCGCCAAGCCGTCGGCAAGCGATCCGGCGGCGGAGAAGGACCCCGCCGCCGGACTTCCCGGTGATCTGGGCGACGCCCTGGAGAAGCACGGGGTGGACCCGGAGAAGTGGAAGGACGGGGAGTGGAAGAACTGGGACAAGGACAAGTGGCTCCGCAAGGCCGAGGACTTCGTCAACCCGGTCATCGACGGCCTGTGGCAGCCGGACCGGATGGCCGCGGCCGACGAGCCCGCCAAGACGATGGCGGCCGGTGATCTCACCGCCGGGCAGGACGTCAGCGATCCGGAGCCCGCGCCGGTGCGTGCCAAGCCGGAGAAGACGCCGTACCACCGGCACGCCGCCCCGGTCGGCAAGGTCTTCTTCGACTCCCCCGAGGGCTCCATGGTCTGTTCGGGCACGGTCGTGAAGGACCCGAAGAACCCCGGGAAGTCCAACCTCGTGTGGACCGCCGGACACTGCGTGCACGCGGGCGCGGGTGGCGGCTGGTACCGCAACATCGTCTTCGTTCCCTCGTACAACGACCAGGGCAAGAACGCGGCGCAGCTGCGGACCGCGCAGCCGCAGGAGATCGCACCCTACGGCACCTACTGGGCCGACTGGGCCGCGTCCTCCGGCGCATGGATCTCCGGCGGCGGCCCGACGGGCGGAGCGGGCGCGCCGTACGACTACGCGATCCTGCACGTGAAGCCCGAGAACGGTACGAAGTCCCTGGAGGAGACGGTGGGCAACGCGCTGCCGGTCTCCTTCGACGCTCCGGAGATCCAGCAGATCAGCGGCATGGGTGCCTGGGGCTACCCGGCCGGTCCGCCGTACGACGGTCTGCTGATGCACCAGTGCGTCGACCGGCCCGGCCGGCTCTCGATCGCCCCGGGGACCCCGACCATGTACCGGATCGGCTGCACGATGACCGGCGGTTCCTCCGGCGGCGGCTGGTTCGTCGCCGGACCGGACGGGAAGTCGACGCTGGTGTCCAACACCTCGATCGGCCCGGTCACTTCGGGCTGGCTGGCCGGCCCCCGGCTCGATGACGACGCCCGGCGCACCTTCACGATGATGAGCGACAGGTTCGCCGGCCGGTAACCCCGACCGCCGACCGTACGCCGAAGGCCCGGCCCCCTCTCCCGGAAGAGAGGGGGCCGGGCCTTCGGCTGTCGTGCGGTTCCGCGGACGTCAGTGCGCGGCGGGGACGAAGGTCCCGAGCTCCGCGGCCAGCTCCTCGTGGACCTGGGCCTTGAGCAGGGTGCCCTCGGCGGTGTGCTCCTCGGAGAGCACCTCGCCCTCGGCGTGCACCCGGGAGACCAGAGCCCCCTGGATGTACGGCACGAGCACCTCGATCTCGACGGACGGCCGGGGCAGCTCGGCGTCGATGAGCGCGAGCAGCTCGTCGATTCCGGCGCCGGTCCTGGCCGAGACCGCGATGGCGTGCTTCTCGTTGCGCAGCAGCCGCTGGAGGACCAGGGGGTCCGCCGCGTCCGCCTTGTTGATCACGACGATCTCGCGTACGTCCACCGCGCCGACGTCCCGGATCACCTCGCGCACCGCGGCGAGCTGCTCCTCCGGCACCGGGTGGGAGCCGTCCACCACGTGGAGGATGAGGTCGGACTCGCCGACCTCCTCCATGGTGGAGCGGAACGCCTCGACCAGGTGGTGCGGCAGATGCCGGACGAACCCGACGGTGTCGGCCAGGGTGTAGATGCGGCCGCTCGGCGTCTCGGCCCGGCGGACGGTCGGGTCCAGGGTGGCGAACAGGGAGTTCTCCACCAGGACACCGGCCCCGGTCAGGCGGTTGAGCAGCGAGGACTTGCCAGCGTTGGTGTATCCGGCGATGGCGACGGAGGGCACCTTGTTGCGTTTGCGCTCCTGCCGCTTGATCTCGCGGCCGGTCTTCATCTCCGCGATCTCCCGGCGCATCTTCGCCATCTTCTCGCGGATCCGTCGCCGGTCCGTCTCGATCTTGGTCTCACCGGGACCACGGGTGGCCATGCCGCCACCGCCGCTGGAACCACCGCCGCCCATCTGACGGGAGAGCGACTGACCCCAGCCGCGCAGTCGCGGCAGCATGTACTGCATCTGGGCCAGCGACACCTGCGCCTTGCCCTCACGGGACTTGGCGTGCTGGGCGAAGATGTCGAGGATCAGGGCGGTCCGGTCGACCACCTTCACCTTGACGACGTCTTCCAGGTGGATCAGCTGGCCGGGGCTCAGCTCACCGTCGCAGACGACGGTGTCGGCACCGGATTCGAGCACCATGTCCCGCAGCTCCAGCGCCTTGCCCGAGCCGATGTAGGTGGCCGGGTCCGGCTTGTCGCGCCGCTGGTACACCGCGTCCAGCACCTGGGCGCCCGCCGTCTCGGCGAGTGCGGCGAGCTCCGCGAGGGAGATCTCCGCGTCGCGCACCGTCCCCGAGGTCCAGACGCCCACCAGCACCACGCGCTCCAGGCGCAGCTGGCGGTACTCGACCTCGGTGACGTCCTCGAGCTCCGTGGAGAGACCGGCCACGCGTCGCAGCGCGGCACGCTCGGAGCGGTCCAGCTGATCGCCGTCCCGCGCTCCGTCGATCTCCTGGCTCCAGGCGACGTCCTCTTCCATCAGGGCGTCGGCCCGAAGGCTCTCGGTGAGGCTCTCGGTGGTGTTCTCCGTGGCGCTCTGCGCGTTCTGCGCGTCCTGGGGAAGGGAAGAAGAGGAGGTCATTGGATCCTTACGTCGATAGAAGTCTTTACGTCAGTCACAACGTGTGATCTTCCCGGATGATTCCCTGCCGGGAACTCCGGTACGGTCCGCCGCGCCGACGCGTCGATAGTGGCACGGCCCCACCGGGCCCGTCACGCGGGTTTCGCGCTGCTCCAGTCGGGGTGGCCCGGCATCGGAGGGGTCTTCTCGCCGTACAGCCAGCCGTCGAAGAAGGCGGACAGATCCCGTCCCGCGATACCGGACGCCAGCCGGGTGAAGTCCGCGGTGGTCGCCGTGGAGTCCCGGTGCACCCTGACCCAGGTGCGCTCCAGCCGGTCGAAGGCGGCCTCGCCGATCTCCTGGCGCAGGGCGTAGAGGACCAGCGCGCTGCCGTCGTACATGACCGGCCGGAACAGGCTGAGCTTCTGCCCCGGGGCCGGGCCGTCCGGATGTGCCGGAGGGCCGCCGTCCGCGCGCCAGCCGTCGGAGAGCCTGTACGCCTCGCGCATCCGCCGCTCCAGGGTCCCGCCGCCGTTCTCCTCGGCGTACCGGGCCTCGTACCAACTGGCGTGTCCTTCGTTGAGCCACAGGTCGGACCAGCTCGCGGGCGAGACGCTGTCGCCGAACCACTGGTGGGCCAGCTCGTGGATCATCACCGAGTCGACGTACCACTCCGGGTAGCCGGGCTCGGTGAAGAAGGACTTCCCGAACAGGGACAGCGTCTGGGTCTCCAGGGCGAAGCCGATGGGGCTGTCGGCGATGAGCACCCCGTACGTCTCGAAGGGATAGCGGCCGACCTGCTTCTCCATCCACTCAAGCTGAGCCGGGGTCTTCTTCAACCAGGGCTCCAGCTTCTTCCGGTCGGCGGCCGGGACGACGTCGCGCACCGGCAGTCCGTGCGGGCCGGTGCGGTGCAGCACGGCGGAGCTGCCGATGGAGACCTGGGCCAGCTCGGTCGCCATGGGGTGCTCGGTGCGGTAGGTCCAGGTGGTCGTGGCCCCGCGCCGGGTCTTTCCGGCGGGCAGGCCGGCCGCGACCGCCGTCAGCTTCTCGGGGGCGGTGATCCGGAAGGTGAAGTACGCCTTGTCGGAGGGGTGGTCGTTGCCGGGGAAGACGCGGTGGGCGGCGTCGGCCTGGTTGGCCATGGCGAGGCCGTCGGCGGTACGGACCCAGCCGCCGTCGTCCCCGGATCCGCTCGGGTCGCTGGTGTGCCGGACGGTGATGTTCAGCTGTACGCCCGCGGGGAGGCGGCGGGGGGCCTGGACGACGAGGTCCTCGCGGCTGCTGCCGAAGTCGGCGGCCAGTCCGTTGACCTCGACCCCGTGGACGGCGCCCCGGGCGAAGTCGAGGTTGATCCGGTCCAGCGGGGCGGTGGTGCGTGCCCTGATCTTCGTGACCGCGTCCAGGGGCTCGGTGTTGCGGCCGTGGTACGTGAAGGCGATGTCGTACGCGAGGACGTCGTATCCGGGGTTGCCCAGCTCGGGGAAGAGCCGGTCGCCGATGCCCAGGGGTTCGGGGGCGGGCAGGGCGGCGGCGACGAGGGTGGCCGAGGCGGTCGCCAGCAGGGCGGCGCGCAGGCGGCGGGTGAGGAGCGGCATGGACTACCGCTATCAGCGCATCGCCGCCCGGCCGGGGAGCCGCGCGCCGCACCACTCGAACGAGAACGACCCACGTGTGGGAGGAGCGGTTCGGCCGGCCGGTACGCGCCGCTTCGGGCCGGGCCGCTTCCGATGCGCGCCGCTCCCGTGGGGCGGCTCAGCCGGCCGGGGCCGCCTGTGAGGGTTCCGGGCAGCTCAGCCGGCGGGGGCCGGGTGCTGGGCGCGGCTGACGTCGTAGACCCCGGGGACCTCGCGCATGGCGCGCATCAGGGCGGGAAGGCCCGCGGCGTCGGGGAGCTGGAGGGTGTAGGTGTGGCGGACGCGCTGCTCGCTGGGCGGTTCCACGGTGGCGGAGACGATCGCCGCCTCGGCGGTGGCGATGGCCTCGGTGAGGTCGGCGAGGAGCCGGGGGCGGCCGAAGGACTCGGCGACCAGGGTGACCCGGCAGCCCGCGTCGGACTCCCGGCCCTCCACGTCGGTCCAGCGGGCCCCGACCGGGGCGCGGCCGATCTCCTGCATGGCGGCCACGGCGGGGCACGCGCGGCGGTGCACGGTGACGGTGCCACCGCGGACGACGAAGCCGGTCAGCTCGTCGGGGGGCACCGGCGTACAGCAGCCGGCGAGGCGCACCGGCGCGTCCGGCCCGTCGACGACGACGCCGGTGGCGCGGGGGCCGGACCGGGTGCGCGCCGGCGCGGTGGGCTGGGCGTCGCGCTCCGGGGCGGCGGGCTCGGCCGGGCCGGGTCCGCCCGCGTCCACGGACGTCATTGTCGAGGGGGTGGGCTTCGCCTCGTCGGGGTGGTCGGTGAGCCAGCCGGTGATCGCGATCCGGGCGGTGGGGGTGCGCGCGTGGTCGAGCCAGTCGGGCGAGGGGCCGGATGCGGTGTCCTGGGCGAGCAGCAGCTGCACGGTGTCGCCGTCGCTGAGGACGGTGCTCAGGGTGGCGAGGCGGCCGTTGACCCGGGCTCCGATGGAGGTGTGCGCCCGGTCGCCGTACTGCGCGTAGGCGGCGTCGACGCAGCTGGCCCCGGCGGGCAGCCCGAGGGTGCCTCCGTCGGTGCGGAACACGGTGATCTCGCGGTCCTGGGCGAGGTCGGCGCGGAGGGTGGTCCAGAAGGTGTCGGGGTCGGTGGCGGACTCCTGCCAGTCCAGCAGCCGGGAGAGCCAGCCGGGCCGGGTCGGGTCGGCGCGCTCGTCGGGCGGCTCGCTCTGCGGGGTGGCGGCGTGGTCCTGGGCGTACGGGTTGCCCAGCGCGACGACCCCCGCCTCGGCGACCTTGTGCATCCGGTGCGTGCGGATGAGGACTTCGGCGACGGCGCCCCCGGGGCCGACGACCGCGGTGTGCAGCGACTGGTACAGGTTGAACTTGGGGGCGGCGATGAAGTCCTTGAACTCGGAGATCACCGGGGTGAAGCAGGTGTGCAGTTCACCGAGGACGGCGTAGCAGTCGGCGTCCTCGGTGACGAGGACGAGCAGCCGGCCGAAGTCGGTGCCGCGCAGTTCGCCGCGTTTCCTGCGGACCCGGTTCACCGAGACGAAGTGGCGGGGCCTGATGAGGACTTCGGCACTGATGCCCGCGTCGCGCAGGGTGCCCCGTACGTTGTCGGCGATGGTGTCGAGGGGGGCGTCCGGGCCTGCCGCGGCGGCGATCAGGGCGCGGGTGTGCTCGTACTCCTCGGGGTGCAGGATCGCGAAGACCAGGTCCTCCAGCTCGGTCTTGAGCGCCTGCACGCCGAGCCGTTCGGCGAGCGGGATGAGGACGTCCCGGGTGACCTTGGCGATCCTGGCCTGCTTCTCGGGGCGCATCACACCGAGGGTGCGCATGTTGTGCAGCCGGTCCGCGAGCTTGATCGACATGACCCGGACATCATTGCCGGTGGCGACGAGCATCTTGCGGAAGGTCTCCGGTTCGGCGGCGGCACCGTAGTCGACCTTCTCCAGCTTCGTCACGCCGTCGACGAGATAGCAGACCTCGTCGCCGAACTGCTCGCGTACCTGGTCGAGCGTCACTTCCGTGTCCTCGACGGTGTCGTGGAGCAGGGAGGCGGTGAGGGTGGTGGTCTCGGCGCCGAGCTCGGCGAGGATCAGGGTGACGGCCAGCGGATGCGTGATGTACGGCTCGCCGCTCTTGCGCATCTGGCCGCGGTGCGAGGACTCAGCGAGGACGTAGGCCCGGCGCAGGATGGTCAGGTCGGCGTCGGGGTGGTGGGCGCGGTGCGCCTCGGCGACATGTCCGATGGCGTCGGGCAGCCGGTCGCGGGAGACCGGGCCGCGCAGTGCCACCCGGCCCAGTCTGCGCAGATCGATCCGGGGGCGGCTCCGCCTGCGAAGGGGAGCGCCCGGATCGGCGGCCTCTGCACTCATGGGCACCTCCGGCGACGTCGACCGGCGCTGGGGAGGAGCGGATGCCCCTCGGGGCCGGTGCTTGATGCTATCGACCCCACCACGTGGCGCAGTCCAGCTCTCGCCCAGCGTGAAACGGATCACCCATTCGAGCGAAGCTCGGGCCGGTCATCGTTTCGAGCGAGCCATTCCTCAGGAGGTTTCGAGCCAGATCGGGTCGATGACGCCCTCGGCGACGATCACCGCGGGTCCGGTCATGTCGATCCCGCCGTCGGGGTGCTCGGTGATGACGAGGGTGCCGCCGGGGAGGTCCACCCGGTAGGTGGCGGGGAGGCCGGTCGTCGCGGGGTCGGAGCCGTCCCGGCGGGCGGTGGCGACGGCCACCGCGCAGGCGCCGGTGCCGCAGGAGCGGGTCTCGCCGGAGCCGCGCTCGTGGACGCGCATGCCGACGTGGCGCGGGCCCCGGTCGACGACGAACTCGACGTTGACGCCGTCGGGGTAGACGGCCCCGGGGCTGACGGGCGGGGCGGTGAACAGGTCGCCGGCGTGGTCGAGGTCGTCGACGAAGGCGACCGCGTGCGGATTGCCCATGTTGACGTTGCGGGCGGGCCAGCTGCGGTCGCCGACGCTGACCGTGACGGTCTCCTCGGGCAGCAGGGCGCGTCCCATGGAGACCGTGATGTCGCCGTTCTTCGCGAGGTGCACGCGCTTGGGGCCGCCCCGGGTGGCGACGGTGAGGTCGCCCTCCTCGACGAGGCCGGCGCGCTGGAGGTAGTGGGCGAAGACGCGCACGCCGTTGCCGCACATCTCGGCGATCGAACCGTCCGCGTTGCGGTAGTCCATGAACCACTCGGCCGCGTCCGCCATGGAGCGCGCCTCGGGGTGTGCGGCGGACCGCACGACGTGCAGCAGGCCGTCCCCGCCGATGCCGGCCCGGCGGTCGCAGAGCCGCGCGACGACGGCGGCGGGCAGCGTGAGGGCGTTGTCCGGGTCCGGGACGATCACGAAGTCGTTCTCGGTGCCGTGACCCTTGAGGAAGGCGATCTGCGAGGTGCTCACAGGTCAACTGTACGAGGCGGCGCCGACAACCCGCACGAGCGGACCCGGCGGCCGGGTCCACGACCGGCCCAGGACCCCTGCGCCCGGGCCCGTGAGCCGCGCGGGCGGGCCCGGGTGCAGCGCCCGCGTCCGGCCGTCAGCGCAGCCGCGCCACGCGCCAGACGGCGAGGGCGACCAGGGCGGCGCCGGTCGCCACGTACAGCGCGATCACCCGCCAGTCCGGGCGGTCGCCGGAACCGCGGGAGGGCAGTCCCGGCCAGGTGTGACCGACGCGGCGGGCGGCCATCATGCCCCAGCCGGCCGCGCAGCAGCTGATCAGGAGCCCCAGCATGGCGACGATGGCACCGCCGTCGCCGAACTCGAAGGCGAGGGGGAAGGCGAACATCAGCGAGCCGACCGCGGCCAGGACGACGATGGGGGCGAGCTGCCAGATCCGCAGCTTGCGGGTGGGACGCAGCTCGACCTCGACCTCGGGGGTCACGTCCTGCTCGTCGGGCCCGTCAGGACTCAGCCGTCCCGCGGTCTCCCGCGATGACGGCACGTCGTGCTCCGTGCCGCGCTGCTCCGTGTCGCGAGGGCCGGCCTCCATCGCCACGCGCCCTCCCAACTCGGACTCCACTGGTGGATCGATGCTCGATGATGGCACGATCACGGGTGCCGAATTGACGGGCGGGGCTTCCCGATGCCATCACGTGATCAGGCTGTTATAGCCCCGCTTTGGGGTTTATGCAGGTCAGGCGTTTGCCGCTGGTCGGCGAGTCAGCAAGAGGTCAGCAATAGCTCCAGGTCAGGGCCGGATTTGGCGGTCGCGACCAGTCCGCAGAAGGAATCATCCCGATCGAGTCGAACAAGCTTGCGCAGGGTAGGGGCGGCTTCTTCGTACCCTGCGCGCGTCGCCGGCCCTCAAGCTGCCCGCACCTCTGCACGCTCCGTCTCCGCCGCGTGACCAGGCCCGGTCACCGGGCCCGGACCACACGGCGTTCCCGTGCGTGAGGCCGCACGTGCGAGTGAGCCGGTGGTTCACGAGGTCAGGAGGACCGCGTCCCAGAGCGGGACCGACGAGCCCGTGGGGCCTTGGCCGCGGGTTTTCGCATAGGTGAGGAGTGCGAGGGCCACACCTGCGGCGCCGTCGATGAGCGCGGGGCTCTCACAGCGCACCGGACCAGCGGGCCCACGGACCAACTGCCGGTATCCGAAGGCGGATTCGGGGTCGTACAGCGAGATGAGCGCTGTCGCCAGGCGGTCGGCGCCCCGCCACAGTTCCTCGTCGCCCGTGCGTGCCGCCAGCCGGACCCCGGCGTGGAGGACGCCCGCGAGGCCGTGGCAGAAACCCGGGTCGTCACCGCCTAGTTCGGCGACCGGACGGCGCAGCGCGGCCGAGAGGGCGGTGACGGCCTGCCTCGACGTCGTCCCGTCGGCCAGGGCCGTGCCCGCCAGGTGGAGGGCACCGGCGATGCCGGCGGTGCCGTAGCACCAGCCGGGCCGCGTCCCGGTGTCCCCGCCGGCCGCCGCGACGCCGGTCTCCTCGTCGAACGCGACCCGGCCGGGCCACGAGACGCCGCCCTGCCCGTCGTCGTACGCGTGTCCCCGCAGCCAGTCGGTGATCCGCCGGACAGCGTCCGGGATGCCGGGCACCCGGTGACCTGCCAGGTGCGCGAGGGACAGCAGGGCGAGCGGGCCGCAGATGCCGTGGGCGACACCCGTGTTGAAGTCGCCGCGCGGGTAGGCGGCCCGGTCCTGGGGCACGACGTAGCGGTCCGGGGCGCACCACCACCCGGGGACGTCCACGCCGTCGACCCGCAGTGGCTCGGTGAGCTCGACCAGCAGGGCGAGGACGCCTGTCAGCGCGTCCCTCGCGCGTCCGACGCCCCGTCCGGCCGCCGCGAGAAGGACCCGGCCCTGGCCGGTGAGACCCGCGACGACGTCGTAGTCCAGGTACGAGAGCCCCTCGGCGCGCCGGCCACGCAGGGCGGCGACCCTGGATCCGGTGTGTCCGGCGAGCACGCCGACGCTCCGGTCGAGCAGCCGGGCGTAACCTCCGGTGTCCTGGGCGCGCAGCAGCGCGGGCAGGACGAGGTTGCCGACGGCGGACGGCCCCGCCTGCGGGGCCGCGGCGACCGCGGCGGCGAGATGGGCGTGAGCCACCGCGGACCACTGCTCGTCGTCGCGTGCGCAGGCCGTGTGCAGCAGGCTCACGCCGGGGTGACCGAGAAGCACGGACGCCGGCTGCCAGCCGGGCAGCATCAGTTCGGCGGGCACCTCGGCGCATGCGGCCGCCGTGATCCGGGCCACCCGCGCCGGGTCACGGAGCCGCTCCGCGACGGTGAACGCGATGTCCAGCGCCGCCGTACGGGGGGCGTGGGCCAGGCTCATCGGCCGTGCCTCTTCCTGCTGAGGCTGAGGGCGAGGCCTTCGCGGGCCGTCACATGGGCGAGGATCTCCTCCTCGCGGCGGGGGCCGAGGAGCCGGTTGCAGTGCATGTGGGCGAGGCTCATCGCCACCGGGGCCCGCCGGTCCCCGGCCTCGGCGAGTCCGGTGGGGCCGGACGTGCCCGCGGGGTCGGCGGCCTCAGCGGTGAGGACCTCTCGAAGGCCGGCCAGGGCGGCGCCGCGCGCGGCCAGGGCGGCGGCGAGGCCCGGTGGCTCGGAACCACCCGCGAGACTCCCCCCGAGCCGTTCGGCGATCGCCTCCTTCGTCGCCCGCGCCACCTCGGAGCGCCGGACGAGGAACCCGGGGTCCCCGAGCCAGGCGAGGGCCTCCTCCGGTGTGCCGAGCCCGGTGAGGAGGTCGAGGATCCCGAGCGCCGCCTGGGTCACCGGCTCCGGCTCAGGGTCGGTCCGCGGGGCGAGCCGGGCCAGGACGACGGCGCTGTCGGCGCGGAAGACCCGCTCGGCGTGGTGGAGGGCTGCGGGCCCTCCGTACCGCTCGACCTCCGGCTCGTACGTGTCGAGCACCAGCCGGTCGGTGAGCCCCGCGTCCCGCAGCTCTTCGCCCCACTCCCGTACGGCGGGCAGCAGCACCGGCCACAGGCCCTCCGGCTTCCCGTGGAAGCGCACGCGCAGATGGGGGTCGGGGTCGGCGTACCGCAGGAAGAACCAGCTGTCGACACCGGCCGCGCGCACCGCGGCGGAGTCGACGAGTCGCCCCAAGTGCCGTGCCAGAACGTGGTGCTGGAGCGCGTCGGGGACGTAGAGCTTGGCGTACAGCCACTCGCCACCGGGCATGGCCGCCCACCGCACTCGCTCCTGGGCGTCGACCGGGGCGGCCGGTTTCGGGGCCACGGCCGGTGCCGGACGCGGGTGGCGGGCGAAGAGAGGAACGACCAGTTCGGCGGCGTGGGGGCCGTCGGCGGCGGTGAACCAGCGGGCACCGGCCGGGCCGCCGTACCACTCGGTGATCACCAGCCGCTGGGGCCGTTTCACCTCGTCGTGCAGGACCAGAAGGTGACGCGGATCGTCGAGATCGACCGTCACGCGGTTGTCCACCCGGGTGAGCAACGTATACCGGGGCACTCGCAGGCGCCGGCGCCATGCGGCGACCGCTTCGTGCCAGCCCACGTCGGCGCCGTCGGTCTCCGCGGCCCGTTCCAGCAGCGCGGTGTCGGGGAGCCAGCGAGCCGGAGCCAGCACCGTGCGGCCCAGGCGGACCCTGGGCAGGGCGGGCGCGGAGGTCCAGGAGCCCCAGTTCCAGGGGGTGCACCAGTCCTGGCCCTCGTATCCGAGGTCGAGCAGGAAGCGTGCCACGTACGGGAGATGGCCGCTGGCGGGGTTGAGCATCGAGTGCGAGACAGGCCGCACCGGCCGGCCGGTGGGTGTGTGCACGACCCGCAGCCCGTCCAGGTCCGCGTGGACGGCGAGTTCCTCGGGGCGCAGGTCGGTGACATCGTCACGGGCGGCCCGCGGGACGCCCAGCGGGATCCGGTACGGGAGCCACTGCGGCACGGTGGCCACGTTCGCGGAGCGGGCCACCCGGGGGCGGTAGGCCACCGCGGCCGTGATCTCTCCGGGCACGGCGGCCGCGGCCGACTCCTCGGCGCGCGCGACGACCGAGGCGAGCGGACCGCTTTCCCCGCCCAGGGCCGGAGCGAAACGGCTGAAGGTGGCACCGGCCCGGGGCGAGCCGGGGTTCGCGCCGAGGACGAGACGGAACTCCCCCGCGCACAGCTCGTCCCAGCCTTCGGCGACGATCTCGACTCCCAGTTCGAGGGAGCCCGGGACCCGGCGGGGAGGACGGACGGTGCCGGACGGGTCCGCCCCGCCGGAAGCGGCGGGCCCGGCTTCCGTGGCCGCGAGGGCGTCGAGCGTCTTCTCGTCGAGCACGATCTCGCCGACGCCCGTCTGTCCTGAGGCACCGAGCATCAGCTCCCCGAGACGCTGGTCGCGGCGCCGCTCCGCCGCCGACGGCTCGGGCGACGACGCGCCGCCCGCGCCGCCGGGCCCCCGGTAGGTCTCCGGGAGGCCGAGGCCCCGGGCGTCGTCGAGGAGTTCGAGAAGCGGTACGGCACGGCCCGTGCCGTACCGCTCCAGGAAGGCCAGGTGGTAGGCGCGCAGATGCGGCATTCCCGGCCGGGCGACCGTCGTCCGCCACAGGGCGGAAGCGGCCCGCGCGGCCTCACGGGTGACCTCGACCGGCAGGACGAGACGCGTGTCGAGCCCCAGGTCGGTCTGGATCACGTCGTCGGCCCCGCGCAGCTCCCGCATCCGGGCGGTGACCTCGGCGAGCTCCCGGCCCCGGTCGGCCGGTGGGGCGGCGTCCAGGGCGGTGAGACCGGCGCGGACGCCGGCGAGGGCGTGGGTCACGGGATGGCCGGTGTCGACCAGTCGCTCCAGCACGTGGTCGAGCGGGGCCGTGTGGTCGGGCGGTGGCACGAGGTCGCTCACCAGGAAGCCACTGCCCACCAGTTGCCGCACGGTCCGCTCAATGGTCGCGGCGGGAGCCTGGGGGAACCGCTCGGCCAGCGCCTGGACAAGCTCGGGCCAGGCGACCGGGTCGGCGGCCCGTTCCAGGACGTACGCGACGACCGCGGTGAGCCGGACCGAGTGCGCCAACTGCTGATTCCCCGTGGGGTCGTGGTGATCGACGAGGACCACGCGGCCGTCCCGGACGGTACGCAGCGGGTTGGCGGTCAGTGCGGCGCGTTCGCACAGTCCCGGCGTGGTGACGACCTGGTCCGTGAGGACTCCGGACAGCCAGGCCGCGTCGGGGCGGCTCAGCGTCCGGTGCCCGCCGCCCCCCGGCCGTACGGGGGCGGGGCCCGTCGCGGCGAGCGCCACGCCCGCGAAGAGGCCGAAGGGGGTGGGCCGGTACGTCGTGCGGAGCCGGTACTTGGTCAGCGAGACGAGTGCCCGGGTGAGGCGCTTGCGCTTGAGCGGGACGCCCGACCGTACCTTCTCGACCTCGTCGGCGAGGCTCGGGCTGGCCAGTCGGACGGCCGTCAGGAAGGCGGGGTCCGCGGCGAGCCGGCCGATCTCGGCCCGCGTCGCGGCCTCGGAGGCGAAGCCGCCGGAAGGGGCGGTGGGTGGGGCCGCGGGCGCTTCTGCGGACGAGTCGGTCCCGGGCGCCGCGGGAGGCAGGGGGCCGACCGCCACACGCAGCAGCACCACATCGGCGGCGTCGAAGAGGTCTCTGTCCGTCATGTGTCCGTCCCCGGTCCGTTCTGTGCGTAGTGGTGACGTGGGAGTGCCGGGCGGCACGGCCCGCGAGGGCCGCGCCGCCCGGCACCCGGTCAGCCGGTGGGCTCGTCAGCCCTGTCGGCTTCCGGGCCGATCAGCAGTGCCAGGAGGTGACCGGGCAGGAGAGACAGGTGCCGGTGCCGGTGAAGGACTTGGCCTCCATCGCGGGCGAGTCCTGGACCACGACCTCCAGGTCGAGGTCGAGGTCGAACTCCAGTTCTGCGGCGAGGGCGGTTGCCATGTGTTCCTCCGAAGAGTCGCGGTCGTGCGGTGGCCGGTTCGGCCGGTCACCGATCACGCCGTGGTGCAGGAGGAAGATCTAGGCGAGCTCTCCAAACCACCGCTTAAGAGCTCCTAATCTCCGCCTCGGCCCGTCCCCGACGAACCCGCCGCACAGGTTAAAGATCAAGCTTGGGCGTGTATCGAAAGTCCCGCCTGCTCGGCGGCGTCTGGCACTTCCCCAAGCTCTCGGCTTCGCTCGAGCAGGGGAGACCCCATTCCTCGCCGCGTTGTCGGGATCACGCCGATACATCCAGTATCGGGGCGACCCTCCGCCTTGCGGTCGCGCGCACCAGACGCCGCCGAGCCCGCCCTCCGGGCGGACGGCGCTACTTTCGAACACGCCCTAGACGGCTGTTAGGGCCGCTTTAGACCGCTCGCCAAGCATGGCCGCGTCGTACCTGACGTACGGGGAGAGCTGGGAATGGTCGAGAAGACGGACGAGAAACCGCAGTCGCTGCGATCGCTGCACGAGCAGGGCCGCGTGGCCGCCGAATACCCACTGGTACGCGGTCTGATCGGCGCGGGTGACGCGGTCGAGAGGCGCTGGGCGGGAAACCTGCTGGCCCGTCTCGGCGCGGACGCAGTGCTGGCCGAACACCCGGACACGCCGGTCCTGTCGGTGGCGTTCACCGGGCACAGCACCGTATCCGGACTCGTCGCACCGGTCACGGCCGAACTGGCCCGACACGGTCTGCTGCTGCGCCCGCACGTCTCCGACTTCGACGGCTACGTCTTCGACCTGTCGGACGCCGCGAGCGAGCTGTACGCGGCGCGGCCCGACGCGGTCGTCTGCCTCCTGGACGCCTCCCTGGTCTTCGACGAGGTCCCCGTTCCCTGGCGTCCGGAGGACGTGCACCGGGTGTTCGACGAGAAGCTGACGCTGCTCGACGGACTGGCGAAGGCCTTCGACGGCACGGGGCGGGGCACGCTGGTGTTCAACACTCTCCCGCTGCCCCGCGAATGGCCTGCGCAGCTGGTCGGCGTACACGACCGGGCCAGGCTCGGCGCCGTGTGGCGGGAGGCCAACGCGCGGCTGCTGCGGCTGATGGACTCCCACCCCTCCCTGACCGTGCTCGACTTCGACCCGCTGCTCGGCGCGGCGCTGCCGCTCCGTGACGACCGGCTCGGTGTCTACACGCACACGGAGCTCTCACCCGAGGTGCAGGCGGCGTACGCGGGCGAGGTGGCTCACCTGCTCCGCGCGTCCACCGGCGGCGCGAAGAAGGTCCTGGTCCTCGACCTGGACAACACGGTCTGGGGCGGGATCCTCGGCGACGACGGGATCGAGGGCATCGAGGTCGCGGGCTCCTACCGGGGCGAGGCGTTCCGCCGGTTCCAGCGGACCGCCCGCCAGGTCGCCTCGCAGGGGGTGCTGCTCGCCGCGGTCAGCAAGAACGACCTGGACCCGGTGCGCGAGGTGCTGCGGTCCCACCCCGACATGACGCTGCGCGAGGACGACTTCGTCCGTGTCATCGCCAACTGGCGTCCCAAGCACGACAATCTGCGCGCGTTGGCCTCCGAGCTCAATCTCGGGGTGGACAGCTTCGTCTTCGCCGACGACAGCCCGTACGAGTGCGGGCTCGTCAGCCGCGAGCTTCCGGACGTCGCCGTGGTGGCCCTGGACGACGAGCCGGCACTGCACGTCGAGAAACTGCTGCGGGACGGCTGGTTCGACGTACGGGACATCACATCCGACGACCGGCAGCGCCCGGAGCGGTACCGGGAGGAGCTGGACCGCAAGGACTTCCTGCACAGTTTCTCCTCGCTCGACGACTACCTGCGCGAGCTGGACGTCCAGGTGCGGTTCGCCGACGCCTCCCCGGCGGAGCTGACGCGGGTGTCTCAACTGACCTTGCGTACCAACCAGTTCAATATGACCACCGAGCGGCTCCAGCAGTCCGAGGTGGCCGAGCGGGCCGGCGCGCCGGGCTCCCTGGTTCTCACCATCCGCTCCGCCGACCGGTTCGGCGACAACGGAGTCGTCGGCGCCGTCCTCGCCCACCGCGAGGACGAGACGCTCGTCATCGACAACTTCCTGCTCAGCTGCCGGGTATTCGCCCGCGGCATCGAACAAGCCTGCCTGTCGGCGATCCTCAGCCACGCCCGGGACGAGGGCCTGCGCTCGGTGCGGGCCGGCTACCGGCCGTCGGCCAAGAACGGCAAGGTCCAGGACTTCTACCCCGGCAACGGCTTCGGCCTGGCCGACGGAGGCGCCGACGGCGCCCCCACCCTCTACCGCCACGACCTGGCGGAGATCCCCGCGCCGCCGGAGCACATCCGGCTCACCCTGAGCCTGGGAGGGCTGCACCAGTGAAGAATCTCGACGATTTCCTGTCCCTCGTCCACCGCGAGGTCGGACTGTCCCTCACACCTGAGACGGTGGGCGCCAGTTTCGACGAACTGCCCGGCTGGGATTCGCTGAACCTGCTGACGCTGCTCACCGCGATCGAACGGGAGACCGGGCGGCGGATACCGATGACGCAGGTGCTGGAGTCGACCAGCCTGGGTGACATCTACGCGCTGACGGCGCAGACGGTGGAGTCGTGAACGGCGGTCCGGGCCCGGCCTCAGTGGCCGACGAGTCCCGCACGGGCCACCCGGCGGCCGACCGTGCGGAATCCCCGGTGGCCGGGGGCCGTACGGCGTTGCCCGCCGCCTCGGCCGCCGGGAGCGCCGGCCGGGTCAACAGCGATGCCGGCCGGGTCCGTTCGGCGTATCTGCTGCCCCGGCAGGCCGAGCCCGCCACTGCGCGGTTGCGGCTGTTCTGCTTCCACCACGCCGGCGGGGCGGCCTCCTCGTTCTCCGGCTGGCAGCCCCGCCTGGGCAACGCGATCTCCGTCGTGCCGGTGCAGCTGCCCGGCCGCGAGCACCGGGCACGCGAACCCCGGCTGCACGACTTCGCGCGGCTCGTCGACGAGCTGGACGAGGCGCTCTCCCCGCTGATGGACGTGCCGTACGCCTTCTACGGGCACAGCATGGGCGGCATCGTCGCCTACGAGCTGGCCCGGCGCCGGATCGCCCAGGGCCGCACACCACCGCGCCAACTGCTGGTCGGCGCCTGCGCCCCGCCGCACACTCCCCCTGGCGACGTCTCGCCGGACCGGCTCACGGACGAGGAGCTGGCGGCCTGGATGACCAGCCTGGACGGGCTGCCCGAGCTGGTGCTCCGCTACCCGGAGTGGCTGCGGCTCGCCGTCTCCGTGCTCCGTGACGACCTGCGCGTGGCGCACAGCCGCGTCCCGGGCGCCGACGTCGAACCGCTGCCCGTCCCGGTCCGGGTGTTCGCCGGGTCGAACGACCCGCTGGTGCCACCCCGGATCGCCGCGGGCTGGGCCGGCCACACCTCTGCGGACTTCAGGGCGTTCACCGTGCCCGGCGGGCACTTCTTCCACCGGTCGGCGTCCGCCCTCGCGCTCCGGCTGGTCTTCTCGCTCCTCAGCGCCGAACACGCCGTCCGGTCCTGAGGGGCCGCGCCCCGGCTCGTGGCTCTCCTCCCCCTCTCACTCCCTGGTCCACCTGAATCCCGCGCGATGTTGCACCTGAGTCCCGCGCGATGTTGCACCTGAATCCCGCGCAACCGAAATTCGGAGACGGTAGACGATGACTGCTGCACCCCACCCCGTCGTACTGTGGCCGGTCTCGGCGCCCGGACCGGCCTCGCTGCGTGCGCGCGCCGCCGCCGCCGCGGAGCTGCTCGCCGCCCTCCCCGGCCTGTCGCCCGCTTCGGCCGGCGCCGCACTGACCGCCGCCGACGGTGCGGCCGCGCACCGTGCCGTCCTGGTCGGTCGCGACCGCGGCGAACTGCTCGCGGGACTCCGCGCGCTGGCGGCCGGACGGATCGAGGAGGCCGTCTCCGAGGTGCTGCGCGAGGGGCGGGTGCCAAAGGCGGGTGGCGCACCCGGAGCCGTGTTCGTCTACCCCGGTTTCGGCGCGCACTGGGACGGGATGGCGGTCGATCTGCTCGATGAGTCCGAGGTTTTCCGGGCAAGCGTCGAGGCCTGCGCCGAGGAGCTGCGCCCGCTGGTGGGCTGGGATCTGGTCGAGGTCCTGCGGGGCGCCGAGGGCGCGCCGGCGCTGGAGTCCGCGGCAGTGGTGATGCCGGCGCTGGTCGCCGTGATGATCTCGCTCACCGCCGAGTGGCGTTCCCGGGGGGTCGAGCCGGTCGCGGTGGTGGGGCACAGCATCGGCGAGATGGCAGCCGCGCACGCGTGCGGGGCACTGCCCCGGCCCGAGGCGCTGCGGATCGCGGCCGTGTGGGGCGAGGCGCTGACCGAGGAGCTGTCGGGCCGGTGTGGCATCGTGGCGGTGCTGCTGCCCGCCGAGGAGATGCGGGGACGGCTGGCCCCCTGGGGTGACCGGCTGGGTCTGGCCGCGGTCAACGGGCCGGGTTCGGTGACCGTGTCGGGTGACGAGGACGCGCTGGCCGAGTTGGAGGCGGCCCTCGCGACGGAAGGGATACGGACCCGGCGGATCCTGGCCGACTTCCCCGTCCACGTCGGCCAGGTCGACGCGATCATGGACCGGCTCCGCGACGGGCTGCGGTTCGTACGCCCGACCGCGTCCCGGATTCCGTTCTACTCGTCGGCGCGCGGCGCCCTGCTGGACACCCTGGAGTTGGACGGGCCGTACTGGGCAGGGCAGCTGCGCCGCCCGGTGCTCTTCGAGTCGGCGGTGCGCGCACTGCTCGCCGATGGCCACGGGGCGTTCCTGGAGGCGGGCCCGCACCCGGTGCTGAAGATGGCCATGGAGGAGATCGTCGAGGACACCGGCCAGGCGGCGGACACCGTCGTCACGGGGACGCTGGTACGTGGCCGGGACAGCCACCGGGCCCTCGCGGCGGCGTTCACCGACCTGTGGGCGCACGGCCTCCCCGTCGTTCTGGCCCGGGCGAACGGTGCGGCCGAGGCGGACGACGACGCGGACGTGGGCGAGCCGGTGCGACTGGAGCTGCCCGCGTACGACACCGCGGCCGACGCGGCCGAGGCCGCGGGTCCGGCCACCGAACTCCGGGCGGAACTGGACGCGCTGGCCCCCGACGAACGTCGTCCGCGCCTGGTGCGGTTCGTGAGGGAACAGACCGCGGGAGTACTCGGGGCCGGCCCCGGCGGTGCGCTCGGCGCACCCGGCGACACCTTTCGCGACCTCGGTCTGGAGTCCTCGACCGCCGTCGGACTGCGCAACCGTCTGACGCAGGCTCTGGGCGTATCCCTGCCGGTGGCCGTCGCCTTCGACCACCCCACCCCGGAAGCGCTCGCCACGCATCTGCACACGCTGCTCTACGAAACGGCGGCGGTGCCGGTGCCCGCCAGGCGGGCACCGGCCGATCCCGGCGAGCCGATCGCGATCATCGGCATGGCCTGCCGCTACCCGGGCGGGGTCGCCTCCCCCGAGGACCTGTGGCGCCTGGTGATCGAGGAAACGGACGCGATCGGGCCGTTCCCGGACAACCGAGGCTGGGACGAGGACCTGTACGACCCCGACCCGGAGGCCGTCGGCAAGTCGTCCACCGCACGGGGCGGGTTTCTGCACGAGGCCGGTGAGTTCGACGCCGGTTTCTTCGGGATCGGTCCGCGCGAGGCAACGGCGATGGACCCACAGCAGCGGCTACTGCTCGAAACGGCCTGGGAGACCTTCGAACGGGCCGGCATCGACCCGACGTCGCTGCGCGGCAGCGACACCGGTGTCTTCGCGGGCACGTACGGGCTTGAGTACGGTCCCCGGCTCGCCGAGGCCGCCGAAGGCGTCGACGGCTACCTGCTGACGGGCCAGCTGAGCAGCGTCGCCTCCGGCCGGATCGCCTACACCCTGGGCCTCGAAGGTCCTGCGATCACCGTGGACACGGCCTGCTCCTCGTCCCTGGTGGCCCTGCACCTGGCCGCGCGGGCCCTGCGGCAGGGCGAGTGCTCGCTGGCGCTGGCCGGCGGCGCGGCCGTCATGGCAAGCCCCGGCATGTTCGTGGAGTTCAGCCGGCAGCGGGGTCTGTCACCGGACGGCCGCTGCAAGGCGTTCGCCGCCGGGGCCGACGGGACCGGCTGGAGCGAGGGCGTGGGCCTGCTGCTCGTGGAGCGGCTCTCCGACGCGGTGCGCAACGGACACCCGGTCCTCGCGGTGGTACGGGGCTCGGCCATCAACCAGGACGGCGCGAGCAACGGTCTCACCGCGCCCAACGGCCCCTCCCAGGAGGCCGTGATCCGCCAGGCCCTGGCGGACGCGGACCTGACGCCCGCGGACGTCGACGCCGTGGAGGCGCACGGTACGGGCACCCGGCTCGGCGACCCGATCGAGGCGACGGCCCTGCTCAACACGTACGGCGATGCTCGCGACGCCGAGCGCCCGCTGTGGCTGGGGTCGTTGAAGTCCAACATCGGCCACGCGCAGGCGGCGGCCGGGGTCGGCGGTGTCATCAAGATGGTCATGGCTCTGCGCCATGGCCGGCTGCCGATGACCCTGCATGCCGAGCGGCCCACGGAGCACGTCGACTGGTCGGACGGCACGGTCCGGCTGCTGACCGAGGACCGCCCGTGGCACACGCAGGGCCGGCCGCGTCGTGCGGGTGTCTCGTCGTTCGGTATCAGCGGCACGAACGCGCACGTCGTGATCGAGGAAGCCCCTGCCGACCACACACCCGGCACCAGCGAACTCCCGGCACTGCCGTGGCTGTTGTCGGCCAAGAGCGAGAAAGCCCTGCACGAACAGGCCCGTTCACTCCACGCCTACACCCAGAGCCACCCGGACGTACCCCCCGAGCGGATCGCGGCCTCCCTGGCCGCCCGCACCCGCTTCGACCACCGCGCCGTCATCGACCCCGCCGACCGCACCACCCTCCTCACCGCACTCACCGCACTCGCCGACGGCACCGAAGCACCCGGCCTGACCACCGCGACCACCACCCCCGGCAAAACCGCGTTCCTCTTCACCGGCCAGGGCAGCCAACGACTCGGCATGGGCCGCGAACTCTACGAGAGCCACCCGGTGTTCGCCGCCGCGTTCTGCGAGGTGTGCGACCGTTTCGACGCGATCCTCGACCGGCCTTTGCACGAGGTGATGTGGGGGCAGGACGCGGAACTCCTCAACCGCACCGAGTACACCCAAGCCGCCCTCTTCACCCTGCAAACCGCCCTCTACCGGGCCCTGGAACACGACGGCCTCACCCCCGACACACTGATCGGACACTCGATCGGCGAGATCGCCGCCGCCCACGCCGCCGGAGTCCTCACCCTCGACGACGCCGTAACCCTCGTCACCACCCGCGGCCGACTCATGCAGACCGCCCGCTCCGACGGCACCATGATCGCGCTACGCGCCACAGAGGAAGAAGTCCGGGCAGTACTCGACTCCACCGGCGACGACCTGAGCATCGCCGCCGTCAACGGACCCCAGGCCACCGTGATCTCCGGCACCCCCGACGCCGCCGAAGCCGTCGCCCAGCACTTCACCGCCCAAGGCCGCAAAACCACCCGCCTCACCGTCAGCCACGCCTTCCACTCCGCACACATGGACAACATCCTCGACGACTTCCGCCACGCCATCTCCCACCTCACCTTCCACCCCCCGACCATCCCCCTCATCTCCAACCTCACCGGACTCCCCGCCACCGCAGACGACCTCACCACCCCCGACTACTGGACCCACCACATCCGCCGGACAGTCCGCTTCCACCCCGGCATCCACCACCTCGAAACCCACGGCACCACCCGCTACCTCGAACTCGGCCCCGACGCCACCCTCACCACCCTCG